>JAGCWT010000183.1 GCA_017961705.1 Treponema sp.
TGAGCTTAAGATGGACAGGGGGCGTGGCTTTGAGGATGTTGCAGAAGAAGCGCTTTCCCAGATTGACGCAAACGGTTATGCGGAGCGCTTTGCCGTAAGCGGAAAGTCAATGTGCAAGGTGGGCCTTGTATTTTCCAGTGAGGGCAAGGGTATGGTCGGTTGGAAGTATTAATCTGTTTTGCTTTGGGGGGAGCGTTAATCAGCCTACGCCACCGTGGAGGCCCTTTAGTCCCGCGCAAGCGGGATGACCGTTAGGGAAGGCCGGAAGGGTGGTGGCGCAGAGGCATGGTGGCCGATTATAGCCAGGGAATGAATGGTAGAGCAGGCAAAACTTCGTCCAGAAAAATACCCTTCAGAAAACACCCCCTTAAATCTTTTTGCAGAATATTGTATGATGCCCCATCATGAAAACAGCAATTAAAATTTTAAGTTCAATACTTTTACTGATTTTGGCAACAGTTTTTATAGCCCTATTTTTGTTCAGAAACGAAATTTCTGCAATTCTTTCCATAGAGCTTCGTAAGCAGAGGGTAGAAAACACCCTTCAATGCGGAATCTACGAGATGACCTGCAAGGGAAACTACTATTTTGAGGATTACCTTGAACAGGGCGGCGCTAAGGATGACAGGGAACTGCTTGACTTTATAATAAAAAAAGTAACAAAGGGGCTTTTTCCTGTAAAGATTAATGTCTCAAAAATTGGCTGCTCATCTTTTACTGCAAAAAAAACTGACGGCCAGCACCTTTTTGCACGCAATTACGATCTGTATTCTACAAACACCTGCCTTGTCCGCGTAAAGGGAAACAAAAAACGCCACGCTTCAATTTCTACGGTAGACCTTTCGTTTATAAATATTCCTGCAAGCAAAAATGTGGATAGCCTTGCTTTAAAAGCCTTGTGCCTTGCAGCTCCATACCTGCCTCTGGATGGAATCAATGACGCCGGTGTTAGCTGCGCGCTTTATATGACGTACCAGGGTAAGGGAAAAAAAGTTGTTGCAACAAACCAGAACACGGAGCTTAAGGATCTTTCTTCTACAACTTTTATACGAATGATTCTTGATTATGCAGATTCACTGGAGGATGCTGTAAAAATTGCAGGCCAGTTTGACATGCATGATTCTGCGGGAACGTCTTTTCATTATATGGTTGCCGACAGTTCTGGCAGAAGCGCAATCCTTGAGTGGGTGAATGCAAAAGACGGTCTGGATAGCGACGGAAGCCAGCGCAAGCTTCTTGTTACTTACAATGACGATGATTCTAATGTTGGCCGTAGGGAAGCAATGGCAGACTTCCAGTGGGTCACTAACTTTATTATTCAGCCGGGCTATTATGATTCCTACGACACAGCTCACCTTAAGGGCTGGGACAGGTACAACATCATTTATGACTGTCTTTCCAAAAGCGGGGGAGTTGTAGAAGACGAAATGTCTGCCATGCAGGTTCTAAAAATGGCAGCTCAGCGCACAATAAGGCCAAAAAGGGATGCAAAGGATAGGATTCTTACCGTTCACAGCGTAATCTACAATCTGGACAAAAAAAGCGTCCTCTGGTGCGGAAACGAACAGTTTTCTGATGGGGAAGGGATGTTCTGCTACGAATTTGATGCAAAAAAGCGGATGTTTGTAAGGAAGCGGTAGACTTTTACACTTGAAAATTAAGCCCAGAATGGTTACAATAAGCAAATAAAGCATTTTATAGAGGTAAAATATGAACAAAGCTGTTGCCGCATTTCTTTCAAAGCACAATTTTCCGGTTAACACGGACATTGATACTGTGATTGATGCGCTTCTTTACGATATGGACGAAGGTCTTAGCTCCCGCCCAGCAGGACAGGACATGATCCGCACATTCAGCAACCCGCCTGCAAAAAGCCCGGCCGGAGAAAGCGTTATAGTAATAGATGCCGGTGGAACAAATTTCCGCTCATGCCTTGTTACCTTTGACAACATGGGAAAGCCTTCCATAGACTTTATGGAAAAGACAAAGATGCCCGGAACAGAAGGTGAACTTTCCAAAAAGGCATTCTTTGACAAATTTGCAGAAAACCTTGAGCACCTTAAAGACAAGTCAGACAAAATTGGCTTCTGCTTCTCCTACCCAATGACCATTACCGAAGACGGAGACGGAATCCTCATCAACTTTTCAAAAGAAGTAAAGGCTCCAGAAGTTGTTGGTAGCCACATAGGAAAAGAACTCGTAAAGGCCCTTACAGAACACGGCTGGAAAAAGAAGCTTCACGTTTCACTACTTAACGACACCGTTGCAGCCCTTTTAGCCGGTGCTGCCGATGTTGCAGAGGGGATGCGCTACTCAAGCTACGTTGGCTTTATCCTTGGAACTGGCATGAACGGAGCCTACATTCAGAGCGAAGATCCAGCCTACAAGGGTCTTAAAAAGCAGATTATAGTCTGCGAAAGCGGAAAATTTGCAGACGTAATCCAGTCAGACTTTGACAAAGCACTAGACGCAAAGAGCGAAAAACCAGGCACAGGCCTTATGGAAAAGCAGTGTTCCGGTGCTTACATGGGACCCTTGGCATTCGAGGCAATCCATTCTGCCGCCCAGGAAGGTCTTTTCAGCAAGAAATTCAGCGACTCGCTCCTTCAGATAAACAAACTTACCCAGATAGAGATGGACTCCTTCCTCCACGCACCCTACAGCACAGCCTCTGTACTTGGCGCAAAAGCTGCTGAAAGTGCCACGGAAGAAGATTACTCCCGCCTCTTCCAGCTTTTGGATGCCATCGTAGGACGCTGCGCCCGCCTTGCTTCTGCCATACTCGCCGCATGTGTAATAAAAAGCGGTGCCGGTACAGATGCAACCCGCCCAGTCTGCCTTTTGTGCGACGGAACATCCTTCTACAAGACCTACAAGGTACGCGCTAGGGTAGAGGCCTTCCTCGAAAGCGTACTCGTCCAAAAACGCGGTCTTTACTATGACATCGTAAGCATAGACAACGACATAACTTTGGGAAGCGCAATCGGTGGTTTGATTGCAAAATAGCTTCAAAAAGGTTCTGGAGCGTATTTTTCTGTAATACTGTGCCCGCACGCCGATGCGGGCAGTTTATGGTAAAACCCGCTCTGCGCCGCTTGCCCGCCATAGGCGCGCGGTCCTTGCGGACGCCTTCGGCCGGCTCCGATCGGGGCTAGGTCTTCTTTGCAAAAGGCTTTCAGCATAGAAGGCCTGTAAAAATAAAATAGCTAAAACTATTTTAAATACTTGCCGATAGATTTAAAAAATATTAGAGGGGTTTGAAATCGTGGCACGGGCTAAAGTACTTGGAAAGTCAATATTACTGTTAATTCTCATTATAATACTCGTTTTGTTCGGGTTGCTTTGGTTTGACTATCTTGGCATAATCCAAGCAAAAAAAATCTTTGCCCCGGTTTACCGTCTAGCGGGATTGCAGCCGCAGACATCCACCGCACCTTCTTCTCCAGTGGACTTGGCAGAGGCAGACCTGGACAACGACCGCTTTGCAAAGAGGCTGGAAGCATTGGACATCCGCTCCGAAGAGCTTGACAAGAGGGAAAACGACGTTGCTACTGCAGAAAACAACAATACACAAGTAGCGCAGGAACTCGAGGATCAGAAAAAAGCTCAGGAAGAACGCGAAAAAACATTCAACAATCAGGTAAAAAAGTACGAAGATAATAAGAGAAACACCGAACAAATTGTGCAGTGGCTTGTTGGTATGCAGCCTCAGGCGGCGGTAGAAAAGCTTATGGCTATGCCGGATCAGCAGGTTATTGACGTTTTGCGACAGGCGGAAGAAGATGCCCAGACATCTGGAACTGCTTCTTCAACAGCTTATTGGCTGCAGCTTATGCCAGATGAAAGGGTAGGCCAGCTGATGCGCAAGATGCAGAGCAAGCCCACGACGCTTGAATAGCTAAGTCTTAAGGCTTCGCGAGTCAAAGGCTTTGTGAGGCCCTGTACAGGTAAAATCTTCGGTGTTTTCCGGAGGTATTACCTATATGCAGACCCTAAACATCCAGTTTGCATCCGCGAATACGGCAAGCGAAAAAAGTACTGCAAACAAAAAGAGCCAGAAGTCTTCAGCTTCTTTTGAATCCGTCCTAAAGTCTGTTAGCGAAAGCGGCAAGGCCAAAAAGGCGGAACTTGTACAGCCAGAAGAAAATTCACCGGTAAAAAAGACCCATGAATATTCAGAGGGCAAGAAAGTCTCCAAAAAAGATGCCTCTAAAAAAACAATAAGCGAAAATTCAGATACAAATAAAGTCATTCCGTCAAGCCAGCAGGAATCTTCTTCTTCCGCAGAAGCAAGCAATGCCATTGCCCAAAGCGGTGCAGTTCCAGCGGAAAAGGCCGGCAAGGAAGAAAATGTTTCTGCTTCACAAGAAAATACAATAGAAGTGGTCTTTGACCTTACAGCAGCAGAGTCCTTGGATGCAGAATCTGCGTCTATCTTGGCAAGTTCCGTAGCGGAAGATTCAACCGTACTAGCTCCACTTGCAGGAGAAAATGAAGAACTTAAGCTTTCTTCTTCCATTCAGGAACTTTCCGCTTCAGAAATTGAAGGTGTAGAGCAGCAAGAAAATGCCCAGTCCCTTATGGAACAGCAGGGAAATGAAGTCCTTGTTGCCGCAGGCGATGCTAATGCTGCTACAAATGCAGAAGGGACTTCAGCAAACGCACTTAAGGATTCTTCCAAGAACCTTTCGTCCGAAAAGCAGGAGTCAAAGTCATCAAAAGAGGTAAAGCCACTTGCAGAAGCAAAGGCCTCCAACTCCGTATTTACAATCGTTGACGAGCGCACGGCCGTTCAGAACACAAATGAAGAAAGCCTTGAACTTAAGGATGATGCACTTACGGCTGTTTCTGCCAAGTCGGATGACGTACAGCTGCTTAATGCGGATGCAGCCCGCGTTCAGTCCCAGCAGAACATTCTTGCCAGCAACAACCAGAGCGCGGGGGCTACAGGCTCCACCTTCCAGGCAATGCTAAGCCAGCAGATTCAGGAAAATGCCCCTGAATTTGTAAAAGCGGGCAGCATTATCCTTCGCGACAACAATTCCGGCACAATTAACATGACAATGAAGCCCGAATCTCTCGGAAATGTTAAGATTAGCCTTGAAGTTTCCGATAAAGTAATAGCGGGACAAATAACTGTTCACAGCCAGGAAGCATACGATGCCTTCAAGCAGAATTTGGACGTCTTGAAGCAGGCTTTCCAGCAGAATGGTTTTGACAGTGCCGGATTTACATTGAACCTTGCGCAGAGTGGCAACGGCGGCAACTTTGGCCAGGAGCAGCATCAGATGGCGCAGGAGTTTATGTCAAACAGGACGTACGGAGAGCTTGCCTCTACAGGAGACTCTTCTGTACAGGAAACAGGAAGTTCCGCATCTTACTCAAAGTCAAGCGGTTATCAAATTGACGTTGTAGCATAGGAGTTATAAATGGATATGGAAAACGCAGGTAGCTTACAGGCAGCAGGCTTTAAGTCTACATTGAGCCCGGAGGAAATCGCCATGAACAAGATGGCGGTTGACACTTACAACAAATCTCTGGCTGTAAACGGAAGGCAGACCCAGCACGAGCTTGGAAAGGATGATTTCTTGAAGCTTCTTATTACTCAGCTTTCTAACCAGGATCCTACAGACCCGATGGATAACACTCAGTTTATTGCGCAGATGGCACAGTTCAGCCAGTTGGAGCAGATTACAAACATGAACGCCAACTTTGAAAGACTGAACACAATGCTTACAAGCGACCAGGCTGTTAACGTAATAGGAAAGAACGTAGAAATCAGCCTTGGCGAAAATGCCGGTGTTACAGGCGGTGTTGTCGAAGCAGTTTCTTGCGGTCCAAACCCGCAGGTAAAGGTTGGCAACATGTATTATGACTTAAAACAAATTCAGGCCGTTTACGGCAACTAACATAAAAAGGCGAGGTAAACTATTATGATGAGATCACTTTATGCCGGCGTAAGCGGCTTGCAGAACCACCAGACAAGAATGGATGTAATTGGCAACAATATTTCCAACGTAAACACGACAGGCTTTAAGAGAGGCCGTGTTAACTTCCAGGATATGATCAGCCAGCAGATTGCAGGTGCAGCCCGCCCACAGGAAGAAGTTGGCGGTGTTAACCCTAAGGAAGTTGGTCTTGGTATGAGCGTTGCTTCCATTGACACTGTATTTACACAGGGTAATCTCCAGTCAACTGGAATCGGAACAGACGTTGCAATCCAGGGTAACGGTTTCTTCGTAATGAAGAACGGCGACCAGACTTTCTACACACGCGCTGGTGTATTCGGTGTAGACGCAAACGGCACTTTGGTAAATCCTGCAAACGGTCTCCGCGTACAGGGTTGGATGGCAGAAAGGGTAGACGGTGAGTCTGTTCTCCAGACATCCGCAACACCTACAGACCTTGTTATTCCTGTAGGCCAGAAGGACCCGCCACATGCAACAGAAAACGTACGCTTTAAGTGCAACCTTAACAAGAACATGCCTGTTTTTGATGACGCAACTGCAACAGAAGCCCAGAGAAGGGAAGGCACTTGGTCTACAGAAATGGACATTTACGACTCATACGGAAGGGCACACCAGCTTCAGATGAACTTCCGCAAGTCACCAGACGGAGACCCAAACCACTGGGTTGTAACAATGAACGTTGACCCGGCTGCTGATGTAGAAACAAGAACACGCGTAGGCCTTGGCACAACAGACACAGGCGACGGTGAAGCTGCAAGAACATACGACTTGTTCTTTGACAACTACGGAACACTCCGTGCAGTAAGAGACAGCGTAGGAAACGAAACACCGAATGATGCAAACGGCAACATCGTTCTCCAGGCTTCATTCGACGTAGCAGACAGCAACGAAGAAGCAGACGGTGGAGTTTACCGCCAGACATTCAACCTTGACTTGGGACAGATTGGCTCTATGGAAAACACAATCACACAGAGCGCATCTTCTTCTTCAACAAAAGGTTTCTATCAGGACGGATACAGGCTCGGTTACCTTGACAACTTCAAGATTGACCAGAACGGTATCATCACTGGTGTATATTCAAACGGTTCAACACGCACAATCGGCCAGCTTGCAATGGCTAGCTTTGTAAACCAGGGCGGTCTTGAAAAGCAGGGCGACACAATGTTTGCTGAATCAATCAACTCTGGTATGGCAGACATCGGTACAGCACGTGTTGCAGGTAAGGGTTCATTCCTTGCAGGTACACTTGAAATGTCAAACGTAGACCTTACAGAACAGCTTACGGACATGATTGTAACCCAGCGCGGATTCGAGTCAAACGCAAAGACAATCCAGACTGGCGACTCAATGCTTGAGACAATCATCAACCTTAAGAGGTAATTAGACTAAACTAAGCCGGGAATGTATACAGCCCTAGGGCAGCATTTCTGGCAAAAAAGGTCCATAACGGCCGGGTGAGCAAAGTTTCGCCCGGTCATTTTTTATTTCTTTATAAAGAAAAAGTTGGATTTGGAATGTGGGTCCCAGCAACGGAAAAAATCAAGGAATCCTCCCTAAAGGGTCCCTCCTTGCTTTTTTCCTGCGTCCCACCTTCCAAATCCAACTTTTTCTAAAAAAAAATAAGAAAAATTTGCCATGTTCTATTGACATAAAATGCAAAAAAGTATATAGTCTAATCATTCAATGCCGGTGTAGCTCAGCTGGTAGAGCGGAGGACTGAAAATCCTTATGTCGTCAGTTCGATTCTGACCGCTGGCACTTAAGACCTGATTAATTTCAGGTCTTTTTTATTTTAAAGCGGCTTTTCTGCCGGGAATCGGAGGACTTACGCCGCCGTGGAGGGGCTTTAGTTGCCGCCTGCGGCAATGAGCGTGAGCGAACCCCGGAAGGGCGGTTCCATGAGGCATGTCTGTCGGATTAGAGCTGGCCTTTTATCTAATACGAAAAAATTACCGTCCAGATTCAAATAAACCTTGTTAAACTCAGCTTCTTGGATTATAATTGAAGCATGAACTGGTTAATAATCGTTTCAAATCCAAATGATGAAAATGCTCAGCTGGTGCAGGATTTCCTAAGCGGAAAATTCGGTGCGGAGTCTTCCAAGGTTCTTTTGTACCCCAACATTTCCAGAGAAGAGCTTTTTGATGTCTGCAACAAGGTTCTGGTCGCCTCTCATTTTATTATTTTGGACAGCGAGAGGCTCCACAAGCTAAACGACTACAACTATATCCTTGGCCTTATCCGCGGAAGGCAGTGTCCGGCTTTTATCTTTGAGGGCCGCCCCTACATCCGCCGCTACGAGTCTTTGGAAAAAGAGCTAAGGGGCAGTTCCTATTTTACCTGTTTTCCCATTTGAACGAATTGACCAATTTGATCGAAAAAAATTATGAAAAATACCGCCGTGATGATGAGCAAAAGAATGCACTTGCAAGTCTTTTTGCCAACGGAATCCCCTTTACAAGCGACTGTTTTGCCCAGTACATTGCAAAAGACAATACGGAAATCTGCGAAACATTCTTTAAGGCCGGCATGCTGATGAATGCGCGCACTTCCAACGGAATACCGCTTTTGTGCATTGCCACAAGAAACGATTGTATCTCCAAGGTCAAGTGGCTGCTGGAAAACGGTGCAGACATAGACGCAATTTCTTCGGACAGAGGCTACAGCCCTGTAATGGATGCGGTCTGGCGCAAGAACTTTGACATAACAAAATACCTTATTTCCAAGGGGGCAGACCTTAGCTTTGTAAGTTCAGACGGACAGCCAATCCTTGTGCTTGCAGTAGGAAACGGAAATGTGGACATTGTAAAAATCCTTTTGGAGAACGGTGCAGATCCGGACATAAAGGACAGCATGGGAATGAGCGCCAGGGAATATGCCCTTCTTTTTAAGAAGAAACCAATGATTGAACTTATGGAGAAATTTCCAAAAAAATAGATAAGGAAGAGAGATATATGCCTTTAAAAATCGTATTTGCCGGAGGAGGAACTGGCGGCCACATTTATCCGGGCATTGCAGTAGCAGACTCCCTAAAGGCCCTTGCAGAATCAAAGGGGCTTTCCGTAGAAATATACTGGATTGGAAACGGCAGCGGCATGGACAGGGATATTGTAGAAAAGAACCTTGTTTCTGCTGGTGGCAGCATCACTGAATTTTTAGGAATCCCCTGCGGAAAGCTAAGACGTTATTTTTCTTTGCGAAACTTTGTGGATCTTTTTAAGATTGCGGGTGGTTTCTTTAAGTCAATGTCCATTCTGGGAAAGATAAAACCGGATGTCCTTTTTTCCAAGGGTGGTTTTGTAAGCGTTCCCCCATGCCTTGCGGCAAAGATGAAGCGCATTCCCTATTACACCCATGAGTGCGACTTTACTCCGGGACTTGCAACCAAGCTTAACAGCGGCGGTGCCAAGAACATTTTTGTCTCCTACGAAGAAAGTTCAAAATACCTAAAGGGAAAGAATGCCGCCAAGTGCCTTGTTACCGGTAATCCTGTGCGCCCGGTTTTCTATGAGGACAATAGGGATGCGGGTCTTGAATTCCTTGGTGTTCCCAAGAACCATGAAAAGCCAGTGCTCCTTGTTTTGGGAGGAAGCTCTGGTGCCCTGCAGATAAACAACCTTGTGGTTCAGAACATTACATGGCTAAAGGAAAGGTTCATCGTGGTTCATCAGACCGGAAAGGCCTTTGCCCACGACAATCCGCTTCTTATGGCATCCCGTAACGACTCCTACAAGCCCTACGACTTTATCTACAGCGAAATGCCGTCTGTAATACAGGCAAGCGACGTTGTTCTTTCGCGTGCAGGTGCAAATTCAATCTGGGAATGTGCCGTCTGCTCAAAGCCAATGGTTCTTGTTCCCCTGTGTGGCTCCGGAACAAGGGGCGATCAGGTTGACAATGCGCGTTTTATTCAGCAAAATGGTGCAGCAATGGCCCTTATTGGCAAGGATGCGGATTCCGACCATCTTAAGGAAGCGTTGGAGTCTCTCTTGTCCAAGGAAAAGCGGGATTCACTTTCTGCTGCCTGCAAAAAGTTGTGCGGAGAAAAGGTTCCGTCTCAGAGCATTGCAAATCATATTCTTGAAGGACTTAAAAAATGAATTTACCAATCATCGACTTGTTGTTTCTGCTTATAATACTTTTGTGTGCAGTAATATGCCTCGTAAAAGGTTTTGTTAACAGCGTATTTAATAAGGCCGCTCCAATACTTGCTTTGTGGGCTGCCGTTCTTGGCTGGAGACCTTTGTCTTCCATGCTAAAGGATACAATAAAAATTTCCGTGCTCAACTACATTGCCTCTTTCCTGATTATTTTTATCGTAGTCTTCATAATGATAAAAATCCTCCAGATGATTCTTGGCAATATTTTTGAAGGAAAGATTCTAGGTTCCCTGGACAGAACCCTGGGCTTTTTCTTTGGCGTAATAGAAGGTCTTGTAATAGTCCTTTTGATTATGATTATCCTTTCAGCCCAACCTTGGTTTGACGTAAGCGGAATTTTTGCCGGCAGCGTTTTCTACAGGATATTTGCCCCCGTGGTAAATTCAAACGTTAATGCAATTTCAAATTCGGTAAAAAATGCCTCTGCCTGTCTTTTCATTGGGGGAAAATCCCTGAATGTTTGACAACCTGCTTTATCAAAGTGCCTCATCCCTGCTTTCGGAAGACATAAGAAAGAACTGCCTGCCAAATTCAATATTGTTTGCTGGCCCCGCTGCCTCTGGAAAGCTAACCTGTGCCCTTGAACTTGCCAGGGTGCTTGCATGCAGACAGACGCCCCGCGGAGAGTGGAACTGTACTTGCCCAAGCTGCCTTAGGAACAAAGCCTTGGTAAGCCAGAACGTGCTTGTTTGTGGACCAGGAGACAGAACGCTTGAAATTGCCGCCGCAAAGACAACACTTTTGAATCAGAGCATAAACAATACAAGTCATGTGGAGGCTGCCCGCTATCTTTACCTGCGCGCTGTAAGAAAACTTACCGTTAGGTTTAGCCCCGTACTCTGGGAGGGGGATTCAAGCCTTGCAAAGTTTTCGCCCCTTTTGCAGTCAATAAATGATTCCCTTGAGCTTTTGGAGCCGGGACGCACTTTGCCGGACGAAGCTTCCCTTACAAAAATCCTTGACTCTGTTGGTGAGCAGTGTGAAAAGCTTGAGAATTCATTTTTATACAATGCACTTCCAGTTTCTCAGATAAGACGCTTTTCCGCATGGGCACACCTTAGTTCTGGAAGCGGCCAGAAAGTTCTCATAATAGAAAATGCAGACTGCATGGAAGACAGTTCAAGAAATGCGCTGCTAAAAATTCTTGAAGAGCCGCCGGAAGCCGTTACCTTTATTCTTACGACAACCAAGCGGGGGGCAATGCTTCCGACTATACTTTCCCGTGTGCGTACCTACAATTTTTTTGAACGCACTGCAGAACAGCAGAAGACTGTTATAAGCCGTGTTTTTAGGCAGAGCGGTGGAGGCTATAATTCTCCAGTAGAGACCGTTAGCGGTTTCTTGCAGACTTATCTTCCTGTAAAGCCGGATACGGTAAAGGAATACGCTGCATCTTACTTTGAGACCCTTGCCCAAGGCCATGTTCCGGACATTGCTTCCATAATAAAAGGCTGCGGAAACTTTGACCCCAGGCTTTTGCTCAATATATTTTTTGCAGGAATAATTGATTCCCAGAAAAAGCTTTTGGCAACACCAGCCGGTGCAGAAGCTTCGTCACAAATATTAGTTCAAATTCGTAAGGTTTACAACAACATAAACATGTTCAATCAAAATGCGCTCTCTGCTTTTGAAGAGCTAACCCGCGAACTTTTGCAGATTAATTTTGTTCACGGAGGAATTTTCAGGGAAGCACTTGAATGAAAGATTTTGTAAAGAAGGTTTCTAAAAAGATTTCGAAGTTGTCGGAAGCCCAGCTTGCGGCCCTGTTCGAAGATCTTAATTCAGAAAATGACGTACTCAATTCTCTGGTGGAAAGCCTTTCCACTGGTCTTGTAATTGTGGACGAGAACTACATTATAATGCAGCACAACAAGGCAGCCGAGCGTCTTGTTCCCTTTGTTTCCCGCCAGGCATACAGCGAGCAGCTTCCTGTTTGGCAGCTGGTGGACGACGAGCCACTTTCCTTTTTCCTTAAGTCTTGTGCAAATGAGCAGAAGACAAATGTGAGCGAAGAATTTTCCATAGCATCTGAAGGCGGAATAAAATTTTTGAACGTAACAATTTTGCCTTTTGTTCAGAAGCACTGGAACGAGACAAGCGATGTTGTAGAAACAAAAATCGTGGGCTACATAATTACAGTTGATGACATTACCCAAAAGCGCCAGCAGGAAATTCTTTTGCACCGCATGGAAAGCCTTGCAAGCCTTACAAACCTTGCCGCTTCTGTTGCCCACGAGATAAAGAATCCGCTTGGGGCAATAAGCATCCATATTCAGCTTTTGCAGAAGGCCGTAAAAAAAGCCCGCAGTGGAAACGGAATGCTTCCTGCGCAAAAATTCATGGAAGACTATCTTGACGTTGTGAATGAAGAGATTGACAACCTGAACAAAATAGTGCTTGACTTTTTGTTTGCCGTAAGACCGGTTCAGGCTACAATGACTCTTTGTTCCCCGGATTCGTTAATAGAAAAATTCACTTCTTTTTTTAAGCCGGAATTTGACGCAAAGAATGTGTCTCTTGAACTTCGCCTTTCCAAAAAGAACACCCGCCTTTTGATGGACGAAAAACTTTTCCGCGAAGTGATTGTGAACATAGTGCAGAATGCCCTTGCCGCAATTACCCAGCGTTTTTCTTCTGCACAGGAGGGTGGGGGTGACGCTTTTGCCCACGGAGAGCTTATCATAGAATCCTGCGTAAAAGATGAGCATTATTTTTTGAGCTTTGCAGACAACGGCAGCGGTATGGACAGCGAAACTTCTTCCCATATCTTTGAGCCTTACTACACCACAAAGTCAAACGGAACGGGGCTTGGGCTTACCACCGTATATAAAATCATCAAGGAATTCCGCGGAGACATAGACGTTAAGTCTGTGCTTGGGCATGGAACGGTATTTACAATTACCCTTCCTGTTCCTCAGAGCGGAGTAAAACTTATTGCCTCCAAAAAAAGCGCGAAGGATGAAAAATGAAATTTACTCTTCTTATTATTGATGATGAAAAAAACATTCGCGAAGGTCTGGCCGCAAATTTTGAGCTGGAAGACTACAATGTAAAGACTGCCGCAACCGGTGAAGAAGGCCTTAAAATCATCGAAAAGGGAGACATAGACCTTGTAATAACCGACTTGCGCATGCCTGGGATAAGCGGTGAGCAGGTTCTTGCAAAAGTAACAGCAGAAACTCCTGGAATTCCCGTAATCATACTGACTGGACACGGAAGCATAGACAGTGCGGTGGATGCCATGCGCCACGGAGCCTATGACTTTTTAACAAAGCCGCTAAACCTTGACCAGCTTGGAATGATTGTAAAGCGTGCCCTTGAAAGCCGCGAGATGAGCCTTCAGCACCAGCAGCTTAAGCAAACCCTGGAAGGAAACGAAAGCCTTAAGGGAATGATTGGAAAGTCTGCCGCAATGCAAAAGGTTCAGGGGATGATCCGCAAGGTTGCAGACAGCAGGGCAAGCGTCCTTATAACTGGCGAAAGCGGTGTTGGAAAGGAACTTGTGGCAAAGGCAATACACAATCTTTCCCAGCGCAAGGACAAGTCTTTCGTAGAGGTTCAGCTTTCATCTCTGAGCGAAAATGTAATAGAAAGCGAGCTTTTTGGCCACGAGAAGGGTGCCTATACCGGTGCAGACAGAATGCAGAAGGGCTGTTTTGAGCGTGCTCACGGCGGTACTATTTTTCTTGATGAAATTGGCGAGATAAACCAGAACGTACAGGTTAAGATTCTGCGTGTTTTGCAGGAAAGAAAATTTGAGCGTGTTGGCGGAGAACAGACCATTGAAGTTGACGTTAGAATCATAGCCGCAACAAACCGCAACCTGGAAGAAGAGGTAAAGGCCGGCCGCTTCCGTGAAGACTTGTACTACCGCCTGAACGTAATCCACATAGAAGTTCCTCCGCTTAGAGAACGCAAGGACGACATACCCCTTTTGCTTTCACACTTCCTTAATGAATTCAATGCAGAGAACAACAAGAGCATAAAGGGTGTGGACAACCGGGCAAAATCCCTTTTGTTCAAGTACAACTGGCCGGGAAATATCCGCGAATTGCGTAACTGTATGGAGAGCGCAGTTGTTATGTGCGGTGGGGATGAAATATCCAGTGCTGATTTGCCTCCGTCCATTAATGCAGGTAGCGGTGCAGACAGCATTTCACTTCCGCTGGGCATTACGCTTGACGAAGCCGAAAAGATTATCATCCGTGAAAGCCTTGCGTTGAACCGCAACAACAAGAGCAAGACTGCAGACATGCTTGGCATTGGGCGCAAAACTTTGCAGCGGCGCTTGGCAGAGTGGGGGCTTGAAGGAGAAGATAAGACTGATGCAGACGATGTATGACAAGCTCGGTGAACTTCTGAGCGAGACCCTTGAAGCTGGCGAGATAAAATTTGTCCGCGTTGAACGTCCGCAAAGAAATCAGCCGGAAAGCACAAAAGACGCAGAAAGTACAGAAAGCGCTAAAGCTACAAAAGATGCAGATGCTGACTCTGGTGCATACGGAGCGGAAAACTCAGAAGAAAAAACTCAGGAAGCAAAGGCGGATTCCTCTGCCGGAAAAACTACTTCCCAGCAAAAGGGAAGTGGTGCCCAAACCCGAAGGCGCAGCACTACTTCTTCAGGCCCAAAGAAAAAGCCGGTTGCCAACAATTCATATTTTTACAAGAAAATAACGCCCGAGCTTGAAAGGGCCTACAGGCTCTTGGACATAAACTTCCAGTCAAGCCTGGACGACGCAAAAAAAGCCTACAAGGAAAAACTTAAGTATTACCATCCTGACCGCTATGCCGGAAATGAAGTTCTTACCAAAGTTGCCACGGACAAGACAAGGCAGATTGTAGAGTCCTTCAATATGATTTCTGAATTCCTTACAAAATAAAAAAAAAGCGCGGCTTCAAAAAAGCTGTGTTACACGATTGCGTGTGCCTTTTTTGAAAATACGCGCTTGTATGCCGCGGCAACCTTAGTTCCGCAGCGTTAACTTAATATCGGCTGTTCAGAAAAAAACTTTACAGCCAATTTTAAATTACAGTTCCAGCCGGAATCACAGCCCCACGCCTAATTACAATAATGCCGTCTGCGCTGTAGAAGGTTCCGTGGTCTCCGTCCTCATATTTTTTACCGCTTACGTTTATGCAGCAGTTGTCTCCAATATGGGCGTTTTTGTCGATAATGGCTTTTGTTATCTTGCAGTTCTTGCCAATTCCAATGTTTGGAATTTTGTTCTTTGCATTGTCTGCAAGCTGTTCAGCATTCTCGTAATAGTCTGCACCCATCATGATAACGCCGTCCAGGTCGCATCCTTCGTTGATTATGGAACGCACACCGATTACGGAACGCTGCAGCCTTGAGTTTGTGATTACGCATCCTTCGCTTGCAAGTGTTCCAGTCATGTCTGCATGGTTTATCTTGCTTGGCGGAAGGTTTCTCATGTGGGTGTAAATTGGGCTGTCTTCATCGTAGAAGTTAAAGTGTGGGAAGGGGTTGGTAAGGTCAAGCGTTGCCTCGTAGAAGGAGCGGATTGTACCAATGTCTTCCCAGTAGCCGTCGAATATGTAGCTGTTTACCTTCTTGTTCTTGATTGCATCGGGGATGATTTCCTTGCCAAAGTCATTGCGCTCGTTTGCAAGCATTTCTTCCATTGCATCTGCATTAAAGATGTAGATACCCATGGAAGCAAGGTATTCAAGTTTTGGATCCAGGTCGCCGCGTGATTTTTCAGGAATCTTCCAGTTGTCAATGTTAAGGTCCTTGGCTGGCTTTTCCATAAAGGCTGTGATTTTGTTTGAATCGTCAACACGCATGATGCCAAAGCCGGATGCATCTTCACGGTTTACCGCCTTTGCTGCAATCGTAATGTCTGCACCGGAAGCAATGTGCTCGTTCATAAAGGCCTTAAGGTCCATGCGGTAAAGCTGGTCACCGGAAAGGATGATGTAGTGGGTTGGCTTTTGAACGCGGAAGTGGGCAAGGTTTTTGCGTACTGCGTCTGCCGTTCCCTCGTACCAGCCTGAATGTTCAAGCGTCTGTTCTGCCGCAAGGATTTCAACAAAACCGTGGCTAAAACGGTCAAAGTTGTATGAGTTTATGATGTGAAGGTGAAGTGATGCCGAGTTGAACTGGGTAAGCAGGTAAATCTTTTTATATCCGCTGTTGATACAGTTTGAAATCGGAATGTCTACGATTCTATATTTTCCGCCGAACGGAACGGCTGGCTTTGAACGCTCTTTAGTAAGGGGGTAGAGTCTTGTTCCTTTTCCTCCGCCCAAAATGATAGAAAGAACCCTGGGTTCCTGAATTTGTTGCTTTGCCATAATTATTATTCCTCCAAAACTTATAAATAATATTATAAGCCCGCTTTGCCATAAATGCAACAAAAAAAACTTGCAGAGGAGGGCTTGTGGTGGGGCAATGGATTTGCAATAGGGATTTTTCTTTTTTAGCCTATTTTCTTTTCGCCTTCATTGTTTTGGATAAAGTCACGCTCCAAAAGGCTTCTGTATTCTTCTTCCGTGATTGGTTTTGCGTAGTAATAGCCTTGGGCAATGTCGCAGCCCATGTCGCGCAGAAGCTTTGCCTGGTTTTGCGTTTCAACGCCTTCTGCGACAGTCTTCATGTTCAGCTTCTTGGACATCTCGATTACGGAAGAAATGATTGTGGTTTCCTTTGAGTCTTCCGGCACGTTGCTAAGGAATTCCTTGTCCAGCTTTAGAACGTCGGCAGGAATGTCCTTTAGCAGGTTGAGCGATGAGTAGCCAGAGCCAAAGTCATCTACGGAGATGGAGTAGCCAGCGTTCTTTATCTGGTTCATAACGTTTATAAGACGCTTCTGGTTGTCGAACATAATGCTTTCGGTAAGCTCAACCTCTATGTGGTTTGGGCCAATGTCGTACTTGTCTTTTATGGAGCAAAGTTCCTTTATTAAGTCCGGGTTGTAGAGGTGGTTCCTAGAAAGGTTAAAGGAGATTGTAAGCGGGTGGGGGCAAATGCTGCCAGGTCCTGCATTCTTCCATTCAGAAAGGAAGCGGCATACAGAATCAAACACATACATGTCTATCTTCTGGATAAAGCCGTTGCGCTCAAAAAGCGGCACAAACTTGTCCGGCGGCAAAAGTCCCTTTTCTGGATCTTTCCAGCGTATAAGGGCTTCCGCACCTATTATCTTTTCCGTCTCGAATGAATACTTGGGCTGGTAGTAAACCTTGAACTGGTTGTTTGCAAAGGCATTGTTCATGTTCAGGGTTATTTCCTTGTTCCACTCCATGCTGTCGTTCATTTCTTTTGTGTATTCGATTACGCGGTGGGTGGCAAAATTCTGCCTTGCAAATTTGCGTGCCATGTTAGCCTTGTCCACCATGAGCGTTATGTCCTGGGCAGTGTCGTCTATGTAGTAAACGCTTGCGCTAAAGGTAAGGTCGTATTTTTCCGGCAGGTAGGGCACAAGCTTTTTGCTAACATCCGTAAGGTTGTAGACGTGGTCTTCTATAAAGATGAATTCCGTGCGCTTTGCAAAGAAGATAAAGTTGTCTGCGTTGTAGCGGCAAACAAGCTCGTCTTTGTACTTGTTCTGCATAAAGTGGTTGCTAAGCTCAATAAGTATAAGGTTTCCCTGTGAATAGCCAAAGCTGTCGTTCACAAACTTAAAGTCGTTTATGTCCAGGGAGATAAGCATGTATTCATTAGGTTCAGCGTGCTTTAAAACCTTTCTAACGTCATGCTTGAATTTTGTCGGGGTTGGCATTCCCGTAAGTTCATCGTATTCAATAACGTGGATCTTTCGCCTTATTACAAGTGTAATCAGTATTACCGTTATGATTCCAGCTATTACGAGCAGGAAGAATATGTAAAGGAATGTCTTCCTTAGGAAAACCGTGGTGTTTTCGTGCTCAAGGTTGTAGTATTTTTGCGACGTAAGGTTTTCGTAGATTATGCGGCCTTTTTCCCCCGGCGGTATGAGAGAAAATGCCTTGTTCAGTATGGATGCAAGTAGGGTAGCGTCGTCCCTAAGGGCATAGCGGTGGGCATAGGTTGACTCAAGCTGCGTTTTGTAGAAATTTGGAGCGCCAAAGTAGGAGTCGCAGTCAAACCTGTTTACAAGGGCATAGTCGCACTTTTTCTTTTCCAAAGCCCTAAAAACATCCTTTACGTTGCTGTAAAACGCAAATCCGTATTCCTCTACCGGAAGTTCCCTCCGTAACTTGTCCACCCCTGCACCCGAAATGCCGGAAACTGCAACTGTCGGACGCTTTGAATCTATTTTTGGCTGGCTTGAAACAAGGAAGTAGTTTATGCTGTAGACGGAATCCGTAAAGATGAATTTATTCTTTTCCTCTATTGAATCCGCATAGCCTGACAGTATGTCTATACCTGAGCTTTCCAGAAGCAAAAGGCCTTCTTCCGTACTTTTTATAGGAACAAACTGCAACTTTAGTCCTGCTTTTTCTGCCGCACACTTGAGCAGGGCAGCGTTTATCCCCTGAATCTGGGGGTAGCCGTTTATTTCATATTGATATTCAAAAGGTGGCCAGGATGGGGCAAAAGAAACGTTGAATATTGGATTCTTCTTTATGAACTGAATTTCTTCATCGGTAAAAAGACTTTCTTCTTCGTTAGGAGTTTTGTTCAGTGTGTCCTGGGCTGTCAAAAAGGAATTGCAGATAAACACTGAAAATAATATTAAAAAAATATAGCGAAAGTTCTTTCTTGCGGTATTTTTTAACGGAATATCCACTGGGCTTAATCCTTAATATTATTTCCACCCATTATAGACCATCTTTGAAAGTAAAACAAGCCGTAAAAAACTTAATTATTGAAAAACTTATCTTAAAAAAACAGGAAAATGGCTTATTTACGGCAGAAAATTCTTTGCTTTGCTGCAAACACTTTGCTAAATACTTTTTAATCTTTGCCGATACTTATAAAGAGGTGCGAAATGATTAGAGGATGGTATATCGGTGCAAGCGGCATGAATGCTCAGCAGGCTAGGCTTGACACTATTTCTAACAACTTGGCCAACGTAGACACTACCGGCTTTAAAAAGGAAATCCCTGTAAGCAAGGCGTTCAGCGACCTTCTTTTGCGCAGGTCACAGGCAGACGGAGTTTACGAGACACCTTTCGGCTCCGCAGACAGCGCTCCTATTATAGGAAAATTAGGCCTTGGTGTAGAGACAAACGAACTTTACACAGACTTTAGCCAGGGTTCTTTCAAGTCAACGGACACACATACAGACTTTGCCCTGGGCGGCAAGGGGTTCTTTGTTGTTCAGACACCGGACGGCGAGCGCTTTACCCGCAACGGCAACTTCCACCTCGGCAAGGAAGGCATCCTCCTTACAAAAGAAGGCTATCCGGTTCTTGGCGAAAACGGACCAATTTCTGTTCCGGACGACAAATTCATCGTTAACCAGGACGGAATGGTATACACAAAGCAGGACAACACTCTTGTTGACCGCATGAAGATTGTCCGCTTTGACAACGAGCGCTACCTAAAGAAGCAGGGCTCATCACTGTGGAACACCAACGAAATTGCCGGAGACTATACGATTGCAGAGGGCAACAACCGCCCGCGTGTTCTCCAGGGATATACGGAAACAAGCAACGTGAACGTTGTTAACGAAATGGTTCAGATGATAGAAGTGAACCGCGCTTACGAGGCAAACCAGAAGACTGTCCAGACGCAGGACGACATGATGGACACCCTCTGGAGCAAGGTCGTAACGGTAAACCGCTAATAAATGGCAGCGGCATACATTCAATTTTGATTTTATAGAGTAAACGGAGCAAGTTATGGTAAGAAGTTTATGGAATGCAGCAACCGGCATGAACGGTCAGCAGACAAATATCGACACAATCTCCAACAACCTTTCAAACGTAAATACTACGGGCTTCAAGCAGCACCGCGCTGAATTTGAAGACCTCCTGTATCAGAACGTAAAGAAGGCAGGAACTCCAGCAACAGAAGACACTGTTACTCCGGTAGGCCTTCAGATGGGTTCTGGTGTTAAGGTTGGTGCAACCCAGCGCATCATGAGCCAGGGTTCACTCCAGGCTACAGGCGTAGACACAGACGTTGCAATCGTTGGCGACGGATTTTTCCGCGTTCAGCAGTACGACGGAAGCTGGGCTTACACACGCGACGGTTCCTTCAAGGTAGACTCAACAGGCCAGCTTGTAACAGCAAACGGTCTCCGCGTAATCCCGGAAATCATCCTTCCAGAAGGATTCAGAATCGAAACTCTTGCCATCTCCGACATGGGACGTGTTAACGTAAAGGTAAATGGCAACGTAGACCCAATCGAAGTAGGCCAGCTTGAACTTTACCGCTTCCCCAACGCAGTCGGTCTTGAAAACTTGGGAGACAACCTCTACAAGGTTACAAACGCATCTGGCGACCCAATTGCAAACCGCCCGGGCGTAGACGGAATGGGTGTTACAAAGCACAAGTTCCTCGAAATGAGCAACGTAAGCGTAGTAAACGAAATGGTACAGATGATTGTTGCACAGAGAGCCTACGAATTCAACTCAAAGGCAATCCAGACAAGCGACAACATGCTCCAGACCGCAGCAAGCCTTAAGCGCTAAGGACGGTAAGCTATGGCAGTAAAAGGTGTTTCGGGTCTTGGCATTACGGGAACTCTCTCAAACGGACACGAAGTAATGAAAGAGGCTAAGGCAGAAAGCGAAAACGGAAGGTTCATGTCTCTAATAAACAAAATGAAGCAGGATGCAGACTCTGCAGAAAAGCCGGCAGCCCCAAAAATTGGAAGCGGTCTTTCCTCAAGCCAGGTTTCATCAAACCACCGCCTGAACGGAGACTACACCCAGGGCTTCTACAACTTCTATGTTTCCGAAGCAGACAAGCATGCCAAGCCGGAAGGTTTTGCCGCCACAAGCACAACGTCAAAGGGAAAGAAACCTGTAATCGACAAGACATCAGAGCTTTATGCCCAGTCAAAGGAACTTGAAAACTACATGGTAAAGATGATGCTTTCTTCCGCAAGAAAGACAATCCAGAAGAGCGAGTTGTTCGGAAAGAATGACTATGCCCGCGACATGTACGAAGACATGATGTACGACAACTACGCAGAAAGCCTTACAAAGAATTCCCACTTTGGACTTGCCGACCAGATTTACATTGAGCTTTCAGGACAGAGGGGATAATTCCTTCGAACTTTTTTTATACCGTCCCGCCGGAGCCTTAAAGGAGAGCGCCAGGCGGGGCTTTTTTTTTATTTTTTGGACGGCATTTTATATTTTACATTCATCTGTTGGCTGCAATCGGGAATTCACTCCTTTTTATTCCCCGCTTTCCGGGGTTCCGGTCGCAAGGCTCCCTCCATTCGCTTCGCGAACGGCTTTGCCGCCCCTACAATCGGGCGTATGACCCAAAAAAATCCCTCCATGGATTTTTTTGGGTATCGGAGATTTGTTTTCAAATCTCCGGGCTGCTAAGCCGCGCATCCGTGCGCTCGCTATTGGTTGGCAAGTAAGGGACCAAAAAAAATCCCCTGTGTTTGCAAAGAAATGCCCTCTGTGATATAATGGATGCATGAAAACAGATTTGAACACTTTGCCCGAAAACTTGAAGGGTGTCCGCATACATTTCGTCGGAATAAAGGGAACTGGAATGGCGGCCCTTGTAGAACTACTTAACAAGCGCGGAGCAGTCATAACAGGAAGCGATGTCTCCGAGCGTTTTTACACAGATGAAATTCTGGAAAATCTTGGCATAAAGGCTTTGCCATTCGATGCGGCAAACATAAGCAAAGACATTCAGTTTGTAATTCATTCAAGCGCATACAGTGCAGAAAAAAATCCGGAGCTTGCAAAGGCAGAGGAACTTGGAATACCAACGCTTTTGTACAGCGAAGCCCTCGGTGCCTATTCAGCTCTTTCCTACAGCGCGGGAATCTGCGGTGTGCACGGAAAGACCACCACCACGGGTCTTACGGGAACAATACTAAAGTCCGTTAACCTTCCGTCCCAGGCCCTTGCGGGAAGCATAATCACTTCATTCGGAAAGTCAACCTGCACAATGACGTCCGACTCCTTTGTTCCAGGCGGAAAGAATTATTTTGTTGCGGAAACCTGCGAATACCAGCGTCACTTTATGGCCTACCACCCAAAAAAAATCGTGCTAACTTCCGTAGAAAGCGACCATCAGGATTATTACCCAACCTATGCAGACATAAGAAAAGCCTTTGTTGACTATATATGCCTTTTGCCACCATACGGTCAGCTAATCTACTGTGCCGACGATGCTGGTGCGGTTGAAGCAGCTGGCCTTGCAAAACAGATGAGGCAGGACTTGGAGCTTGTGCCTTACGGAACAAATGCAAGTGGCCCCTACAAGGTTTCCTTTGGGGAAGTAAAAAACGGCAGGCAGTATTTTACAATAAATTCCATCGGTGAATGCGCTATCTGCGTACCCGGTGAGCACAACGTTAGGAATGCCACTGCGGCTGTTGCCCTCTGCTGCGAGCTTATTGCATCCGACGGAAAGAACGTTGCTGATTTTCATGAAAAGATAAAGGAAGGCCTTTTGAATTTTAAGGGCGGAAAGAGGCGCAGCGAAATTATTGGCAGCGCAAAAACACCAGGCGGTCAGGACGTTATTTTTATAGATGACTATGGCCACCATCCAACTGCCGTAAAAAGCACCTTGAAGGGATTCAGGAATTTCTACAAGGGTCACAAGATTATCGTAGACTTTATGAGCCACACCTATTCGCGCACACAAGCCCTGCTCGAAGAGTTTGCAGATTGCTTTGGTGCTGCGGACAAGGTAATCATCAACAAGATATATGCCAGTGCAAGGGAATCCGCAGAGTTTTTTACCGTAACAGGAAAGAAGCTTGCTGAACATGCAAGGTTCCGCCATTCAGACGTCTTCTACTGCGGAGAATTTGACGAGGCCGCAAAGAAAGGACTTGAGCTTCTTTCTGAGCCAAGCGGAAGCCAATATCCAGACGGATACCTTTTTGTTACCATGGGAGCCGGAGACAACTGGAAGGTTGGCCAAATGATTTATGACGAGCTAAAGAAGGGAGTAAGCAATTGAACAGCATGACAGGCTACGGCTATAAGGAAGCCGTTATTGAATCAACTCAGGTGAGCGTAGAAATCCGTTCCGTTAATTCCCGCTTTTTGGACTTGAGCATAAATTTGCCCCAGTTCCTTAACGTGTTGGAAAGCCGCATAAGAAAGACAATCTGTTCCAAAATAATAAGGGGTAAAGTGGATGTCTATATCCGCGTAAAGGATTTGGAAAGCTCCGCAAAAATTGTCGCAGACACAAAAGCCGCAGTCCGCTACAGGGACGCAATTGCCTCTGTCGCCCAAGCTGTAGGCCAAAACGCCAGTGACATTCCTCTTAGCCTTATTATAGAACAGGAGGGCGTTCTTAACGTAACATACGAATACGACCCAGAGAGCTACTGGAAAAAGATAGAGCCTGTTTTTGAAGAAGTTTTGAATGGATTCGTAAGTGACCGCATCCGTGAAGGCGAAAACCTAAAGGCAGACCTCTTGAACAAGCTGGACGTGCTGGATTCCTGCGCCGCTTTCTTTAAGGAATGGCAGCCCAAGATGGAAGCAAAATTCAGGGAAACAATCGAAAAGAAATTCCATGAGCTTTTGGGTGAGCATGTTGACCAGAATAAGATTCTTGAAGAAACAGCGGCAATGCTTGTGCGCTATACGATAAACGAAGAAATCATCCGCCTGCAAAGCCATCTTTCTGCCCTGCGCAAGGAATTTGTCGAAAACCCAACGCCAGGTAAACGCATAGATTTTATTTGCCAGGAAGCAAACCGCGAGATAAATACAATTGGAAGCAAGAACCAGTTTACGGAAGTGGGGCAGGCCGTTGTTAACGCAAAGGACGCACTGGAAAACATCCGTGAACAGAGCAAGAACGTTGAATAGGAGGAGCCTTTATGTCTGATTACAAAATTCCTTCGGGAAAGAGCCTTCGTGTTGCAATAAGCGGAAGATCCGGATGCGGAAACACAACAGTGAGCACGCTTCTTTCTCAGCTTTTGGGTGTAAAGCTAATTAACTTTACCTTCCGAAACCTCGCTCAGGAAATGGGGTTAACTTTGCCCCAGGTAATAGAGAACGCAAAAACAGATGACTCCTACGACCGCACCGTAGACACCCGCCAGGTTGAACTTGCCAAAAAAGAAAGCTGTGTTCTTGGCAGCCGTCTTGCCATCTGGATGCTAAAAGAGGCAGACTTAAAGGTTTACCTTCTTGCAAGCGAGGAACTCCGTGCCAGCCGCATCTTGAACAGGGAAGGCGGAGACCTTGAAGAAATAAAACGCTTTACCGCAATGCGTGACGCAGAAGACACCAAGCGTTACAAGAACCTCTACGGAATAGACAATACCGACTATACAGCCGCAGATCTTATAATAGACACCAGCAAGCACTTGCCAGAAGAAATTGCAACAATCATCCTGGATGAACTGGAAAAGCGCGGTCTGGTAGAAAAAGCCTAGTCACTGCTGTCAACAACAGTAAAGCTTGTGCTGTCTCTTCTTCCTGCCGAATCCCAGACTGTAAGTACGTGCTTACCTGTCGTTGGGTTACAGGCCATCTGGTGGGTTCCGTTGGTGGAGCCAATGTAGTCTCCGTCTATGTCCCAGTAGACGGTGCATTCCTTGTTTCTTTCTGCAACCAGCATAACGGCAGCTCCCTTTTTTCCGTCTATCTCTACAGGAATGACTATGTTTGCTCCTCTTTCCGGGAAAACAATTGAAAGTGCGCGTAAGGCCGAATCCCTTGCATTTGAAGGATCTTCCGGTGAAAGTTCCGGCGGTATTTCCCTGTAGCCCAAGGTATGCTTTGTGTACCAGTATTCAACTGAAGGCGGAAGGACAAACCATTTTTTTGAAACTGGCATCTGTCCTTTGTATTCGCCCTTCATGTCCTTTACTCCTGCTGAAAATTTTAAGTCTGGCGTTAGCGTTACAATGTGGCAGTAGGGGCAGCAAGAACCCAACGGTGAGTTTTTTGGTCTGTAGGATATTTTTGTGTCTTCGCAGTTGGGGCTTGCAAGGTATCCGGAATTTTTGCAGACGGTTACTTCTTCCAATTCATCATAAGGAAATGCCGGCCAAGAGGAATTTGGGAGAGAATTAAACAGGTCAAACAAAAGCGGTGCGGAAGTTGTGTTGCTCTTTATTTCTGTGTTGCCGTTTCCTTCTCCGTTTCCAACCCAAACGCCTACCGTGTATTTTGCGGTAACTCCTATTGCCCATGCGTCCCTGTTGCCGGAGCTTGTTCCTGTTTTCCATGCGATTTTCTTTGAGTTGGCATAGGTCTTCCATTGGCTTTCTTCTGCAGGACGGGCTCCGTTTGCCAGAGCGGAAAGGGTAAGGTAGCAGGCTCCTGGACTCATGGGGAAGGGATCTTTTGCTTCTAATGCATCTTCTTCCTTGCATGCCAAATTCATCATCTTGCAGTATGCAAGGGTTGCTTCGCTAAGCGTTATTTCTCCGCCACCGAGTATAAGAGGAAGACCGTATTGGTCTGCGGTACGGTTTAGCGTGGTAAATCCGCATTGCTTTAGGTATTCAAGAAATGCCGTTATTCCATATTGCGACAGGCTTTTTACGGCAGGAATATTCAGTGAGCGCGAAAGTGCCTCTCCTGCAGGAATAACGCCCCTGTACTGGGGAATGTTGTTTTCTGGCTTGTAGCTTCCGATTCGGGTTGGAACGTCAAGAACAAGCTGGTCTGGCAAAACCATTCCGTTGTCAAGCATTGCCGCAAACAAGAAGGGTTTTAAAAGGCTGCCGGAACTTCTTTTTGCCTGAATCAAGTCTACTGCGGAAGTCTTTGTTCCCTTTTCGTTTCCTATATAAGCAAGGGGCTTTCCCGTTGAATTGTCTATGATTATTGCGCACACATTCTTTATGTTCTTAGAAAGGAATTCCTTGTGCCATTTGTTCACAATTCGATCCGCGTTTCTTTGCAGGTCACGGTCAATATCGGTATAGAACTTTGAGCTGCCTGGATTCTGCGCCTTTAGGAATTCAAGGTAGTGCGGTGCTTGTGCGGGAAGGGCAAATGGCTTTTCCGGTATTCTTTCTTCTAAAGAAAGTGCAAGTGTTCCTTCATCTATTATTTTTTTGCTGTATAGCCTTTTTAAAAGCAAATCCCGCTTTTTATGGAGAATTTCCTTGTTTGCACCAGGGTATACAAGTGCCGGCTGGTTTGGAAGAACTGCAAGCGTTGCGGTCTCTGCCCATGTTAGCCTTTCTGGCGGACGGTTAAAGTATCTCCATGATGCGGCTTCAAGGCCTATGACGTTTCCTCCGAAGGGTGCGTTGGCTGCATAAAGAGAGAGAATCTGCTTTTTGGTGAGGGTGCATTCAATTATTAGCGCAATAAAGGCTTCTTTTGCCTTTTGCAAAACAGTGCGCCTTGGATTCTTTTCCAGTATGCGAACCGTCTGCATTGTTATTGTGGAACCACCGGAAACAATTCTGCCGGCACGTATGTTGGAGGCAAAAGCCCTTGCTATGGAAGCAAAGTCCACCCCCGGATGAATAAAAAAGCGCTTGTCTTCGAATGCGACTATTGCCTTTTCAAACTTAGGGGGAACATTACCGCGTTCAAAACGCCACTGGCCGTCTTGTGCAACGGAAGCCCCCAGAAGCGTTCCTTCGCTGTCGTATACTGCGCAGGAAAATGGGCCTGACTTTCCTATAAGGCTTGCGGTTTGCCAATGGCAGAAAAGCACAAATATGCATTCAACCAAGAATATTATGGCAAACCGCTTGTAAACTTTAAGCATTATTTCTTTTGTTCAACATAAACGCCCGGAATAATTGCGCCTATTGAATCGTCATACATAGCCTCTGCGTGCACGGCCGGAATGTAGAAGCTTCCGTCGTATGCTACAGTGGCGTAGAATGTAAGGTCAATTCTGCTTCCGCTGCTCAGGTTAAAGTAGGTGTATACAGCTTCATCCTTAAAGTCCTGGTAGCTGAATGAACTAGAAGAGCTTTCTCCACCGCCGATTCTGTCGTTGTTGATTTCCCAACAGGTTGGGAGCGGCACAGTAAGGGCAATGTTTTCCACCGTCTTTCCGGATGTGTTTGTAACGCGCACGTTAATCTTAAAGTCGTCGCCGTGTTTTAGTGAACCCGGGTAAACCGTGCTGCCGTTTGAGTCAACGTAGGAAACTATAAGGCTAAGACCGTCGTTCTTTGCGGTTTCTGTTCCAGGAACGGAAGTTCCCTTTGCAGTAAGAACACCGTAAAGTGTCTTTTTGCCAGTGTTCTTTATTTCCGCAGTCTGTGAACTGTCGTCTGACGCAGCAAGAGTTTCTATAACGGTTTGCTTTGTCATTGAACCAGACGTCTGCTTGTTGTTTGCAGTTATCTTGTATTCAGCCTTGCCGCTTTCCTGTCCGGTGTAGTAGGGCAGCAGTGAAAGCAGAGACCATGCCGTTTCCTGAGTACTAAGCCACCTGTCGCTGGAAAGGTTTTCTGCAACAGTCTTTGCCGCATGGGAAGCGGTGCGGTTGTCTTTTATAAGGTTGAGCGTAAAGAGGTAAATTGCCTGTTCCCTTATGCTTGAACTGAATGAGCCGCCTGTTAACCTAAAGAATGAATCCTGAAGCTTAAGCTTGCTTATGAGGTCTTTTGCAACGTTATTGCGTCCGCTCTGTGCGTATGCCGCTGCAAGAAGAAGCCTTGTTCCCTGGTTCATGCTGCTGTCTGCAAGGCGGTTCATTGCGCCAAGGTTTGCATGGTTTGCAAGGGAAAGAACAAATAGCCTGTAAGCCTCGTTGTCCTTTTCGTCGCCATAACCGTCGCGGTCTTCGTTTTCTTCAAGCCAAGAAAGAAGCGGTGTATAAATTGAATCTGGAACCTTGTAGCCAGCTTTCTTTGCCTCGCAGAGGAAGTGCAGGGCGTAGCAAGAGCCCCACATTGAAGGACTTGTGTTTCCTGGCCAGTAGCCCATTCCACCGCTTGCCGTCTGGTACTGTGGGTAGCGTTCTATTACGGACTCAACGTTGGCCTTTACCTTGTCTGTCTGGGCATCGCTAAGCTTGATGAATGAAGGAAGGTAAAGCTGCGGGAATCCGCCTGATGTAATCTGTTCAATGCATCCGTGAGGATATTCCGTAAGGTAAGAGAGGCGCTCTGAAAGGTTCAGTGCAGGAAGCAGTGAAAGTTCCACCTGCAAAGATGCCGTGCCCTTCTGGCTTGGAGACGGTACGCTTACTGTTTCCGTCTTTCCTCCGTTTACTTCAAAATATGTCTTGTAGGTAACAGGAATGCCGCGCGAAAGAACCTTTACGTTCACTTTGGATTGTGCGCTTATGTTGCTTGCGCTTGCGTTAAAGACAAATTCTGCTGTTCCCGGATTCTTTACGGAAGCCTTAAAGCTTACAGTTTTGTTTTCTCCGGCTGGAACAGTTACGGATTTTGAGCTTGTGTCAAATGAAAGTCCCTGTGCAGCTGCGTTTACGGTAATGTTTCTTGAAGAAGACATTCCGTTAAAGACTGTAACAGGAATTTCAAGAGTTTCGCCTGCTCCGATTGTGCGTGGCAATACCGGCTGAATCATAAGGTCGCTCTTTACTGGAACCTTCTTTTCCGCAGTTCCGTATGCACCGTCATAGCCTGCTACAACAACAGCCCTTACAGAGCCAATGTATTCCGGCATGGTGAACTTTGTTGCCTTCTTTTCTCCAGCCTTAAGGGTAAAGGGGCCAAAGTATTTTACAACAGGAGTAAAGCGTCCCATATCCTTTTTGCCGTTGCCCTCGTCGTCTTCGCCACCACCAATTGCAAGCAGTGTTTCGAGTTTGCCGGAGTATGCATTCATTATGTAAGAGTAAATGTCCCATGACAAAAGCTGCGATGCTTCCTTCTTGTAGAATTCGCTGCGGATGTCCGGGGCGTGATAGTTTGTAAGTCCAAGAAGACCTTCGTCAACAACAGCAAGGGTGTAGGTCATAGGCTTGCCGTTCTTTTCGCTTACGGAAACAACAGCCTCTTTTCCAGGTTCGTATTTTTCCGGTACGGTTATCTGCGGTTCAAGTATGGAAGACGGATCTTCTACCATTACCGGTACAATACCGTATAGGCGTACTGGCAAGCTGTTTGCCGTCTGAAGGTGCTTTTGAAGGAGGGTAACATGCACGTAGATGTTTGGAGCCATATCCTTTGTAAGTGGCAGCTTGTATACCGTAGTTCCTTCTTTTGTCTTTAGCCAGCTCTGTGAAAGGATTTTTCCGTTGCGTTCTATTGTAACAAGGGCATGCTCGTCTGCGCCAGTTGCAAATGAGATGGATGCTGTTTCGCCAGTCTTGTACTTCTGCTTGTCGCAAACAAGGGTAACCATGGCCGCACTGCCAGAGCTTCCTTCCTGAGCCCTTCCAGCCCATCCCGGCCAGTCAATGTAGACAATCTTTGCGGCTGAGTGTCCGCTGTTGCCGTCTTTTACAACAACAATGTAGCGTCCCCAGTCAGGATATTTTACCTGGAACTTGAAAGATGCGCGACCCTTTGTTACGTCTGCACTTCCACTTGCAATCTTTTCGTGATAGTTGTCGCTTACGTATGTTGCGCTAGAAAGGGCGTCTTTTTCCCACCACCACTTCCATTCAAGCTTGTAGATGGCCCAGTCAAGGCTTGCGCTTTCAACAGGCTTTCCGTCCGGAGTAAGAAGAACTATGTCTGCCGTGTGGTCTGTATCCGTAAGCAGCATTCCGCGTGCCTCGTCTCCCTTTGGAAGCTTAAGGCCAACATAGCGCTCGTATGGGCTGTATGTCATTGACTTGTATTCTGTAGAGAAAGCACCGGATGGTTCAAAAATGCGGCTTGTAAAGTTTGCGCGGAGCTTTCCGGGAAGGTTGCTTCCTGCATTCAAATTGGAAGAGAAAGAAACCTCAGAGTTGTCGTCAAGGTGTCCAGACCATATATTGTCTCTCCTTGAGTCAAGGGAATTCTCCGGGTTGGTGAATGAATATGCGCTGTAGCCGTCAAATCCTGTGTTTGCGGCAGAGAAGGTTACGCTTACGTCCGCCTTGTAGCCTGGAGTCTTTGCCCCGTGCAGCCATTCACCGCTAAGTGTAAATTTGTTGCCCGAAGGAACAAGGTATTTTGCCGGTGAAGAAAGCTTAACAGCAAGCCTGTTTGGCACAACCGTTTCTACCCTAAGGGATTTTGTCCATTCCTGTGCGCCAATTTTTACCTTTGCCTGCCACAAACCGGTAACGTCGCTTTCGGAAGTCTTAGCCTGAATTGGATAAAAACCGTTTTCACCGTTCTTTATGGTGCTGGTCTGTGTTACGCGGCCAAGCGGGTCTGAAAGTTCAAAAATAAGAGGAATGTCTAGAGGAAGCTTCTTTTCCTTGTCCTGCAGAACAAAAGTAAGGTACTGTGTGTCTCCCGGCCTCCATACATCGCGCTCTCCGTAGATAAAGCCCTTGATTCCATCCTTGCTTACAATACCGTCTGTCTGGAAGTGGCTTGTGCTAAGGCTAGTTCCGTCTGCAATCTTAAGATAAGAAGACTGTCCGTTTGAACTTGCGCGTATAAAATGAACGTTTGATGCATTTGCAAACTTTGCGCACCCGTTGGAGTCAGTCTTTGCCTGGTTGATTACAGAACCAACATAAGAATAGAGTGTAACCTGAATGCCGCTCGTTGGCTCTGCATTCTTTATGTCCGTTGTGGTTACGTAAAGAGTTCCGTCCGTAGTGCGCTTTGCGTTTATGCCAATGTCCGAAACCATTACGTTGCGTTTGATAAGGGAATTGCTGTTGTACCTTGGCGTATAGTATGCCGGGTGGCAGGGGTCGTTCTTGTAGCTCCAGAAAGTTTCCCTGTCTTCGTACTTAAGGTTGTCCCAGTAGTCCCAGTAGCTGTCTTCTCCGGGAAGCCTGTCCCTTTCTATAGTATCTTCCGGTTGGGGCAGCTGAGAGAAGTCCCTGTGGTTTTCGCGGCAGATATACTTTACGTTCTTTTTCCTAAAGGATATGCGGATTTGGAACATTCCGTCCGGGTACTTCTTTACAAGAGGAGAAAGGTCAAGACCGCGGGCAATGTACTTGTTCTGCATTGAATCCTTCCATTCCCATTCAACAAAATTCTCCCAAACCGGCTCTCCAACGCGGTAAAGCTCAGAAGTTCCGTTAAAATCGTTTTCCTGCAAGAACTGAACCATGTTGTGGTCGTAGATAGCATAAGCCTGAACAAGAAGCCCCGTAAGGTTCCTGGTTTCTACAGGAAGGGAAGTGCCCTGAGAAGTTGGCAGTATGTTGCCGTCATTCAAAAAGCGCACCTCTGGAAGATCCCAGTGTTCATCCAGCTTTATGGAAGATTCCTTGCCAAGTGCCGTACCGTCTGAACTCTTTAAATTTTTTGCAATAGTAAGCACAGAGAAATTTTCAAAATCAGAATCATTAAAAATGGTAAGAACGTTGTCCCTTGCCGTAATGGAAACATTTTCCGCAGCGCTGCCAATCTTAGAAAGCTTTGTCATTGGCGTAACAAGAGAAGAAAGGTCCTGCTTTGTGTCCAGCGGGCGTGAAAAGCTTACGATAATTGAATTCTTCTTTGTGCGGTTTATGTCTACAATTCCAAACTGGGCAATTGCGGGAATGTTGTAAATCTTCTTACCGCGAAGCTTCTTTTCTGCCTTGCCCCTTAAACCAATGCTCTTTCCCTTCCATGAAACGGAAAGAATTTTTGCCTTGTTGCCAGCAAACACATTCTTTATAAGGAAGCGCCTTGCAGATGAATTTTCTATAGATTCCCATTCGATGAGGCACTTTTTGCTCCAAAAGCCATTGACCTTTGCCTTGAGCATCTTTTGCACAGCTTCAAGCGGCTCCGGTGCGTCCGTAGAAAGAAGACCAGAAAGAGTGTAGCTGTTGTCTCCCTCGTTAAGGCGCAACTCGTCAAATGTAACTGAATAGCTTGGAGTTGTCGTAATAAAGCGGTGGGCATAGTTACCTGTAGCGCCCTTGCTTGCAAAAAGCTTTGAGCAGTCAGCCGTTAGAACAAGCTTCTTGTTCCCCTTAAAAGGCTTATCCGGCACAAATGTAAAAGTCCGAGAGTCGGTCGATTTCCATTCGCCCTTAACCTTGGGACTTATGCTAAGCGCTTCTTCTGCCTTGCATTCAATTTCCTGGGTAAAACTGATTAGAATAGGTGAAACCCTTTCAATGCACTCAGGAGAAATTGCTTCTATAAATTTATCGTTTTCCCTGTTGTAGGAAAGCTCCTTCTGAGAGCATGAAAAAACAGAAAACAAACTTGCAAATGCGGCAATAAAAACCACGACCGATGATAAAATTCCCTTTTTATTTCTCATAAAAATAATTCTAATATAATATGGCTCATATAGTCAATAATTAGAAAATTTTAAGCTATTTTGGGTAAAGATGTTCTGGACGGTAGTCTTGAGGACGGTAGTCCTAATTGCTCTACCATTTTGCCCTTTGGCTAATTCGACAGTCCATGCCTTTGCGCCACCGCCCTTCCGCCCTTCGCCTATTCGGCTCATACCGCTTTCGCGGTACTAAAGGGGCTCCACGGCGGCGTATGACCCAAAAAAATCCCTCCTGGATTTTTTTTGGTATCGCAGAATTGCCAAGCAATTCTGCGTGCTGCTAAGCCGCGCATCCATGCGCTCTTTACGAATAGCAAGAAAGTGCCAAAAAAATCCCTCCTGGATTTTTTTTGTATCTCATAATTGCTTGGCAAGCACCATTTATGTTGACTTTTGGCAATTTGTCCTTCACAATAATAGGTATATTTTATTTGTGGAGAACTTATTATGAAAAAAGTTGTAAGAATTTTTACCATGCTTTCTGTAGTGGCCATGAGCTGCGTATTAATCTGCTGTTCTGGCGGCGGCTCTTCTTCCGACGGCGATGTGGAAACAGAAGCACCGGCTGTTAGCACGACAAGTACTCCGACTACTACCACACCGGTTGTTACAAACTATTTGGCAAGATGCGAGTATACCACAACAGCAGGGGAGAATATGGTAAATGGTTCTTGTGTAAATGGGTATTTGTTAATTAGTGGTTGTGCGGTTCCTGAAATAGAAAATGTTGTACCAAGCGTAAAATCAGGAACAACATTTTGGATGACTGCTATCGAGGGGTATTATATTGCGAGTACAAATCCTATTATGGCTTGTCCTCTACCGTCTGAAATAACGGGTTATACAGAAATAGACCCGGCTACAAATTATTGGATAGCAAGGTAAGAAAAAACGTAATGAGATAACAAAACGCTGTTTGCTTGCAAAGACTCTGTTTAGTAATTGTCATTCCGAAGTTTTTCTGTATCGCAGAAGAAAGCGGTCATGCCACATTCGCACGCACTTGCTACGAATGTGGATTCGGCATCTCTTTTAAAATGTGAAGTTTAATCTGGTGTTCTAAAGATTCCGGGTCGAGCCCGGAATGACGGCTGTCTTGTTACCCGGATTGCCGCATTTACACTGAACGCAGTCACGTCTTTATGAATGCAGCTGCGTCACCATGAATGCAAACACGTCACCATGAACTGGTTGGTGAGTTTGTCGAACCACAGGGTCTGTGTAAGGTTTAGGCTTTATCTTTTACGGATTAATTATTCTCCGAAGATTTTTGCTTGTATTCCTGAGGTTGTGGTTGCGGCTCCATTGTACTCAGGGTTTGAAAAGCCCTTTTCTCCTGTTGCATTTTTGTAAGCGTTTACGGCTGATGAAGGAACATAGAATTTTACGTTCGGACACTCCTTGAAATTCCTGTAATAAGCGTGATCGTCAGAAGCATCAAGGGGAGGCGGGGTTGTAGTCTTAAAATGCACTTCCTTAAGATTTGTTAGCCCTCTGAAGCATCCAAAAGAGATGTATTGTGTTGAAGAAGAAAGAGTAACCTTTTCTATGCCGGTTGAATATTGAAAAGTATAGGCTTCCAGTGTTGTGTCTGTAAGTCCAGACAAGTCAACCTCCTTAAGTTTTAATGTAGAACTGAATGTTACCATACTTTCAAGGTGTTTTATTTGCGTTAAACCGTTTATTGTTTCCAGATATTTGTTTCTTTCAAAAGCACCGTACCCCAATGTGTTAACTGTAGAAGGACTCGTAAAATTGCTTTCTGGTTTTGCGGCCGGATAATGCAAAAGCTTCTTTTTGTCTTTTGAGTACATTACGCCGTCAACAGTACAGAAGGTTGAGTTTGAATTAGATATTTTTATTTCCGTTAAGTCTGTTGCACTTTGGAAAATTTGAGAGCTTATGTTTGTGCAGCTGTCAGGGAATGTAATTGAACTTATTCCTCCTTTTACCCAATACAATGACGAATCCATAGCCGTTACATTTGCCCTGCTTAAATCGAGAACTGTTTTGTTGCCGACTGTATCGTTCAGTTTTTGTATTAAATCTCTTACGTCCGAGCCATCAAATGTTTCGTCTACAGTAATATCATAATCTATAGAACTTATTGGCTCAAAACTAGGAAGTGTTTCTTTGGTCAAAGTGATTGTTGTGGCGGATAATTTTCCATTACTTAGTGTGGCCCATACAATCGTCTTTCCATCAGAAAGCTCTGGAGTTACGGAGAATTTTCTGAAGTTTGCATTAACCAGTGAACCACTGCTGTCGTCTGTAAGAACTTTGTCTGAGGAGGCTTTTGTGTAGCTATAAGGTCTAATCTTTGCAGCAATAGTGGTATTAAGATTTCCTGTTATTTTAATTTTTGCTTTGTTGTTTTCGTTTTTAAGATATACTTCGTTGCCTGTGTCTATGCGGGCATCACCTTGCATTTCAATAGTAGCAGATTTGTCATTGGATGGGGGTTGAACAAGTATTCCAGCTGTGTGATTTTCTGCAGTACAGTTTTTGATTGTGCCGCCTGTCATGCTAAAGGTGTTGTATGTCCATACCCCACCGCCAACACCTGTTATAGATGCAGAACTGCCTGTTGTTTTGTATGCATGACAAGATTCAATTGTGCCGCTACTAATGGTAAATTGGCCATCGTCCCAAACACATACCCCACCGCCAAGTCCTTTTACAGAGCAATCTTTTATAGTTCCACTAAATTCTACATCGCCGTTAGCACGGATGGCTCCGCCTGTAGCATAAGCGTCTTGGTCTGGGGTTACTGCCTCGCAGTCTGTTACCGTGCAGGAAGTAAGCTTTGCTGTATTATTTTCTGTTACATTAAGCCCTGCTCCATGATACGCCTTGCCGTACTGGAAGGTGCAGTTTGAGGCTTCCAATGTTCCTGCTTCAACTTTTACAATGCCAAATCTTGCGTCTCCGTCAAGAATAATGTTTGAAAGGATTAGCTTTTTGCCGGATTTGTTAAAGTGCATGAGGTATGAATCTGCTGAATTGGATACATTGTCGGCTTTAATTGTGGCGGTTTTTCCATCTTTTGTTGGTTGTAGCGTAAGGTTGTACTCGAAAGAGCTTGCAATATCAATACAGTCGCTTTCCCATGTTGTGTTGCTGTCGGTTGTTGTGCCAAAGAATATTGCTGCGTTGCCAGTAAATCCTCTGATTGCAGTGTCTATGTAGTTTGCGGAAGAGTTTGCTTTGTTAAAGCGGGCAAAGCTGTTGCCGCTTGTACAGCAGATTGCGTCAGGGTAGCCTGTTGCGTTTGTTGTGTCGTCATAGAAGGAATTGTTTCCTGCGGGAACAGAGACTGAGGAAACTCCAGAGCTTATGTAGATGTTGTTTCCGTTTGTGACAGCTGTGTTTGCGGTTATGGAACTGCCTGTTGTTATGGTAACACTTCCGCCTTTTGCGCAAACTCCTGCGCCTAAAGTACCTGTGTTGCCTGTTACAGAGCCTCCGCTAATGCTTAGTGTACCGCTGCTGCATATTCCTCCGCCTTCGCCGTTAACAGCAATGGGAGCTGTGCATCCACTTATTGTTCCGTCCGTCATCTCGAATCGTCCGCCAGATACAACGCAAACTCCGCCTCCGTACTTAGCCTCGTTACCGCTTATTGTTCCTCCATTCATGTAAAATTTTCCGCTACTTGTAATAAGGACACCGCCTCCAGATCCGGTGGAGCTAGTATCCTTGTTGCCGCAGATTGTAGTGCCGTCATTCATTGTAAAAGTTCCGCTAACGTAAACTCCACCGCCTCCTGTTCCTCTTCCGTTTTTTAGCGTGATATTTTCAACGGTTACATTTGTGTCTGATGCCACTTCCAGAACCCTACATTTTGTAGCTGCATCTATTGTTGCTCCGCTTCCTTCTCCTACAATTTTAAGGTGTCCTATGGCTGACGTTACCTTTATAAATGTTTCTCCTATGCCGCTTGGTGCCGTTAGTGTTCCCTTTACGTGCAGTTCCCAGGGTTTTGTTGCGCTTATGTCTGTTATGATGTTTTGGGCGGCAACCTCGTTTAGTCTTGTCATTGCGCTTTCTATTGTTTTGTAGGGTTGCTCGGATGTTCCGTTGGGTTTGCTTGAGCTTGAGGCAGAATCAACGTAGATTGTTCTGTATACGAATGTGTGGACGCTGTCAAGCGTAACGTTAAAGCTGCCGGAAGACGTGATGTGGGATGCTGTTGATGTAGTCCATTTGTTTGTTGTAAGGCCGGGGTATACTGCAATGTATTCCGTGCATTTGTAGAGCGGGGCTGCGCCTGAGTTGTAGTAGGCTTGTGATGTATAGAAGGAAAGCGTTACTGTGTAAATGCCGGAATCTATTGTGTTGGCTGTTATTCTGTCTGGCTGTCCGCCTGTAGTTGTGATTGTAATTCCTGCTGGGGTGCTGTAATTGCAATATCCAATGCCGCTGTCAGATGCCCAGTTTATAGCAAGGTCTATGCTGCCACTTCCGCTTGTGCTTGGTGCCATGGTTAGGCTTGCGCTTGCGTCCATTGCCAATTTGGAAAGGGTTACGGTCTTTGGTTCGCTTTGAAGGACAACCGTTGAGACCTGTTTTGCGTAAGCCGTAATCTCCCATGTGCCTGCGGTAAGGTTTCCGTTGAATTCATAGCTGGTGGAATTTGCGCTTGTTGCCCAGACTATGTTGCCGGTGGAAGCGTTAGTTGCTGAGACTGAATATGTTAAAGTGCTTGTGTCTGGTATTGCGTTGCGTGAAGCTTGCTGGGATGCGTTTGTGGCGGTTTGGTATTCGCTTGGGACTGCCGATGCTTCTGCCAAGCTGAACCTTCCCCTAAGGCTAAGCCCCCTGGAAGCTGACGGGGATTCCTGTTCGGACGGAGATGCGATGCCTGAGCATGATGATATATTTAGCAATAAAAGCACTGTGGCCGTAAAGTAAAGGAATGCATGGAATTTGTTCTTCATGGCAAAACTCCTTTTTGTGGTGACTCCAACTCTCTTCCATATTTTACGGTATATTAAGGAAGAATTCAATAGCTAAAATGCCCAGGTGGCGGGAATGCCTAGGATGCGGTCGCACTGGACGTTTTTTATCATGTTCATCTGGGAAAGCCTGTGCTCGGTGAATTTTTGGTCGCAGGGAACTATAAGCGGTGTTTCGCGGATTTCTTCGACGCATTTTTTTATTTGGGGCGTGAGTATGGCTTTTGCAGGTGCCACGTAGTCGCTTCCGATTACAGGCCCCCTCCGTGAAAGGTATTGGTCAAAGTCAAGTTCCGGTCCTCCAAAGTCAAAGCCTTCTTCTGCAAAGGGGACAAAGGCCATGTTAAAGTCAAAGCATGGGTTTAGGACCGTGCGCTCAAAGGTGTCGTTGTTGACCATAAAGCCAAAGTTGCCAAAGTGGCGGTCGCAGTTTAGCGTTATGCAGTCTGCTACCACCATCCTGCGGAAGTCGTCCTCGCAGCCAAAGTCACGGTAGATTTCCAGTAGCTTTGGAAGAGTAAGCTTGTCCTTGTAGAACATGGAGATTGGACGGTAGCCAAATTCCTGGGAAGTGAAAATATTGCAGTCGGAAACAATGTGTCCATCATATTTTCTTAGGCTGTACTTTACGGATTTGCAAAGCTTTTCAAAGACCTGGCTTGCAAGAACTTCGCCGTAGGGTTCAAGTCCTGTGTTCCTTGCACCCTCACTTCCGGTTTTTATAAGGTGTATGCCGTCTTTCTCGTTTAGCCAGCACTTGTCGTAGGCTCCGTCGGTTGTAAGTTCTGGTGACGTGGTTGACATTTGGATTCCGAAAAGTCCGTTGCCGTCAAAGGAAAGCTTTGACACTACTTCGTCAAAATTGTTTTCGTAGAGGTTGACGTCTTTCCAAGTGACGCTTTCCCTGTCGCTCTTTACCCAAAGGGTGTCCGTTAGGGAAAGGCAGTGGGTAAGGGCTATAAAGCCGCTCTTTGTCTTTCCCCCGCACATTTCAAGGATTTTTTCCACGTGAGCCCTGTGCTTTGCCGAGCTTCTGTTTGCCGTCCAGGAATCAATGTCTTGGCACCAAAATGGAAGGGGCTGGTGTTCCCTTGTGATTTTGCAAATTTCAAGTTCGCCTTGGCCTTCTATTATGAAGTCGCACAGGGGAGTTTCTTTGTTTATGAGCGTGTAGGTTAATCCGTCCATGCCTTTATTCTAGCGGATAGAAATGCTTTTGGCAAGAAAGAGTTTTGTGTAGCGGATTTCATTGGGACAGCCCCTGAGTCATGCTTCGATAGGCTCAGTGACCGCGCAGGGTGACGGATGGCGAGAAACCTACGCGGGATTGTAAGGGCGGCGCAGCCGTTCCGGTAGGAATGGAGCCGAAAGGCGGAACCCTGGAAAGCCCGTGACGCAGAGGCATGTTCGGTCGGATTAGCCAAAAGGCAAAATGGTAGAGCAAGTAGAATTACCGTCCTAAAGACTAGTGTCCTAGAGTCTTTTATATTTGCACTAAAGTCTTTTTTTTGGTATAGTTGCCGTATGGTTAAAGCAAATTCCTTGGTTTTGTATAAAAATACGGTTGCGGTTGTTCTTTCGGAGGACAAGGGCAAGTTTTCCATTAAGTACCGTTCGGTTCCTGCCACTGCCACAAAGGCTGCCCAGTTTGCGGAACAGAGCGTTAGGGCTAAGGATTTTATTCTTTTGCACGAGGGGCCTGCTTCTTTGGATAAGGCTCTGGATGCCGCTGACCGTGACGCTTGCAGGGAAGAGGATTTGTATGATACGGAAAGTTCCAATCCTCTTGCTGCCCAGATTAAGGAGTGCTGGGAACTTTTGTCTGCCGATGATGAGACTGCCCAGGCTTCCATGCCACTGGAAGAGCTTTGTTCTCTTTTCCACGGGACTTTTGATGCTGATGAGGCTTTCTGCCTTTACCTTTCGCTTAAGAATACGGTTTATTTTTCCCAGCTTTTGAAGGAGCAGCTTAACGGAAATCTTGTTTTTCTTCCGCGCTCAAAGGAAGAGATTGATTCTATGGTCAAGAAGGCTATGCTTAAGGGAAAGGAGGCTGAACTTAGGGAGGAATTCATTGGCCGCCTTAAAGCCCGCAAGCTTGACCTTCCCCAGGACGGCATTTACATGGGGGATGTTGAGGCGCTTGCTCTTGGTAAGACGGACAAAAGCCGCACTTTGCACGATGCCCACTTGAAGGAGACTCCAGAAAGCGCACACAAGGTTCTTTTGGAGACAGGCATTTGGGACATTACCAGGAATCCCTATCCTCTGCGCTGGGGGCTTAGCATGCAGTCTGCTACGGAAGGGCTTTCTTCTCCGCCAAAGGATGAGGAGCGCGTAAGGGTTGGAGGCATTGCCTGGGCAATAGACAGTGAGTGGTCTGCCGACCCAGATGATGCCGTTGCTTATGACGGTGAGTATCTTTGGATTCACATTGCAGACCCTGCAAGTACGGTTATGCCCGACTCTTCAATAGACAAGTCTGCACGCGCAAGGGGTTCCACGCTTTACATACCGGAGGGGGCTTCGCGTATGCTTTGCGAGGATTCGCTTTCCGACTATGCGCTTGGGCTTAACGAGATTAGCTTTGCTCTTTCCTTCCGCCTTAAGATTAACAGGGAAGATGCTACCATAGAGGAGTGCTCTGTTCTTAAGACTGTTGTGGACGTAAAGAGGCTTACCTACAAGGCAGCTGATGAGCAGTGCCAAAGTCCTGAGCTTAAGCCTTTGTTTGATATTGCATGGGCCAATATAGAGAAGAGAAAAAAATCCGGTTCTGTTCAGATAGACATTCCTGAGGTTCACATAAATGTTGATCCGGAGACAAAGAAGGTGGAGATTCTTCCTGACACGCATTACAAGAGCCAGGACATGATTCGCGAGATGATGCTGCTTGCCGGTGAGGGGGCTGCACGCTTTGCTTTTAAGAACAACATTCCTTTTCCTTTTGTTAGCCAGGATGCGCCCGCTATGCCTGCCCCGGAGGAGATTCCGTCTGGTCTTGCAGGGCAGTTCAGAATCCGCCGCTGCATGAGGAGGCGTTCTGTTGGCGTAACCCCTTCCATGCACTGTGGACTGGGCCTTGCAATGTACAGCCAAGTAACAAGCCCTCTTCGCCGCTACGGAGATTTGATTGGCCACGAGCAGCTTAGGGCTTTTTTGGACGGCCGGGAGCTTTTGGACAAGGACACCATGCTTATGCGTGTAAGCGAGGGTGATGCCGCTTCTGTTGCCGCCCACAAGGCTGAGCGAAAAAGCAACATGCACTGGACGCTTGTCTATCTTTTGCAGAACCCGGACTGGAGCGGGGATGCGGTTTGCGTGGACCTTGGCGGTAAGCAGCCACAGTGGTTCATTCCTTCGCTTGGCCTTGAGACTTACATGACGCCCAATAATCCTGTTGAGCTTAACGGTGTGCTTAGGGTAAAGCCTTCCAAGATAAACCTTAGCGAGCTTACGGTGGATTTTACGGAAGCCTAAATTTTTCCCCATGGAAATTAGTTTTGTGTTCCGCTCCCAGGCAAATTCGTCTGAGAAACCCGCGGTGTCGCGGAATAGGAAATTAAACTCGCTGCGCTCGTTCCGCTCCAATGCGGGTTTTCAGCCGCCTTTGCCTTCCGCTGCACACAAAACTGATTTCCGGTCTGTTTAGCATAGGAAAAATAAAAAAGCATATTTCCCTTGCATTCTTTTTGATTACCTGTCACCATATTTTGTGAAGACTGATTTCCTTGTTTCTTTCCTTAAAACTGTTGAACTAAAGCGGCCTTTTTGCTATTATACCAGGCATGATAGTAATGAAGTTTGGCGGCTCTTCGGTCGCAAATGCAGAAAGAATAAGGCACGTTGCCTCTATAATACAGGCATATAAAGATCAGCGCCCGGTTGTGGTTCTTAGCGCAATGGGAGACACCACGGACTACCTTCTTGATGCGGCAGACATGGCCGTAAAGGGTACCGTTGACATTGCCCAGGTTGAAAAGCTCCACTTTGACACAGCCACAGAGCTTGGCGTTGAAGTTCCTGCAATCAAGGAACTTTTGAATGAGCTTCACACCCTGCTTACAGGTATTTCCATGCTCCGCGAGCTTACCAAGCGTACCCGCGACTACCTTGTCTCTTTTGGCGAGAGAATGTCTGTCCGCATGATGGCGGCATATCTTAGGAAAGAAGGAACTCCAGCCGCTTTCTACGACGCATGGGATGTTGGCATGGTTAGCGATTCAAACTACATGTCTGCAGAGCTTTTGGACGAGGTTTGGCAGAACATTCCAAAGCACCTTTCTTCTTACAAAGAGGGCAAGTCTTCCGAGATTCCGATTGTAACCGGATTCATTGCAAAGGACAAGCACGGCACAATAACAACCCTTGGACGCGGAGGAAGCGACCTTAGCGCAACTATGATTGGTGCCGCAATGAATGCAGATGAAATCCAGACTTGGAAGGATGTTGACGGTATTCTTACGGCAGACCCCCGCGTGGTAAAAGAGGCTCACCCCATAAGCGAGGTTACTTATGAAGAGGCCCAGGAGCTTGCCATGTTCGGTAGCCAGGTTCTTCATCCCCGCAGCATGATTCCATGCAGGAAGTCTGGAACAAAGGTTCGCGTAAAGAACAGCTACAACATAAAGAGCCCCGGTACTCTTATTGTGGAAAAGCATTCGGGTTCAACGCCGCCTGTTACAGCTATTACGAGCGTAAAGAACGTTAACCTTATAGATATCCAGTCAAGCCACATGTTTGGCGCATCTGGATTCCTTGCCCACATATTCAACCAGTTCCTTAAGTGGAACATAAGCGTGGACGTAATTGCTACATCCGAAGTTTCCGTGAGCCTTACGGTTAGCGGAAAGACAGAATTGGATGGTCTTGTAGAAGATTTGAGCAGGGCTGGGGAAGTCCACGTAAAGAAGGAGAAGGCAATAGTCACCGTAATATGCGATGCTGCACATTCAAGCTCCCTGCTTGCAAAGGCCTTTACCTCTCTTGCGGCAGAGGACATAAACGTGCAGATGATAAGCCAGGGTGCAAGCAAGGTGAACATTTCCTTCCTTGTGGACACTTGCCAGGCGGACAAGACTGTATGCGTCCTTCACAAGGCATTTTTTAGCTAGTGCGGTTAGGCTGATTTATTTCTGGATTTACTTCCGGATTTACTTATTGAAGCGAAAACTTTTTGAGGTGTAGATATGAAGATTGCGTTTGTTGGTTACGGAAAGATGGGGCACATGCTGGAGAGCACAGCCATTGCGCTTGGACACGAGTCTGCCGTTACGGTGGATGTTTTTGCAAAGGACGCAAAGGTTCTTGTTCCGGAAGGAGACGCGGATGCCATAGCCCGTGCGGTAAAGGAAAGCGGGGCTGAAGGCATTATCGAGTTTACCCATCCGAGCGCCGTCATGACAAACATAAAGGCCCTTTTGCCTTTGCAGCTTCCCCTTGTGGTTGGAACTACAGGCTGGAACGACAAGGTTGATGAGGTTGCAGCCCTTGCCTCAAAGTGCGGTGGAAGTCTCATGCACTCAGCAAACTTTTCCATTGGCGTTAATATGTTCTACCGCATCGTGGAGGAGGCATCCCGCCTAGTGAACAATTTTGCAGAATACGATGCGGCTGTCTGGGAGATGCACCACAACCAGAAGGCAGATTCCCCGTCTGGAACAGCTTTGGACATTGCCCGCCGCGTTATGTCTGGACTAAAGCGCAAGACGGAGATTGTTACAGACGAGTTCAAACAGAGGCCACAGCCACAGCAGCTCCACGTTTCCAGCACAAGGTGCGGCACTGTTCCGGGAACACACAAAGTCTTCTTTGACAGCGTTGCAGACACAATAGAACTTACTCACACGGCAAGAAGCAGGCAGGGGTTTGCAAGCGGGGCTGTCCACGCACTTGAAAACCTAAAGAAATTCATTGATGACGGAAGCCTTGCCAGGGGAAAAATCTACGGAATGAGCGACGTATTCCCGGGTATGTTCTAGCGTCATGAAAAATCGAAGCGCGGTTTCTGGCATCTCCAACGACTCTGATTCCAACTCTGTATTTGATACCGGCATGCTGAACTTGGCCGATGTTACCGAAGACTTCAGCATGGATGAACTTGACCGCTGGAACACTCTTGTTGGTCTTGTTCAGTCTGTAATTGCTTTTATAGAAAAATTCATTCCGGGTTATACTGCCCACATATTCTACCACTCGGACGAAAGCCGTGAGTACAGGGAAATAGACAGGGAAGGTGTATCCACTATTCCAGAGGATTCCATTTTTATAGGCTGCCTTTCCATGGTTACGGAGACGGTTCCCCTTTCCCAGTTCTTTAGCGACTACGGGATTGACGATCCCATTATAAGCCACTTTTTGCAGAATGTTTACAAGGGTGAATACATAGTTCCCATTGTCCACAGCTTTGAGCTTCTTGCATTCATAATCATTGGCACAAGCGACGAATATTTTGCAGACGCAGAATCTTCGCTGGATCCTTCCAAGGTCTATTTTCTTAACAAACTTGCCGCCAGAATGCGGGTGAACATGTATGCGGCATCCGTTTCCGACAGGCGGCAGAGGGAACTTTTGCACATGACACAGTTTCCCCTTGCCCTGCAAAAGCATACTTCGCTGAACGAGGTGTTTGCAAACCTGCTAGACGACTTGCGCTCCCAGATTGAATTTGACGCTGGTGTCTGCTACGCCTACGAGCAGGAAACCAAGATGCTTGTTCCATTTGCAAAGAAGGGTATTTCAGGCCGTGTTGCCAAGCTTAAGGTTGGAAGCGGAATTTCGGGGCAGGTCTTTGATGCAAAGCGCAGCATCTTTGTTCCGTCCAGAAAGGAGCATCCCTTCTATTCACTTGTAGAGAAGGAGCCTTTCGTAAGCGGTTCATTCATTTCTGTGCCATTTGGAACAGACAAGACAAGGATTGGGGTAATAACACTCTGCCGCCACGAAGACAACCCAAAGTCTTTTGGCGTAGAGCACCGCTACATGCTGGAGATTGCGTCATCATTCATTGCAAGCGACATAACAAGCCGCCAGCTTTACCAGAAGCTGGATGAATCAAGCTTTGCAGTCGTAAAGTCCCTTACCTGTGCACTGGAGGCAAAGGACAAGTATACGGAAGGCCACTCCGACCGCGTAAAGGAATATGCCGTTAACATTGCCCAGCGCCTTGGCTATACGGATGAGCAGATTCACCAGATACGCTACGGTGCAATGCTTCACGACATAGGAAAGATTGGCATAGGGGACGACATACTCAACAAGAGGACGCGCCTTAGCGATGAGGAATACAAGAAGATTAAGCAGCATACGGAGATTGGCTACCACATCCTGGACAACAATTCATTCTTTGATGACGTAAAGGATTTTGTGCGCTACCATCACGAGACGCTTAAGGGAACCGGCTACTACGGAAAGAAGCTTGGCGAATACCCGGAAGGGGCAATGCTTGTAAGCTGCGCCGATATATTTGATGCGCTTACGTCCCAACGCCCCTACAGAAAACCGCTTACTATAGACAAGGCCTTGAGCGAACTTAAGAAACTTGTTGGCCTTAATTTTCCGGAATATGTATACAACGCTTTTGAAAAGTACGTCCGTTCCGAAGAATTCAAGAAGTATTATGATTCATTAAAATAGTGGGGTAAGAAATGCTTTTTGCAGTTGACATAGGAAACACAAACATAGTTGCCGCTCTTTTTGACGGAAAGACACTCCGCAACCAGTGGAGGATAGCAAGCGACTCCCGCCGTACTGGGGATGAATATTCAAGCGTAATTTCCACCCTGATACGCGATGAAAACATAGAGGCAAAGGATATAGACAAAGCCATAATTAGTTCCGTAGTGCCAGACCTTTTGGGGCCTTTTATTACGGTTAGCCAGCGCCTTACAAAGAAAAAGCCCTTCGTCCTTTCTTCTGCCCTTGCTTTTTCCGGCCAGCTTCCGGTAAGGCTTCCCGAAGGCTCCACCCACGAGCTAGGAACAGACCTTTTGTGCAATGCTGTTGGTGCATGGGAACTCTTCCACGGTGCAAACATTGTAGTTGACTTTGGAACAGCACTCACCCTTACCGTTACGGATTCAAAGGGAATAATCCGCGGCATTACAATTTCTCCTGGTCTTAGGACTGCAATCCATGCCCTTGCATCCAACACTGCCCAGCTGCCAATTGTTCCTCTGGAGGCTCCGTCTTCCAGCCTTGGCTCTACAACAAAGGAAGCTATTCAGGCTGGGGTTGTCCTTGGCTACAAGGGGCTTGTTGAATACCTTATTTCCCGCGTAAAGGACGACTTGTATGCTGCATCAGGGGACAGACAGGATAGCGTAAGCGTTGTTGCCACCGGCGGCCTTAACAGCGTGCTAAAGCCAATAACGGATTCATTCGGTGTGGTGGACAAGGAACTTACACTAAAAGGTCTAAGGACAATAAGCGAAATCTGCAACTCTTAACAGCGAATTTAAATAGAGCCTAGCCCCGATTGGAAGGGCGGCGTAGCCGTTGCCGTCAGGCAATGGAGACAATATGTTGTGTCTTCCTTTTGCAGAAACATGGATTTAGCTACAATAAGGTTAGACAACAATCTTATTTAAAGCATTACCAAAATGCAAAAGGAGCACAACATGGAAAGTATAA
>JAGCWT010000184.1 GCA_017961705.1 Treponema sp.
CGTGCAGTTGCAAAAGAAGTAATAGACATCTGGTGTCCGCTTGCAAGCCGCCTTGGTATGAGCGACGTAAAAAGCGAAATGGAAGACCTTAGCCTAAAATACTCAAACCCCGACGCCTTCCAGCAGATAAAGGCAATCGTAGCGCAAAAAAAAGCAGAGCGTGCAGGCTACCTGGACAAGGCCGTAAAAAAGATTTACACCGCCGCAGAAAAATCAGGAATAAGCGTTACAATCACAAGCCGGGCAAAGCACTTTTATTCAATCTACCAAAAGATGCGAAAGCGCAACAAAGAAGCAGGTGAACTCTACGACCTTCTTGCCCTCCGCATAATCTGCCAAACTTCAAACGAATGCTACACACTCATAGGAATTGTTCACGGTCTTTGGAAACCCATGGACGGCCGCTTTAAGGACTACATAGCCATGCCAAAACCCAACGGCTACCAGTCCCTCCACACAACCGTCATCTGCGAAGGAAAGCCTCTGGAAATTCAAATCCGCACACAGGAAATGCACAACATAGCAGAACACGGTGTTGCATCCCACTGGCTGTATAAAAAGGGAACAAACCACGACATGGTTAAGGCAGAAGACCTTAGCATCATAAACCAGCTAAGAACCCTCCGCGACCAAAACCTAAGCGATGAACGCTTCTTCTCCGAGCTAAAGAACGAGCTTTTGGGAGACAGCATTTACGTCTTTACCCCACGTGGAGACGTAAAGGAACTTCCGGCCGGCGCAAACGCAATAGACTTTGCATACGCCATACACTCAGACGTTGGCGAAAAAATTGTAGGTGCAAAGGCAGACGGAAAAATCATTCCGCTTACCGCCCCCCTCCAGAACACGCAGATAATAGAAATCCTCACAAACCCGCAGGCCCACCCAACCCAGGGGCAGCTGCTTGCAGTAAAAACAGGAAAGGCCCGGCAAAAGATTCACTCTTGGCTTACCGCAAACGACCCAACCTTCATAGACAAGGAAGCACTGGAAAAGCGTGAGGCAGAAATTGCAGCAAACACTATCCACTCCAAGCAGGTGGCAGAAGAAAAGCGCAAAAAAAGAGCCGCCACAAAAAAAGCGGAAGTTGACTACACAGGAAAAATCCGCATAGAAAACACAACCAATTTTATGGTTACACTTGCAAAGTGCTGTTCCCCCCAACCAGGCGACCCAATAGTAGGATACGTCTCCCGTAACAGGGGCATTACAATTCACAAGGCATCCTGCCTTACCTACCTCCGCATACAGGATGTGGAAAAGCGCACTGTAAAAGTTGAATGTGATACAGGAAAGCAAAAGTCCGCAAAACAAATTGAAGCAGAAAACAAGCGCAAGGAAAAGATGCGGGAACAGGCAATCGCAAAGAATAAGTACAACCGCCAGCGCTAAGCCTTACGGCCAAAAACATCCCTCAAGTCACCGTTAAGGTCCCTGAATATTTTTGTGTCTTTTAAACCGGCAGTCCTAAAGATGTACTCTGTCATCTCCGCATTGTATTCACCGGCTTCCGCAATCAGAACACCGTCTGGAGAAAGATGTTCCACCGCTTGGGGCACAAGGTTTCGCATTATTCCAAGGCCGTCATCTTCCCCGGTCGGGTCTCCATACAGGTTAACGTCTCCGTCCAGGGCAAGAATGGGTTCGCTCCGTCCGTCCCTTAGCAAGTCGTGGGCTTCCTTGGACGGAATATAAGGTGGGTTTGTTACAATAAGATCAAAGGTGCCGCTTACCGCAAGAAAGAGGTTTGTCCTTACAAAGCGGATTCTGTCACGCAGGTGCAAAAGTCCTGCATCTGAACTAAAAAGCATATCCGCATTCTGTCTTGCAATTTCCAAAGCAGATGAACTTATGTCTGCAAGAAGAACAAGCGGAAGTTTTTCTTTGGGAAGGAATTTTGCGCTTTCAAGAAGAATACTTATTCCAACGCAACCGCTTCCGGTACACATGTCGCACACCGTTAGCAGGTGATTGCCACTGCACTTTTCACTTACTATTTCAACTGCCTTTTCTACAAGAAGCTCTGTGTCTGGCTTGGGAATAAGAACGTCAGGGGTAACAAAAAAATCGTAGCCGTAGAATTCCTTGTGGCCGGTTATGTAGGCTACAGGGAGTCCTGTCTTTCTTGCCGCAATATAAGAAGCAAACTTTTCTTCTTCTTCACAAGAAAGTTCATGCTCCCTCTTAAAAATCAAATCGGTTTTGCTAAAGCCACCTACCGCCCCCAAAAGAACGTCGCTGTCCAACTGGGCGGAAGGGCTTGTCTTTTCAAGAGAATCAAAACCGTATTTTCTTGCCTCTTGTATTGTCATACGCAAAGGGAAATTCTATTCGGCAAGCTGCTCTTCTTTTGCATAGACGTTAAGGGCATCAAGCATTTCGTCCATGTTGCCCATCATGAATGAAGGCAGGTTGTGGAGCGAAAGGTTTATGCGGTGGTCTGTTATGCGGTCCTGGGGAAAGTTGTAGGTGCGGATTTTTTCGCTTCTTGCACCGGAACCAACCATAGTCTTTCTGGAAGCAGAGCGTTCAGCCTGTTTTTTGCTTTCCTCAAGGTCAAAAAGTCTTGCGCGCAAAATCTGGAAGGCCTTGGCCTTGTTCTTGTGCTGGCTTTTTTCATCCTGCTGAATTACAACAAGACCAGTTGGAATGTGGGTAAGGCGAACGGCAGAGTCTGTTGTGTTAACACACTGTCCGCCAGGTCCACCGGCACGCATTACGTCAACACGCACGTCTTCCGGCTTTATTACAATTTCCGTTTCGTCTGCTTCGGGAAGAACCGCCACCGTCGCCGTAGAAGTCTGCAAGCGTCCCTGGGATTCGGTTGCAGGAACACGCTGAACACGGTGAACACCGCTTTCCCAACGGAGCGTTCCGTAAACAAATTTTCCGCTGATGTTGGTAACGATTTTGTTAAAGCCGCCAACTTCCGTTTCCTGAGCTTCCATTGTTTCTGTCTTCCAGCCTTTGCGCTCTGCAAGGTGGGAGTACATTTCCCAAAGGTCGCGGACAAAAAGCGATGCCTCGTCTCCACCAGCCGCACTGCGGATTTCCAGAATGATGTTCTTTTCATCAAGGGGATCCGGAGGAATAAGCTTTAGCTTTATCTGCTCTTCGATTTTTGGCTGCTGCTCCTCAAGTTCCTTAAGTTCCTCGCGGGCCATTTCCTTCATCTCTGCGTCATCTTCTTTTGTAATCATCAGAGTGTCGTCTTCGATTCCCTTGAGTATTCGTTTGTATTCATCATAAAGTACCATCAAATCGGAAAGGTACTGGTTTTCGCGCATCACGTCCTTGTATTTCTTCTGGTCTTTTACAAGCTCAGGGTCTGCAACCATTTTGGTCACTTCTGCAAAGCGGACGGTCAAATCTTCAAGTTTCTTAATCAAATCCATAGCGGTAGAAGTATATTGAATTCCTTGGAAAAATTCAACACATCGCCTAAAGTCGGAAGGGCTGGAATTGCACCGCGCTTTGTTACGCAAAGGGATGCCACGCAGTTTGCAAAGCTAACGTCCCTTTCTATTTCTTCCCTGCCAAAGACAAAGGGATTTTCCCTCCGCGTAAGGGCATAGAGTAAGCCGCCGGTAAAGGAGTCCCCAGCGCCAGTAGTGTCCACAACATTTACGCTCGGAACCGCTATTGTCCCGCTAAAAAATTCATCAGGACTTTTTGCTGAATAATACACGCCCCTGCTTCCAAGGGTAACAAGGACAAGCCGTGCCCCACATTCATGAATCATGGTAGCACCTTTTGCATAAGAAATGCCTTTGCCAAAAATCAGCTCAAGTTCCTCATCTGAAATTTTTACCATGTCGGCAAAAGGCAGCATACCTTTCATTTTTTCTATGGCGTCTTTTCTTCCGCCCCAAAGCCGCTCACGGTAATTTGGATCGTAGGAAATAAAAGCCCCAGCCTGCTTAACAAGACGCACAGCTTCCATTTGCGCAGAGGCAGAAGGTTCATCCGTTAAAGAAAGGGAGCCCAGTTGCAAAAACTTTGTTGAAGACAAAATATCCCTGTCCAAATCTGAAGGAGAAAGACAGGTGTCTGCACCGGGGTTCCTGCAAAAAGAAAATTTTCTTTCCCCATTTTGGTCAAGGCTAACAAAGGCAAGCGTAGTGTGCTGTTTTTTTGTAGTGCGCATTCCGCTTGTGTCCACATTCACGTTTTCAAGGGCATCCCGTAAGTCTTTGCCAAAGGAATCTTCCCCCGTCATTCCAATGAATGCAGAGTTACCTCCAAGCTTTGCAACCGCAGCGGCACAGTTTGCAGGAGCGCCACCAGGATTTTCCTCATAGATATTTTTACCGTCGGCGTTTTTTCCGGCAGCAGTAAAGTCAATCAGGATTTCACCCAAAGCGGTAACATCATATTTTTTCTGCATAGCACATCCTCTTTTAACTTGCCGAACAAGTCAATTCAGCAAAAAAGTTTCTTTAATTTTTCAAGCGACAAATCTTTTGTAGAATCAAAAATAATATCTGCCGCGCTCACATCGTCCCCGCTAGATTTTAATCCGCAAGCTTTTATTCCGGCAGACTTTATTGCGCACACACCTGAACGGGCATCTTCAATTCCAAGACAGTCAGTGTACCAGACACCGGCACTTTCCGCAGCATTCAAAAAGATGTCCGGCTGGGGCTTAGCCTTTATTCCTGCAGAAAAATCCAAGGGTTTAGAAAGGCTGCAGTCAAAGTACTTTTCAAGACCCAAAGCCTTTATTATAGCAGGGGCATTTTTGCTTGAAGAAGCAAGCGCGCACGATATTCCTTGATCGTATGCTTCTTTTAAAAGATTTTCAATTCCCGGAAGAATGTCGTCTTTGCCAAGAGAAGAAATCAATTCCTTGTAGCGCTCGTTTTTTTCGTAGCAGGCCTTTTCCTTTTTTTCCTTGCTCCAGACCGCATTGTTTGCTTTAAGTATAACAGCAAGGGAAGCTTCCCTGGAAATGCCTAAAAGCTTCTTGTTTATTTCCTGATTAAAGACAAGACCTTCCTTCTCCGCCATCTCTTTCCATGCCTTGTAATGTAGCTCGGCAGTATTTGTGATTACTCCGTCAAGGTCAAAGAGAAGGGCCCCCAGCTTTGGTGCAAGGCTGAATGTTTTTTTCTCCCCTGCCCCAAGTGTAAATTCAATATTGCGGTGCCTTAGGCTTAGCTTTGCACTTTCCTTCCTAAGTGAATATTCTGCAGCATCATGTGTCAAAGTCACGTCAAGAATTGAACCCTTTAGAGCAAGCGAAAACTTTAGCTTTTTCCAAGAAGACGGTATCTGAGGATTGAATGAAAACTTTCCACCGTAGTCGCAAAATCCTGCAAAGCCGTAAACCACACTCATCCAGCTTCCTGCCATACATGCAGTGTGAATTCCGTCGCGGGAATTTCCGTTCACGTCATCAATGTCCATGCGTACGGTCTTGTTAAAGTATTCAAGTGCCTTTTCCCTTTCGCCGCATACAGATGCCATTATGCTCATGATGCAGTGGGAAAGCGATGAATCCCCGGTAGTGTATTTTTCGTAAAAATTAAAGTTCCTGATTTTTTCTGCAAGCGTAAACCTTCCTGCAAGCAAAAACTGGGCAAGAACCAAGTCCGGCTGTTTTAGAACCCTGTGGCGGTAAATCACAAGAGGATGATAGTGAAGCAATAGCGGATAATTTTCTTTTGGCGTGTTTTCAAAATCCCAGTCGGCCTTATCCATAAAAGAATCATCCTGGGGAATAATTCCTGTCTCATCGTCATAGGGAATGTACATTTTTTCTGCAGCCTGCTTCCATTCATTCCTTTCTTTTTCGCTGGCCTTGTTTCCAGAACGCTTAAGGGCAATCTCCAGGTTTTCGCGTGCCATCAAATTTGTAAAGGCATTGTTGTTCACAATGGCTGTGTATTCATCGGGGCCAGTAACATCTTCTATGCAAAAAGCACCGTCCTTGCTTTTGCTAAAGTGTCCAAGGCTTAGCCACATTCTTGCAGTCTGTGCGCAAAGTTCCTCAACGTCTTTTTTTTCAAAGCCAAGACCGTCTTCGTGGGCGTTAAGGTATTTGTTAAGGGCAAAGATTATGTCCGCGTCTATGTGGTACTGGGCAGTTCCAGCCGGAAAGTAGGCAGAAGTCTCTTCTCCGCTGATTGTGCGCCAGGGGAACAAGGCTCCCTTTAAGTTCATCACCCTAGCCCTTTCCAATGCCTTTGGCAAAATGCGCGCCCTGTATTCCAAAAGACTTTTTGCAACCTGAGGAAAGGTATATGTAAAAAGAGGACAGGCATAGCTTTCGCTGTCCCAAAAAAAATGCCCCTCGTAGCCTTCGCTGGATAAACCCTTGGCCGCAATGGAAGCCCTTCCGTTCCTAGAAGCAGACTGGAGCAGGTGGAAGAGATTGAATTCAAGAGCCTCTTCACTTGCCCTGTCACCTTCAATCTGAATAAGCGCAACCTTCCAAAAGTCAGAAAGGAAATTTTTCTGCTCATCAAGAAGTTTGTCAAAGCCAAGACCTAAAGCCTTTTTGCAAGCATCAAAAGCCATTTGTTGCAAGAGGGATTCATCCCCGTCTTTTTGCCAGACATAAGAAATGTATTTTTCTAGCACAAAACTTTCTCCGCTTTTTAGGCAAAAGTTTTTTTCACCGTCAAAATCAAGAAGCTGATTTTCTAGAAAAAATTTGTGGCTGCAAGTTCCAGCAAGAGACAGGGAAGAGTTTACAGTCCGTGCAAAAAATGCCAGTGGATTTTCCTGTTGAATCTGCAAAACCTCGTGGCGGAATTTTGCACCGATTCTTGGGTCGTCCTTTGCAAGGATATTTTTAGCCTTAACATCAATAAAACTTTTTAAGCCAACTTGCACGTCTTTGGAAGAAGTGTTCGTTATGCTGTAGCGGATTGCGGCAGTATCCTCGTGGGCAAAAGAAACAAGCCTCTCGCTCCTAAGAAGAACAGACCTTTTTCCATCGCTCCATTCAGTTATGCGTTCAAGGCTTCCCTTTTGAGTGTCCAGCGTAAGCAAGTATTTTTTTATCTTGTCTGGGTCTTCCATGTTAAAGGGGATGGAATCAAGCGTAAGTTCTATTCGCTTTGGATCAGGAAGGTTAACAATCGTCTCGTGGTTCTTGGCATAACCGTAAGCGCTCTCCCCATACAAAATTGATTCGCTTTCGTAAAATCCATTTATGTAAGTTCCCTTGTGGAAAGTTCCGGCTTTTTCTTCCGTGTCTCCCCTAAATCCAAGGTTTCCGTTTCCAAGTGTAAAAAGAGTTTCGTTTCTCTGGGTTTCATTTCCGCCAAATTTTTCTGTTGAAAATTTCATATATTTTCCTTAAGCCAGCGCACTTCGTAAGGCCCCAAATTTTGCGCAAGATGATTATTGTATTTTTTTCCACTAAGCAGGTCAGTTGAATTTTCAGACCATGCGTCTATCTTAAAAGAAGCATTGCTTTCGCTAAAGTTTGCAACCACGTGAATTGTATTCCTTCTGAATGCAAAGACACGGCTGTCCTGCATAGGATAAAAAAAGACTTGGCTTCCGCCCAGCATTTCTTCCTTTGCACGGAGACTTACCAGCATCTTTACAAAAGAAGCAAATTCCTTTTGCTCAGGGCATTCATTTTTTCTTTCCCAGTCAGTCTTTATCCTGTGAACCCATCTTGAATCAGAAGACTTGTAAATGCTTTCCCTGTAGCTGTAGTCATTCAGAACCGCACGCTCATCTCCTGCATACAAAAGAGGAATACCAGGCAGGGCAAAAAGCGTTGCGTACATCATCTTCATTCTTTCAAGAGCCATTTTTTTATAGAGTTCATTTCCCAAAGAAAGAGCTTCTTCCAGTCCGCAAAGAGATGCCATTGTTCCGCAGATGCGGCAGTCACCAGTCTCTTGGTTTAACTGAAAAGCTTCCCCCTTTGCAAAGCTTCCTTCAAAACGGGCGGTAAAAAATCTGTTCAAGAATTGCCGGTGGTTGTAGCCGTTAATCCCCAAAGAAGATGCATCCTCATCAGAAAAGGTCCATCCTATGTCGTCGTGACACCTTATGTAGTTAACCCATGCGCATCCTTCCTGAACCTTCCACCTTTTGCCAAGGCTCAGCGTCAAAAGCCTTGTGTCGCGCGTTGCAATGCTGTTCCAAAAAAGGGCCATCTGCAGAGGATTATATGAAAGAACGCATTCATCCTTACCAATGTACTGAACCACTTGATCTGGATGAACAATGGCCTCGCTCTTAAAAAGAAGTGAAGGAGATGCAATCTTTGCCACACACTCAAAGGCTTTTATTAGGGTGTGGGCCTTGGGCAAACTTTCACATGCAGTTCCCTCTTCCTTCCACACAAATGCAAGCGCATCCAGACGCAGAACAGACACGCCAAGGTTTGCAATAAAAAGCATTTCCTTAACCATGGCAAGAAAGACTTCCGGGTTTGAATAATTCAAGTCCCACTGGTAGGAATTGAATGTTGTCCAGACCCAGCCGCCAAGTTCATCATAATAGGTAAAAGAGCCCCTCCTTACCTGGGGAAAAATTTCCCGCAAAGATGAATTCCACTTGTCCACGATTTTTTTGTCCCGGTAGACGTAGTAAAAATTTTCATAGAACCCGTCACCAGACAAAGCTTTTTTTGCCCACTCATGCTCAGAACTCGTATGGTTAAAGACAAAATCCAAAACCAGATGAATTCCCTCTTTGTGGAATTCACTGGCAAGTTTTTTTAGGTCGTCCATAGAGCCAAGCTTATCCTGAACCTTGCGGTAAGAAGAAATTGCATAGCCACCGTCGTTCTCTTCCTTGGGACAGTCAAAGAGCGGCATAAGGTGAACGTAGTTAATTCCCAAATCCTTTAGGTAAGGAATTTTCTGAACAAGTCCCTTCAAGTCTCCTGCAAACAAATCCACGTAAAGCATCATGCCCACGGTATTCTGCCTTAAATACCAGGGACGCTCATTCTTTTTTTCACACTCCAGCGCCTCTTCGTCATCATCCTTCAGATAGGAAGCGGAACGTTGTTCAGAAGCATCCTTCATGATTTTTTGCAGGCGGCCCAAGATGTCGTAAAAATCCCAGCGGTCACCATAGAGAGTGTAAAGCAGGCCAGTCAAATGCGCCATCTTGTCTGCAAGCTGCTCCTTGTACATCCCAAACCTCCCTTAAATTAGCCCTTTACAGAACCAGCCAAAAGTCCGCGCACAAAGAATTTTTGCAGCCCCAAGAAGACAGCCAAAGGAAGAACCATGGAAACAAATGCACCGGCAGTAAGCAAGTGCCAGTCAGTTCCCCTGGTACCGGCCATATTCATCAGGCGAACCGTAACAACCTGAAGCTTCTGCCCCGCACCGCTAAGGAATACCAGCGAAACAAGCATGTCGTTCCAAACCCAGATGAACTGGAAGATTGCAAAGGATGCAATTGCAGGAACGCTAAGAGGAAGAATCAGCCGCACGAATGTTGTAAAGTGACTTGCTCCGTCAATAAAGGCAGACTCAAGGATTGAGCGCGGCAAAGACGAAATGTAGTTGTACATCATGTAGGTTGCAAGGGGAAGACCAAATCCGCAGTGGGCAAGCCAAATGCCAAGGTAGCTTCCGTTAAGACCAACCTTCTGGTAGTCGCGCAGAATGGGGATGAGGGAAATCTGAAGGGGAACCACAAGAAGCGCAATGATTATTGCAAACAAAATTTTCCTTCCCCTAAAGCTAAGCCAGGCAAAACCATAAGCCGCAGCCGCCGCAATAAAAATCGGTATGATCACAGACGGAATGGTTACAGTAACGGAAGACAAAAATGCACTCGCCATGGTTGCACCGCGAACAGCCTTGGTTCCTGTAGCAGAGCCAACACTGTAGCGCTGTCCAAAAAGAACCTGGTTATAGTTGTCCAGCGTAAAAGACTTAAAGTCTGCAAATGCCTTCCACCAGCCTGTTGAATTTGTTGCATCGGCAGTCCTGAATGAAGTGATGAAAATTCCAAGTGTTGGTATTGTCCAGAGAATGCAAATTGCAATCAGCACAAAGGTTATAATTATCCTTGCAGGGGAACAAGATTTTTTTTCCAAAGATTTTGCTTTCATTTGAATGCCTCCCTGTTTTTGAATTCCTTAAGGTTGTAATAGATAACAGGACTTACGCCAATCAGTATTAGGATTGCTATTGCTGAACCACGACCGTAATTGTGGAAGGTGAACATCTGCTTGTACTGCTGGGAAGCAAGAACCTCCGTTCCAAAAAGGCCGTTGGTCATGGAATAAACTATGTCAAAGCACTTTAGGGCAGCAAGAAGAATCGTGGTGGAAACGCTTATTATAGAAGCCCTGATGTTTGGAATTACAATCTGCATAAGGATTCTAAATTCCCCTGCACCGTCAATTCGCGCAGCCTCTATCATGTCTTCGGGGACAGCCTTGAGGGCGGCAGAAAGAACGACAAGGGCAAACCCTGTCTGAAGCCATACGAAAATGGCAATCAAAAAAAGATTGTTCCAGGGGGCGTTGCCAAGCCAGTTCTTTGGCTCTCCACCAAAAGCAACCACCACCGCATTCAAAAGGCCTGTCTGTTCAGCCCCGCCAAATTTTGCCGAGTACATGAATTTAAAGATGACGCCTGCACCCACAAGCGAAATGGACATGGGCAAAAAGATAAAGGTCTTTGCAGTCTTTTCTATTGCAGACCTTTCCGCAAGGATTGCAGCCACAAGCCCAAAGACAACGCTAAAGCCTGTTCCGCAGACAAGCCAAATCAGCGTGTTGCGGATGGAAACCAGCATTGAGCGGTCGGTAAACAAAAACTTGTAGTTGTCCAGCCCAACAAATTTGGAAGCACCCTTGTCCAAAAAGCTAAGGTAAAGGGAGCGCATGGTAGGCAAAAAGAGGTACCAGCCCATTATCAATACTGCAGGGCCTATAAAAATATAGGGAACAATTCTATTGTAAACCTTTGTAGGAAAAAGCCCGGCCAAAAGGTTCAATGAATAAAAAATAAGGATTACGCTCAAAACTCCCCATACAACGGCAATAAGCGTCGTAGGAATTTGGGAAAGCACATTTCCCTTTAGCAAGATGAATCCGCCAAGAGAAATGGCAAGCGTTGCAATAAGCGTCAAAAAAGTTTTTAACAAGTTGTTGGCGCACAAGCGGCTTACAGTTACAGGCATTTTTCCTCCTTTAGTCTGTAAAACTAAAATCATTTTATAAAACAGGCGCACCATTTTGACACGCCCGTTTTTACTGCAAGTCGCTTACTGCGGCCAAGTCTCGTCTATAACCTTAAGAGCCTGCTCAGCACTTTCTGCACCGCTAACATAGTTCACCATGCCTGTCCAGAAAGAACCAGAACCAACTTCAGTAGGCATAAGGTCGGAAGCGTCAAAGCGGAACACGCTTGCATTCACAAGAATCTTTGCTATTTCCTTTTCAAGAGACTTTCCGTAGTCAGCAAAGTTCTGATTCTTGTGGGGGAAGAGGGCACCTCCAATCTTTGCCCAAGGAGCACATGCTTCCCAGGTTGTAAGGAAAATCATGAACTCTTCAACACCCTTCTTGTCCGTAAAGGCAACAAACTGGTCACCACCGCCAAGAACAGGAGTTCCCCATTTTTCATCAACAGAAGGAAGGGCAAATACGCCAACGTTGTTTTCCAAGTCCGCCTGAACTTCTTCCTGCATAAAGCCTGTAATAAAGTTGCCCTGGCGGTTCATCATTGCAGCTGGTGGATTTTCAAAGATAGGCTTTACACTGTCTCCGTAGCTAAGTGTTACGATGTTTGCAGGGCCGCCGTAAACATACTTAGGGTTAAGCCAAATGTCACCGCACATCTTAAGGGCCTTTACAACAGCAGGGTCATTAAAAGCAATCTGGTGGTTAACCCACTTGTCGTAAACATCTGGACCTGCAGTACGCAGCATCATGTCTTCAAGCCAGTCAGTTCCAACCCAACCAGAAGCAGCACCGCTTTCAAAACCGACAGCCCAGGGCACGCATCCGTCAGAAACCATCTTGTCCTGCAATGCCTTAAGTTCATCCCATGTCTTGGGAGCAGTATAGCCCCTCTTGCTCCATTCCTTTTTGTTGTACCAGACAAAGCTCTTTGCATTCACGCGGTGGAATACGCCGTAAACCTTGCCGTCATTTCCAGTTCCAAGTTCCTTCCAAACAGGGGCGTAGTTTGCATCAATTGCCTTTACCACGTTGGCAGAAAGTGGCTTTAAATATCCCGCAGCCGCAAAACGCTTCATTGTTCCAGGCTGGGGAAGGGCCGCAACATCCGGTGGAGTTCCAGCTTCCGTCTGAACCTGAATCTGAACTTCAAATTCAGGGCTTCCCTCGTAAACAACATTGTATCCTGTCTTTTCATTAAAGATTTTTATAATCTCCTCAAAGCGGGCCTGCTCTTCGCCACGGAAGGCACCCTGAACAAGAATTGTCTTGTCCCCTTCACCATTAGAAGCTGCCTGCCCCTTCTTTGAGCATCCTGCCAGTGCCAAAAACGCACAAGTAAGCGCAAGGGCTCCAAATAACTTTTTCATACTAACCTCCTGTATCTTGCTTAAACCTACAAGCATAAGAACCAACTTTTTCCAGGGCCAATTTTTGCATGCATTTTTTATTCAGCCGCAGTCTTTGTTGATTCCCTTTCTATAATGTCAAGCGGAAGAACCATATTCGCGACAGTCCGGTTCTCACTCTTGATTTTTGCCAACATCAATTCAGCCGCCATCTTTCCCGAATCATCAAGATTCTGGCTTACAGAGCTAAGTCCTATGTACTGGGCAATATCAATATTGTCAAAGCCAAGTACCTTTACCTCTGAAGGAATGCCAACCCCCTTCTCCCTTGCAAGCGCAATGAACCTAGCCGCAATCAGGTCGCTTGAACAAAAAACGCAGTCGGGAAGCTCATCCTGATTCAAAAAATCCCTTATTCCCTCGTCAAGCTTTTTTTCCGTAAAGTCACCAATCCAAACGTGCTTGTCCTGAATGACGATTCCCTGGTTTGCAAAATAAAATTCATAGCCGCGGAAACGTTCCTCTGTTGCGCTAACCGCATAGGAAAGCGAAGACTTTTCGCCAATAAAGCCAGGCCTTCTGCAGCCAATTCCGTAAAGATATTCCGCCGCCTTTTGACCGCCTTCCAGGTTCTTTACAATAACGTTGTCAAAACCGCTGGCTGCCTCTTCCACAAAGCAAACCGGAAACTTTGCAGCCCTAAGCACCGTCAAAACATCCTCTTCCAGATGGACACACAAAAAAATAAGACCGTCCACCCTGTTGGTGGCAACAAGGGCATTAATGTAGTTCTTTAAGTCGTCGGTTTTGTCTATTGAATAAAGCACAAGCTCGTAATGCTCGCGGCCAAGCACTTCCGAAACGCCCCTCATTCTTTCCATAAAGGATGCCTGGGTAAAAAAAGGTGCCACAACCCCAATTTTTTTGTAAGTATGCCTTGCGTTGATTACAGCATCCGCCTTGGGAACAAAATTCAACTTTTTGATTGCGGCAAATACGGCTTCTTTTTTTTCCACTGCAACGCGGGAAGGTTCATTCATAACCCTGGAAACCGTAGCAGGACTTACGCCCGCCTCTTTTGCAACATCGTAAATTGTTACCTGGTCCGACTTTTTCAAAAGGCACTCCTTTTCTTTATGAAACCGCTTTCACGGAACTAATTTCATAATACCACAAATTTTTTTCTTGTCAATACACTTTTTTGAATTTTCTTTATCTGGACGGCAGTTTTTAATGCTCTACCATTTGGGGTATTTGCAAACATTTGCCATTTTTTTTACGGCTTTCCAGGGTTCCGCGGGGCCCTACCCGCTCCATTACCGGGGTTCGGCCCTTCGACACGCTCAGGTACCTCACCTCCGGCAACGGCTGCGCCGCCCTTCCAATCCGGCCTCATTTATTTTGCTTCGTCTTTTGCAACCTAAAGTATACTTTAGGTTAATGGCTTGACTAAGCCATTAAAAACGAAAACTTCGCTACGCTCGTGTTCGTTTTTAATATTTGATTCTTAGCGAAAACTGGAGGATGCAAATGACAGAAGAAATGACAAGTGCCTGTTATGAAAGGGCAAAATCAATATACCCTGACAATGCCCGCATCACAGAAACTGCAAGATTCATAGCAGAAGAAACAGGGATGAATGAAGGCTCTGCAAAATATTATGTCGAATCATTTTTCTTTATGCGCACAGGGGAACGTCTTAAGACCGCAATGGCAGCCGAGGACGTTCGCTACTATTTTATTCATATATATTCCGACTATGGGAATGAAGCACTAGCAAATGCTGTAAAATCCCTACAGGATTATCTTGCTTATGATACGCAGAATCATCCAGGACTTCAAAATATTGTAAACGAATTCAAACGAGCATAGAAAACACGGAGGAAAAGAATGAAAATGAAGCTTAAAAAAATCGTAATCCTTTTGGCATTGATAGTTCTTGCGGGAAGCGTGTTTGGAGTAGACATAATACGTAGCAAACGCATTGGACAATATGAAATACGAGTAACTTATGTTGCTGGTTTAGGCTACAATTTTGGCATACTTGATAACCATAATTATAATTTGTTTGTCACTGATACAGGATTGAGTAAAAGTGTTGCCATAGAAACTTTCAACATGTATAAAGACTTTACGCCTTCACAAGTTAAATCGGCTCTTAATCTTATAAATTGGTCTTATGTTGGAGAATCTGGCGGATATTCTATATATTATTAGGTCAAATGTCGAGTTTTTAGCAAGAAATGTGTCATTATCGAGCTTGACCAGATAATCCGCTTTGAAAGATTGCCGGGTCGAGCCCGGCAATGACAGGTCTGTTCAAAACTCGAAATTGAACCTATTAATTTCCATAATCATCCACACTCTTTGTAGATTTTTTACACTTGTGAGCCATACTTACCTTATGTGCACTCAAAGCAAGTAGACGGCTACACAGAAAAGCATCCACCAAGCACGGCAGGGATTGGAGCACCTTTAGTCCCGGCCGAAGGACGGGATGAGCCGCGCAAGACGGCGAAGTGCGGAAAGCCCACACAAATGGCACAAGGTGTTCTTTTCTCAACTAACACGAAAACCAAAAAAGCGCCGCAAAAAAAAGAAAAAAAGAGTCTATTATATATTCTCGCTAATTTTAAAGCCATTGATGTCGTGGCCGGGATAAACTTTTGTGTCGGAAGGCAGAGTTGAATAGATATGGCGAAGGCTTTCTTGTATTTGCGCCTCGCTGCCTAAGGGAAGGTCGGTTCTGCCCCATGAGCGGTAAAATACGGTGTCTCCGCTGAGCAGCAGTTTTTGCGAACTATTGTAAAGGCAGACGCTTCCCGGGGTGTGACCTGGTGTATGAATTACCTGCCAGTCTTCCATTCCTTCAAAGGACTGTTCCTTGCCTGCGCTACCCGCACATTCGCGCAAGTTTTTTCCGTCTTCCAAAAAGTCCGTGGCTTCCGGCAAATTTGTAACGGATGGAATAAAATCGTCAAAGCCCATTTCCATAAGGCTCTGCCCCTGCAAAGTTCCGCCTTCCGCGCCAATGAACTTGCTGTCTTCCTTGTGAATCAATATGGGGATTTTTGGGTAGCAGTCGCGAAGGTGCTTTAGTCCCGAAACATGGTCAAAATGTCCGTGGGTAAGAACAATTGCCACAGGGGTTAAGTTCTGCTTGCGTAAAAAATCTGTGATTACGTCTTGGTCGCCGCAAAATGAACAAGCAGCAGGATCCACTATAAAAGCATACCCGCCGCCAGTTGATTTTGCAGCTTGGGCACCGCTTGCGCAAAGTTCTACAATGTATGTGCTTACGCTAAGCGGGCCGGTTCTGATTGCGTAAATCAATATGCTGCGCCTGAACCAAAGTGAGACTTTACCTGGCCGTCATCAGTTGTTTCTGAAAACTGCTTAGTCTCTTCGATTTTGCTTTCTGAGAAGGAACGGGCTGGTTCCTGCTGTGCATATTCAAAAGTCTGCTTTGCGGCAAATTCGCTCTGTGCGCTTGCAATCTTTGCAGCCTCTGAGCTTTCGCTACTAAAAGTAGAGTGGCCTTCATTGCTTACATCAGAGGGGATTGTGTCGTCAGCAGGCATTTCTTTTGCAGCTGCATAATTTGCTTCTGGCTGTTCGGAAGAAACTCCGTCTTCTCCCTTCTGGCGGGAAAGGTTTACCACAAGCTTTCTTCCGCGGTAGTCATAGCCATTGAGCTTTTCGATTACCTTTTCGCAGTCTTCTTTGTAGAGCTGAATGAATGAATAGTTTGCAAGAACACGGATGTCGCCGATTCTTTCCCTTTCCAAACCTGCGGCGCTAATCAAAAGGCCAACCAGGTCGCGGGGGAATACGTGGCGGTTGCGTCCAATTCCAATGAATACGGTTCCTGCAAGTGCCGGGTCTATCTGAACACGGGGAGCCTTTTCCCTTTCTGGAGCTGCCTCGTCAAAGCCTTCACTTTTTCTTGCGTCACGGTCATTTCTTGATGGGCGGGAATTTCTTTCTGCCCTGTCGTTCTTAAAGCGGTTGTCCCTTCCAAAGCGGTCCTCGCCCCTTGGATTTTTACCGTCGTTGCGGCCAAAACGGGAGCGGGAATTAGACAATGCCTGTTTTACAAGCAAGGCAGCTACATAATTTCTGCGGGAAAAACCAACATTTTTCTTAAACAGCTTTTTTATCTGATTAAGAATCTGAATTTCACTTTCTGTAGATTCCTCTACATTCTTTAAAGCATCACTCAAAAAAGATGCAATCTGATTTTCGTTTACAATAAAATTTGATTCACGATTGTAAGCCATGATCTTACTCCTCATTTAAATCCACCGCATATCCCGAACCAATCTTAAAAAATCGTTTTTGAAAAAGAAGGTTCTCCATGAACTGCGGTATAAAAGTATTACAAATAATAATATGGCGGATTCCGCGCTTTTTGCAAAAGCTCAAGGCCTTAGACAGTAATTGTTCACCAATTCCAAGCCCGCGGTATTCCTGAACAACAAAAAAATCGGTAATAACAACCGTTTTCTTTGTTTCTTGCGGGCAAAAATCTAATAAAACGCAGCCTGCGAACTCTCCAGCGAGAGAACGGCATACAAACCCAGACTTAGAAGCGGTCGTTGAATAGGAAGAAAGTTGTTTCCACATACATGCTATTGCACTTCCCAAATCTTCTGAAAACTGAGTTTTTAGTTCCTGCACCGCATTTTCAGTTCCTATTTCAATTTCATTGGCATCTTCTGCCGAATTAAATTCACGGAACTCAAAATCGTTTAGAACAAGCTCTTCCGTACTTTCTTCTGAATCATCAGTTAAAAAGAGTTTTTCTAAGCCCCATGACTCGCGCAATTCGTTATACCAGTCGGAAACGCGTTCACGCATTTTGGCATCCTTAAACAAATGCCATTTTTTTTCAGTCTCTGGGTATTTTTTTAAAACATTCTTAAAATTTCTAAACACCCCCCTTCCACTAACCAATACCAACCTGAGTTCTTCATGAACATTGGGAGCATAGAGGTTGCTGGTAAATTCTTCCATTAGATTATAACCATCTTCACTTGACCATTCAGGCAAGGCGTAAAACCTGTCTTCATCATCGCATACGTCTTCCTCGGCAACCAAAAGTCCGCTCTTGGCATCCACCAAAAGAACGGAATTCTGGTCTTCCATTGCAAAGAGAATGTTGTCTGTCAATGATTCCGTCAAGTCGAAGGTCATTTTTTATTTTTCAAGCTGAAGGGCAAGTTCTGGAAAGTCAGAGCGCTTCTGAACAGTCTTGCTTATCAAACCGTAAGTAACAGCTTCGTCAGCACTAAGCCAGTAGTCTCTGTCTGTGTCTTTTACGACCTTTTCCAAGGCAGTGCCTGTTTCTCCAGCAATGATTTCATTTATGCGCTGCTTTGTTTTTGCAATCTCTGCCGCATGAATCTCTATGTCTGTAGCAACACCCTTCATTCCGCTTGACGGCTGATGAATCAAATAGTGGCTGTGCGGAAAGCCGAACCTTCTTTCTTTGGGGCTTGCCAAGAGGATTAAAGCCGCTGCAGAAGCAACGAGTCCCATGCCTATTGTAAACACCGGCGCATTTACAAAACGGATTGTGTCAAATATTGCAAATCCAGCATCCACATCGCCACCAGGGGAATCTATGTAGATATAGATAGGCTTATCGTTGTCAGCTTCCAAAATAAGAATTTGCCTTACAATTTTATCTGCAAGCTCTTCATTTATTTCTCCGCTAAGCAATATCTGGCGGGTCTTTAAAAACTTTTCAGTCAAAGGATCTTGCCCTGCTTTTTCCTTTTTGTCTTCTTCTTCATTTTCTGAACAGAAAATATTCATTTTTTCTCCAAATAGTGTGTAATTTAAATAGATAAGAAAATAATTCTTTTAATAATAATAATGATTTATAGAAAAAAATTCAACAGATTAAAAAAATTATAGAAGAAATCGATTTTGTTCTTCACAGACATTCTTGCAAAAATGCACTCTGAAAAACATTAGCTTTATATTTGAGTTTCATATTTGGTGTGTCAGCTTTAAAATAAAAAAAAGCCGGCGGCCTCCTACTTTCGCGGCGCAGGGCCACTATCATCGGCGCTGTGGGGCTTGACTTCCGTGTTCGGGATGGGAACGGGTATGGCACCCACGCCATGGCCACCGGCATCA
>JAGCWT010000185.1 GCA_017961705.1 Treponema sp.
GAGAGGCTTTTGACTACGGATAGCTTGGAACTTTATGAAAAGCTTTTAATTATTGACGCTCTTTTTTGCCAAGTTTTAGAAAACGATTCATGCAAAAAAACAATAGAAAATTGTCTGCATAGCAATATTCATTTTGATGATGGTGTAAGAGAGTTTTTTTATTCAAAATTGCTTTTTTATAATCTTGGCAATAGGGAGGCTTGCAAAGAAATTTTAAGGCAATTTTGTGCAGAAATGGTTAATGATGTGTATATTTTAGATTGCAACGATTTTTATGTTCTTGAAAAATTTAATAAGTATCTATGCTTTTATTACTTGCTGAATGGAGACAATAAAAATGCAATAAATACGCTCAATGCCTATAAATTTTGTAGGTATAAGATTTTAGGGAGCAGTCATCTTTCTTCTGAAGGCACTAATTTGATTTTTGAAGAGTTTAAAAATGACGGTGAATTCGAATCTCTAATGTTTAGGAAGTAGTTTGCAAGCATATAAAATTTTTTCTCCGCCCCACAGTTAATGTTCTTGCAGATTGTGAAAAAAGTAGCCTTTTCCTACCGCCAAACAGGGGTTTGTGAGCCCCACAGTCCCCCTGTGAAGGTCGAATTTAAACAGAGCCTAGCCCCGATTGGAAGGGCCCGCGCAGCGGGTTGCCGTAGGCAATGGAGGCGGGAGCCGGAACCCTGGAAAGCGGGATAAAATGCCGCGGAGTCTGACCGGTTCCGGAGGACCGGGCACAGTTTAACCATAAAAGTGGCTCCAAATTAAGGAACATCTATTGTATAATTCCAAAAAATTCTTTATAGTGGTATGCAACCGAATTTTTCGTTTTTTCTTTTGGAGGACTTATGACTATCGCCCAGATGCTAGAGCAGAGCGGAATTTTGACTTTGCTCGGAATGTGTGTGGTTTTTGCGTTTCTGATTATAATGATCGGAGCAATGAATCTGCTTCACGGCGTGATTCATCTTTTTGGTTGGGACAAGGCTGAACCGCCTGCTGCTTCTGCCGCTTCTGCCGCCTCTGGCATTGCCCCCGCAGCTTCCCAGGCAGACAATGGTGCCCTTGTTGCAGCAATTGCCGCTGCCATCCATGAGAAAGAAGCCTAAAATTTAGCCGCTTTTTTACTCGCTTAACAAGAAAATATTATATATGGAAGATTTCCGTAAATTATAGAGAGGTTTTTATGTCTAAGGTTGGAATTTCCGAATTGGTTTTACGCGATGCCCATCAGTCACTGCACGCTACACGCATGACTACGGCAGATATGCTCCCCGCATGCCCCATGATTGACAAGATTGGTTACTGGGCTGTAGAAGGCTGGGGTGGAGCTACATACGACAGCTGTATCCGCTTTTTGAACGAAGATCCGTGGGAACGCTTGCGCAAGCTCCACGCCGCTTTGCCTAATAATAAGATTATGATGCTCTTGCGCGGACAGAACCTTTTGGGATACCGCCACTATGCAGACGATGTTGTAGACAAGTTTGTTGAAGCTTGTGCAAAGAACGGTATTGACGTTTTCCGTATTTTTGATGCCTGCAACGACCCACGCAACCTTGAGCGCGCTACAAAGGCCGCTAAAAAGACCGGTAAGCACGTTCAGATGGCAATTTCTTATGCCGTAACTCCTTACCATACAATAGAAAAATATGCAGAGCTTGCAAAGACTTATGCAGAATTTGGTGCAGATTCAATCTGTATTAAGGATATGTCCGGTTTGCTCAAGCCTTATGTTGCATACGACCTTGTAAAGGCTGTAAAGAAGGCTTGCGACCTTCCTGTAGAAATCCACACACACTCAACGACAGGTCTTTCTGTTGCCACAGAGCTTAAGGCTGCAGAAGCCGGTGCAGACGTTCTTGACACCGCAATTTCATCCATGGGTATGGGTACAAGCCACAGCCCAACGGAAACTGTTGTAGAAATGCTCAAGGGCACTGAATACGACACAGGCCTTGACACAAAGGCTCTTCTTGAGATTGCAGCTTACTTCCGCGAAGTGCGCACACACTATGCTTCTCTTGAGTCAAAATTCCTTGGCGCAGACACACGCATCCTTACCTCCCAGGTTCCAGGCGGTATGCTCTCCAACTTGGAAAGCCAGCTTAAGCAGCAGGGTAAGGCAGACAAGATGGACGACGTTCTTAAGGAACTTACACTTGTTCACAAGGACGTTGGTTATGTTCCTCTTGTAACACCTACAAGCCAGATTGTTGGAACTCAGGCCGTATTCAACGTACTCTTTGGCCGCTACAACAACATGACACAGGAATTCCGCGACCTTCTTGTTGGAAAGTACGGAAAGCTACCCGCAGAACCAAACAAGGACCTTGTTAAGAAGGCACTTGAGCAGAGCAAGATGGATGAAGTTCTTACTTGCCGCCCGGCAGACAAGCTTGAACCTGAATGGGACAAGATGGTTGCAGAGGCAAAGGAGAACGGCGGCAACGGTTCTGAGGAAGACGTTCTTACTTATGCAATGTTCCCAAAGGTTGCCCCTGGCTTCTTTAAGAACCGCGCAAACGGCCCTGTAGACGCAAAGGAAACATTCGGCAAGGTTGCAGCTCCTGCTTCTGAATCTTCTTCAAAGGGCGGATCTTATACAATCACAGTAAACAGCACATCTTATTCTGTTACTTCAGACGGAAAGGGAAATCTTACTGTAAACGGAACACCTTATACTGTTGCATTTGGTGCGGCAGGTTCAACTCCTGCGGCTGCAGGAACAGCAGCTCCAGTGGCAGTTGGCGGTGTTGACGTTAAGGCTCCTGTTGCGGGTACTTTGCTTAAGCAGTGCTTTGCAAACGGCACAAAGGTTTCTAAGGGACAGACTGTAATCATCGTTGAGTCCATGAAGATGGAACTTGAAGTAAAGGCTACTGAAGACGGAACAATCACATATTCTGTTCCAACAGGAACTCAGATTACAAACGGACAGGTTCTTGCTACAATCGGTGGCGTGGTAAAGGCAGCTCCTGCACCTGCTGCTGCACCGGCTCCTGCTCCTGCACCTGCTGCCCAGGCTAGTGCCCCAGCACCCGCATCTGGAAACGGCAAAAAGGTAAACGCTCCTGTTGCCGGCGTACTCCTCCGCACATGCGTTTCAGAAGGCGCTACAGTAAAGGCAACGGACAACATCATCATCATTGAGTCCATGAAGATGGAGCTTGAAATCAAGGCTGGCGCAGATGGTAAGGTTCACTTCCTTTCTACTGTTGGCAGCCAGGTTGCAAACGGTCAGCCTGTAGCAGAAATCAACTAAGGACTGGGGAAAGATATGAATTCAAAAGTTCAGTATAGCAAGAAAATATTCCTTATCATGCTTGTCATGCTTTTTGCCGCTGGAGTTGTTTCCTTTGGCACAAAGGCTTTGGCAAGTGACGGCAGTGCTGCTGCGGCCCCAACTAGCGAAGGTCTTGAAAGGGTAATCGTAGGTACGGAAGACTGGCATGGTTCAAAGGACATTTCCGTAACACAGTTCATCAGGAACATTGGAAAGTCCACCGGTATCTACAAGATGATTCATCAGGAAACCGCAGAGGAAAGGGCAGAGTCCCAGAGAAAGGCACTGGAAGCAGAAGCAAAAAAGAAGGCTGGCGAGGCAGAGCTTGCAAACTCTCCTGCAAAGCCCGGCTGGCAGTACGTAATCATGATTGCGGTTGGCTTCCTTATTGTATACCTTGCAGTTGCAAAGGGATTTGAGCCGCTTCTTCTTATTCCGATTGGATTTGGTACTATCCTTGTAAACATTCCTGGCGCTGGTATGGGAAACCTTCCCGACGGTATGCTTGCAATCATCTACAAGGCTGGTGTTGGAAACGAATTCTTCCCCATGCTCATCTTTATGGGCATTGGTGCAATGACGGACTTTGGCCCGCTTATTGCTAACCCAAAGACTGCAATCCTTGGCGGTGCTGCACAGTTCGGCGTATTCTTTACGCTCTTTGGTGTTGCCGTAATGGACATCTTTGGACTTAACTACAACATCATGCAGGCTTGTGCAATCGCAATCATCGGTGGTGCAGACGGTCCTACATCAATCTATGTTTCCGGTAAACTTGCACCAGAGCTTATGGCTGTAATCGCAGTTGCCGCATATTCATACATGGCACTTGTCCCGATGATTCAGCCACCAATCATGAAGCTTCTTACCACAAAGAAGGAGCGCATGATTCACATGGATCAGCTTCGCCCTGTAAGCAAGACTGAGCGCGTATTGTTCCCGCTCATGCTCCTTATTCTTACAATCCTCCTTTTGCCGCCTGCAGCACCGCTTATCGGTATGCTCGCATTCGGTAACTTTGTGCACGAGGCAGGTTGTGTTCAGCGCCTTTCAAAGACAATGGAAAATGAACTTATGAACATTGTTTCCATTTTGCTCTCTCTTGGCGTTGGAAGCCAGATGACTCCGGAAAACATCATCCGCCCAGAGTCTGCGGGAATTATCCTTCTTGGACTTGTGGCATTCGCTGTGGCTACAGCTGGCGGTTTGTGCATGGCAAAAATCATGAACCTCTTCCTTCCAAAGGGAAAGAAAATCAACCCGTTCATCGGTTCTGCCGGTGTTTCTGCCGTTCCTATGGCAGCCCGCGTTGCAAACAAAGTTGGACAGGAATTTGATCCTTCAAACTTCCTTCTGATGAATGCAATGGGCCCCAACGTTTCTGGCGTTATCGGAACCGCAATTGCCGCAGGTGTCTTTATAGCCACATACGGTTTGTAAAAAATAAACTTTATTGCAATGCCCTGTAACGCATTTGTTGCAGGGCTTTTTTTTATGGGCGCATTTTTGCTTCCGCAAAAACCGGGCTTTCCGCCGTTCCGCGTCTTACGCGCTCCATTCCCGGTGGCCTGTCTCCAAACGCTCCTTCCCTGCAAGCAAGTCCATTTACCCCATCACTAAAACCATCCCAACCCTTACCCCACCGGGAACGCCTCCGGCGCGGCTCCAATCCCTTGCGCGTATTTTACAGGTGAGTTTTTTTGCAAACTTTTAATTTCTTCGATTTTGTGGTATAATGGGGATATGGCAAAAGCAAAATCAAAAGCAGATAAACCGCTAAATATAGATGATGTTCTTTTTAAGTGTAGGGACATCCTTCGCAACGCAAAAAACTCTGGCTCATTCTTTGAAAAGCGAGACATGATGCTCACTCTTGTTTTTCTCCGATTCATTGGAGAAAAATTTGATGACGGAATAGAAAAGCTTAAAGCCCAGCTTGTTGAGCGCGGAATGGATATAAATGACCCAAATGTAAAGGCTGCTTTTATAGATGACCCGACTTTTACAGACGGCACTTTCTTTCTCCCGGAAGAATCCCGCTGGAGCACAATCATCAATACATCTGCAAGTGGGCTGAATGTTGCTCTTGATACAGCTCTTCGCAGTCTTTCTAACACGAGTGAGCAGCTTAAAGGCTGTTTTGTTGAGGGCACTTTTACAACAAGGAATCTTGCTCCAAACGATATCAAGCAGATTGTTGATGAGGTAACAAAAATCACTCATAAGCAGTTCGGAACACAAAGAGATTTAATTGGTTATGTTTACGAATACTTTCTTAAAGAATTCGCTGTAAACGCTACAAAAGAAGACGGCGAATTCTATACTCCCCATGATGTAGTTGAATTGATTGCAAGCTTTATTCAACCGTTTAACGGAACCTTGTACGACCCTTGCTGTGGTTCCGGCGGAATGTTCGTCCAGAGTGCCGCCTTAATTGAAGCCAAGAAAGGTGACATCTCAAGGATTAATGTTTATGGTCAGGAAAAAGAGCCTGCAACCTATCGCCTTGCAAAAATGAATCTTGCGCTTCGTGGACTAAGCCATAATCTTGGAACAGAAGCCGAAAATACATTCCGTCTTGATTTGCACAAAGGAATTTCTTTTGACTATATCATGGCAAATCCACCGTTTAATCTTAAAGGCTGGTTCGATTCAGACACGATGAAAACTATCGACAGCCGTTGGGTTGATTACGCACTGCCTCCAGAAAGCAATGCAAACTATGCCTGGATTTTGCACATCCTCAGTCACTTAAAACCGAATAAGGGCATAGCAGGTTTTCTTCTTGCAAATGGCGCTTTGGGTGATGCGGACGGAACAGCTCCTGTTATCAGACAAAAGTTAATCGAAAATGACAAAGTTGAAGCAATTATTGTTCTTCCAAGAGAATTGTTCATAACCACTGACATAAGCGTAACTTTGTGGATTTTGAACAACAATAAAAAAGGCGGAAAATCAAAGGACAGAAATCTTCGCGACCGCTCAAAAGAAATTCTCTTTATGGATTTAAGAAGCTGGACTGGAGACGAATGGAACAACGCCGTAAAGAATATGCAGAAAAAGAAGTTTGCTCTTACATCAGAACAGATTTCAAAAGCAACAGAGATTTACCGTAAATGGCAGGAAGAAGGAACAGACGGAAAGAACTACGCAGAAGCAGAACTTTACAGAAGC
>JAGCWT010000186.1 GCA_017961705.1 Treponema sp.
AATCTGTCGATCGAGGTTTCCATGGTCCTCTCGGATTACGGTTCCTCATTGCTCAGCTGAACCTTCCGCCGACTCTCTGATTCCGTCAAATCAGAGTACCACATTTTGCCAATCACCTAAAACATAGCATCTGTCGAAGGGTCGAATCATCATGGTCTGTACAGCAAAAGAAAAATAACTTCCAAAATTAGTTTGGAATAAATCGTATACTGGAGGACTAAAATGAAAAATACACCTACTGTTTCAAGAATAATCAAACTCTGCTTTATAGCCATACTCTTGATTCCTTTAACTTCATGTTCCCATCAGGAAGAAAATGGCTCTGTCTGCCTTAACATACCATCGTCCGTCTGCGAACGCCTAGCAGCACGTGCCGTCTCCGACGGAGAAACAATGACGGTTTTTGTAACCGGCGATTATGAAGCAAAAAAGACAGTTTCTTATTCATTGGAGAGTCTTGAGCAAGGTGGCATTACGGTAGAATTTGACGGCATAAGGGGCGGCTCCAAAGTCCGGGTAGTATGCGTTGACGGCACTGACGGTGACACCTATATCATGATAGGAGCAAGCAATGAAGTTACAATAATTGGCGGGGAGGAAAATGCCGCTTCCGTAAAGCTTTCAAGCATATCTCTTGAATTTGAAACCGGCGGGGGAAGAGTTTATCTGCAAGATCTGTTCACTGAAACACAAAAAGACCTTCCTTCCTGCACGTACAGGTGGTATTACAAGGACAATTCCGACATAGAACATGTAATGACAACGTCTGAAGGAGAATGCATCTTTACAGAGGAAAACGGAGCTGAAATGAATATCTACTCCGGCACATTTATGTGCACAATCTACTGCAACGGCACAAGAATCATAACGCTGACAAAAATCGAAGCATAAAAAGCAGCCTGTCCCAAGAGCAAGTGCCGCAAAAAAAAGAAAAAAATGCTTTCCTTAAATAAATTTGAATTCTATTTGCAAAAGAAAAAAAGTGGATTATAATATTAGGCATGAAGAAATTTACACTTACTTTTCCAGACGGAACAAAAGAAGAGCTTTCAAACGAGATAACGCCGATTACTCTCATCCATAAATTTGCACCGGAATCTGACGGTAAAAAAATCATGGCTGTGCGCGTGAACAATGAAATTTATTCGCTGGACAGCTATGTAGACATAAGCGCAACCCTGGAACCTGTATACCTGGACAGCAAGGATGGTGCCGCTATTTACAGGCGCTCACTCTGCTTTGTTTTGGCAACCGCCGCCCACAACATCTACCCCAACGCCCATCTTTTGGTTGGCCACAGCCTTGGCTACGGCTACTACTACACGCTGGACACGGGAAAGTCCCTTAAGACGGAAGAAATCATTGCCCTAAAGAACGAGATGACTCGCATAATTCAGGCAGACGAAGTAATTGAATGCGGCTGCATTTCCTACCAAGAGGCATGTGAGCTTTTTGAAAAGCTTGGCCTTACCGAAACCCGCAAGCAGCTAAACTACCGCTGCCCCGGCAAGGTTATGGTAAACACTCTGGAAGACTTTAGCGACCTGTATTTTGGACCTCTTGCCTCCAGCACTGGAATCCTTAGCGTCTTTGACCTTATGCCCTACCACGAAGGCTTTTTGCTTCGCTTCCCTGAGCATGCAACCCCGGACAGGCTTACTCCTTTTGAAGACCAGCCCAAGCTCTTTGAGATTTACAAGCGTTACAAGGACTGGGGTAAAATCCTTGGCGTAACTTCTGCGGCGGGCGTAAACCAGCTGATTCACGACAGGAAGCAGGATGAATTTATAGACATTACCGAAACTTTGCAGGTAAAGTGCATTGCAGACATTGCTGACCAGATTCACCAGAGGGGAACGGTGCGCGTAGTTCTTATTGCAGGCCCTTCTTCCAGCGGAAAGACCACTACAAGCAAAAAACTGGCACTCCAGCTTCAGGCAATAGGCTACAAGCCAAAGGTAATCGCACTGGACAGCTACTATCTTGGCAGGGAAAGCACCCCCAAGGACGCAGACGGCAACTACGACTACGAATGTCTTGAAGCACTGGACGTTCCTCTTATTAACCAGAACCTTCTGGATTTGTTTGCGGGAAAGACCATAGACGTTCCAAGCTACGACTTCCACGAGGGAAAGCGCTACTACAAGGGCGAAACCATGTCCCTTGGCCCAAACGACATTCTTGTTATGGAAGGAATCCACGGCCTTAACGAAAAGCTTACGCCTCTCGTTTCCGCAGACAAGAAGTTCAAGATTTACCTTTCTGCCCTTACCCAGCTTAACCTGGACGACCACAACCGCATTGCAACAAGCGACAACCGCCTTATCCGCCGCATAGTAAGAGATGCACGTTTCCGCGGAAAGAGCGCGGCAGACACAATTTCTATGTGGGACAGCGTACAAAGGGGCGAAAGACTTCACATCTTCCCCTTCCAGAACAATGCGGATGCCATGCTCAACACCGCCCTTGACTACGAACTTCCGGTTCTTAAGGTTTACGCTGATCCGCTTTTGCGCTGCGTTACGCCTTTACAGAAGGAATACTGCGAGGCTACCAGGCTTTTGAGCTTCCTCAACAACTTCTCTACGATTCCAGCGAATGCAGTTCCTACGCATTCAATAATCCGGGAATTTATTGGAGGATCGGCCTTCCATTACTAGGCTTATAGGGATGGTGGTGCCTTTGGACGGTAATTCCAAGGGCTCTGCCATTTTGTGGCTTTGCTGGCCTTGGATAAGTTCGCCTACCAGCAAGGTCTAGGCTGCCCTTCCAATCGTGAATGGGATTGATTTCTGTCTTTTTACTGCTAAATTTTATTCTGACTTGGAAAATGCGTTTTCAGACGACTTGAATGTAACAACTTCGTCCATGGCAAGCTCTTCTTCCTTAAGGTTCTGCTTTTTCCACTGCCCCATCTTGGACTTCTTAAGCTGCTCAAGAACCTTTACTTTTTTCATGCACTCGCGGACAACGCCCCTCTTTCTCTCAGCAATTGGCTCAAGGCGCGCAAGTTCTTCAAAGCACATTTCCTTTTTCTGCTCAAGAAGCTTAAAATATGCATCTGCGGCATAGTAGTCGTTAAGGTCAGAAGATGAGTCTGTGCGGCGGGAAACGGAAACTTTTTGTTCCGCTATGGCTTTTAGTGTATTGTTTTGAACTGCAATCTCTGCGTTGGTCTTTCCCAGGTCCACTTCGGCCTGGTCTAGCTCAAAATTCCTTAGGTCAAGGATTTTTTGCATTGAATAATTGAATTTTTTCATCTACAAATACCTCCTTGACCCCACCCTTTCCCGGCACGGTTTAGGGGTTTCACCCCTAAAAACCCCACTTTTTACAGAACTACAGGAGTGTTTAATTAACCCTTCAATATAAATCTTACACTGCCTTTATGTCTATGTGCTTAATTGCACCGACGGGGTTTTCTACGAATTCTTCTTTTGGAATGGGCACTCCGCTAAGTTCGGAAAGCTTTTGCAGGGTGTCTTCTATTGTACAATGGTCGCTTTCTTCCTGGCAGAGGAATTCCTCGATTGCCGCATGCTTGTCTATTGCCTCGTCTATTTCCGGAGAATTGCCCTTCTGGTAAACACCGGCAAGAATCATTTCTTCCTGGGCTGCATAGTCGCTCATCCATTTTTTTACGGTCGTAACGGCTTTAAGAGTCATTGGCCCGGAAACACGCCTGCTCAAACGGCTGATGCTTGCAAGAACGTCTATTGCAGGATAGTGCTGGTGCTGGGCAAGGCTTCTGTTAAGCACTATGTGGCCGTCCAAAGTTCCGCGTACCTTGTCGGAGATTGGCTCGTCCATGTCGTCACCGTCAACAAGCACAGTGTAGAAGGCTGTAATGCTGCCCTTGGAATTTGTACCCGTGCGTTCAAGCAGCTTTGGAAGCATGTCGAATACGCTTGGAGGATAACCGCGTTGGGCTGGAGGTTCGCCTGTAGCAAGACCAATTTCCCTCTGTGCATGGGCAAAACGGGTTACGCTGTCAAACATGAGCATAACATCCTTGCCCTGGTCACGGAAGTATTCAGCAATGGCTGTGGTAACATAAGCCGCCCTAAGACGTGCAATTGAAGGCTGGTCGCTTGTTGCAACAACAACAACGCTTCTCTTAAGGCCTTCTTCACCCAAGTCCCGGTTTATAAAGTCCATAACCTCACGTCCACGCTCACCAATAAGGCCAATTACGTTTACGTCTGCATTCGTATTGCGCGCTATTATAGAAAGAAGGGTACTTTTTCCAACGCCTGAACCTGCAAAGATTCCAAGACGCTGCCCCTTTCCAACAGCAAGAAGTCCGTCTATTGCCCTTACACCGGTAACAATACGCCTGTTTATGTCCTTGCGTTCAAGAGGACTTGGCGGTGACTGAAGTGCCGGATAGTGAACAGGGGTTGCAATGTCTCCCTTTCCGTCAAATGGAGTGCCAGTTGCGTCAATTACGCGGCCTAGAAGCTTTGAGCCAACAGGAACTTCAAGTACGTGGCCGGATGCAGTTACCTCTGCCCCAACCTCAATACCCTTTGTTTCTCCGTAAGCCATAAGGCGGACGGTTGTTCCCTCAAGGCCTACAACTTCTGCCAAAAGGTATTCATTCGTGGAAGGAATGTGAATTTTACAGATTTCGCCAATAACGCTTCTTGGACCGGAGCTTTCTATCATAAGCCCCTTTACGGCAGTTACGGCTCCAGTATATTTGATTGTGTCGGTATCTTTTACCGCATCAATATATTTTTCAAAGAAAGATTCCATTTTTACCACCCCAGTTTATAGTTAACGGTAAACAGGAAATGGCAAACAATCACCGACCCCGATGCAGGCATCGTGGTTGGTGTTCTTATAAGGTATCGCAGTCGGGTTCAACACCCTTTTTACGACGCAGTGCGCCGGGGTATTGAACCCTCCGCACGAATAAGTTATCCCGCCTTACGTCTGCCATTTTATTCCCAAATATAATTTTTAGAAAGAGCCTCTTTCCAAAGGCTTGTCTTGTTTACCAGACCCCAACCTAAAGATCGGGATTGATTACGTCAGACTTGTTTACGGTCTTAATCGGTGAAATTGCAAGAATCTTGGTTTCGAGCTCGCTAAGCTGGCTTGCAATGCGGGCATCAATTGCACCAAAGTCTGTTTCTACGATACAACCGCCGCGATCCACGGAACTGTCTTCCACAATGGAAATGTTCTTGATGTTTTCCACCTGATTGATAAAGTCCTTAACGTGGTCAGTAGTAAGCTTAATGTCCGCAAGGTTTACGCGCAGGGTAACGTCTCCGCGGCCCTTTACTTTCTTAAGAGCCTGAACAACGTTTGCCATGATTACGCTCTTCTGGTTTTCGCTCATAATCTTTACGACTTTGCGGGTCATCAGAAGAACAAGGTCTACAATCTGCTGCTCTGTGTTGTCAAGGATGTCCTGCCTCTTGTCCTGCACGGAATCAATTATTTTGTGAAGGCGCTCAACAAGACGGTCAGCTTCGGCATTTCCAGTCTGGTAGCCTTCCTCGTGGCCCTTGTCAAAGCCGTCTTTCTGCGACTTGTCAAAGATGCGCTGCTCTTCGTTGTGGGCATTTTCAAGAATGCGCTCTGCTTCTGCCTTTGCGTTTGCAACAAGGTCTGCGGCTTCTTTTTCTGCATTGTGCTTTATGATGGCTGCCTGGTCGGTCTGCTTCTTTACTTCATTGAAAGCTGCACTTTCTGCATCCTTGATGATTTTTTCTGCATCGCCCTGGGCCTTTGTAATCATCTGGGCCTTTTCGGACTCCCAGTTCATCTTAAAGGTTTCGGCTTCCCTGCGCAAATCATCGGCAGAAGGACCTGTGTATTCGGGAACCTCTTCTTCCTCTTCTACAGGAGGCGGAAGGAATTCCTTGTTGAGTTTAAGCAATACTTCGCCCTGTTTATGATTTACCTGGTTTGCTCTGAATACTGTCTGTGCCATTTGCGCATCTCCATAACTTAAACATCATAACTTAATAAAACAATTTACAGCAGCACTTTGCAGCCACTGCCGTAAACTGGGGAAAATCAAACAAACTCGTCGTCTGCGGAACGTGCAATAACGATTTCGCCAGAGTCTTCAAGACGCCTGATTACGGAAACAATCTTCTGCTGGGACTCTTCTACATCCTTCAAGCGGACAGGTCCCATGTATTCCATGTCTTCCTTAAGCATAGAAGCGGCACGCTTAGACATGTTGCGGAAGATCTTGTCCTGAACTTCGCTATCAACAGACTTAAGGGCCTTTGCAAGTTCCTGCTGGTCAACTTCACGCAGAACTTTCTGAATAGCACGGTCGTCGAGCATAACGATGTCTTCGAATACGAACATGCGCTTCTTGATTTCTTCTGCAAGTTCCGGATCGTCTTCTTCCAAGGTTTCGATGATGGCCTTTTCGGAAGAACGGTCAACAAGGTTAAGAATTTCAACGATGCTGTCAACACCACCAGCTGCGGTGTAGTCTTCGGAAGACAGGGTTGAAAGCTTCTTTTCAAGAACACGCTCAACCTCACGCAAAACGTCTGGGCTTGTGCGGTCCATTGTTGCAAGGCGCTTTGAAACTTCCGGCTGAATGTCTGCCGGGAGGTTCTGCAGGATAACTGCTGCCTTCTGTGGTTCAAGGTAAGCAAGAATAAGGGCAATTGTCTGCGGATATTCCTGCTGTACAAAGTTAAGCAAGTGGGCAGGGTCTGTACGGCGGATAAAGTCGAACGGACGAACCTGAAGGCTTGATGTAAGGCGGTTGATGATGTCGATAGCCTTCTGGCTACCCAAGGATTTTTCGAGCAACTCGCGGGCATAGTCAATACCACCAGTGGTGATAAAGTTCTGGGCCTGCATGAGCTCCTGGAATTCCTCAAGAACCTGATCCTTGAATTCTGCGTCAACAGTTTCGAGGCGGGCAATCTCAAAGGTAAGAGTTTCAACCTCGTCCTCGCGCAAATGCTTCATTACTTCCGATGAAACATCGCTGCCAAGGGCCACAAGGAATATGGCTGCCTTCTGACGGCCAGTAAGGCTCTTGTAGTCATGGGAGTTCTTCTTTTTGCCACTTCCGGGCTTTATCTGTTGCTTTATGCCGGAACCGGAAGTCTTCTCTTCGTCTGCCATAATCCTACTCCTCCATCAGCCAAGTACGTATAAGCATTGCCACGTCTTCCGGATGTTCCTTTGCCATAGCAATGGCGTTCTCCTGAAGTTCGGCGCGTCTTCTTTCTTCGACGGACATTGTAACTTCCATGCCCGATTCTTTTGCGTCCCAGAGAGCCTGTTCGCGTTCGGCCTGCTGCTTGCGGAGAAGTTCCTCTGCACGGAGCCTTCTGCGGCGTTCGATCTCGCGGGAAATAATCCTGAAGAGGATGAATGCAACAAGAAGCACAACAATACCAATAAGCAGAAGCAAAAGTGTTGTGCGGCGCTGCTGAGCCTTTATAAAGCGCAAGTCCTCTTCCTTAAACTGCTCTGAGCGGTCATAAGGAATGTTTGTAACAGTTACGCTGTCTCCACGGGAAGCCTTAAAGCCTACTGCATTCTGAACAAGCTTTGTAGCCTCAGCAATCTCTTCTTTTGAAAGAGGAACGTATTCACGCTCGTAGCCGCCAGACTTTGTAATGCGAACCTTTCCCTGGTCATCATACAAAGGATAGTTCCACTTGCCGTCTATGTTAACAGAAACCGTAACGCGGTCAGGTGTATTAGGAAGAACCTTTTCCTTTGAATGAGTCTCGTTAAGTGCGTAGTTTCTCTTTGTTCCAGTCTCTTCAGACTTACCAATCATGTTGTCATTGTCTGAATATACAGGCGGATTCTGGCCTTCCACACCAGCTGGACCTTCCGGATTGTAGCCTGTGCCAGTAAAGGTCTTTTGCACAGTCTCTTCAGAAATAGGAAGCTTTTCTACTACAACAGAGTCATCGTAAGGAGTATTTACGTTATCTTCCTTAATCTTAATACCAGTATATTCCTTCTTTTCGCTTTCCTTCTCGGACATGTCCATTTCTACCTTCATGTTGGCAACACGGACACGGTCATCTGTATAGATTGACTGGAGCGACTTAAGGACAGAAGCTGTATACTCGCTTTCGCGCTTGCTTATAATCTTCTGTGCCTTTTCTATAAAGGACATGCGGTTGTATTCTTCCTGGCCCTTGGTGTCGTTGATTTCTTCTCCAGTGGAACCGTCTATGATAGTAATGTATTCACAGTCATCCTTGAGGCCTTCAACGCTGCGTGCAATAAGGTGCTGGATGCCCTTTACGTGAGGCCTAAGCTCTGCACCAGACTTTGCAAACAAAACAACGCTCGCCGTAGTGGGAGCCTGTTCTTCTGTAAAGAGCTTGTCGTCTGGCAACACAAGGCGCACGTTTGCACGGGAAACAAAGTCCAGCTGCTTAAGGTGACCTTCCAAGAGGCGTTCCTGGGCTTGCTGCCATTCAACCTTGTTCTGGAAGTCTGACTGGCTCCAGCGCTGTGTGTTAAAGAGTGAATAAGGGTCTTTTGCGGCAGGCTCAAGTCCTTCCGAAACAAGTATTGACCTGTAGCGCTTTGCTGTCTTTTCGTCATCAACGGAAATGTATCCGTCCTGAGAGACATAGGTGCGTACGTTGTCATTGTCAAGGCGTGTTACGATTTGGCTGCGGAGAACCTCGTCATTTACCGGTGAATTGAACAGGCGTACTGTTGCAGGTCTTGCCGAAAACTTCATCATCATGACAATGGCAATAACAATCAGTACGATTATACCGATGAGGATTCCCTTCTGGAGCGGAGTCCACTTTCCCCACTTGTCTTTTACTGTTTGTGTTCTTTTTTTAAACCATTCGTTCATCTTCCCCTCCCGAGAACGAACATAAGGTTGCCCGTAAAGACCTTTTTAAGGTTTTTGCAAGCTCCCCAGATTTTAATACCCATAGCATTCCCACTAACTATATGTATTAAGTGATTCAATATTATAACATAATATTGAAAATTTGAAAAGTCTTAAAATGACTTTTTGAATGCTAACGGAAGGTTCGGGCACCCCAAAAACTTAACTTTTTGGAGATTCCCACTATCTGTTCTGAGACAGTTCGTTCCAACCGGTTATAAGGCGGTCTATGACCGTCTGTGCCAGGTTCAATGACATTTTTGCCTTTGCCATGGCCGTAGTTACATAATGAATGTCAACGCTGTCCGGGTCAGTGATAATCTGTTCCTGGAGCTTTGCAACGATAACCTGCTGCGCGTTCATCTCGCGTGCAGCTTCAAGCATTGCGTTTTCAAAGTCGCCGCGCTTGATCTGTTCTTTTGGAGCAGCGTCAGTAACGTTGCCAAAAGAATCCATATAAAGTTTCTTTGCTGTGTCTATTACAGGTTTTGTTCCCAGGTGTGCCGGGTTTGTCCTGTTCAGCTCAAGGCTTCCAATTGTAAAGTCCATTGTCTAAGCCTCCATTACTGTCCGATTTCCAGGGCTGCAGAGAACATTTCCTTGCTTCCCTGAATTACGGCTGAATTTGCTTCGTATGCTCGGTTTGCGCTTATCATGTCTACCATTTCGTTTACGATGTTTACGTTGGGGTATTCAACGTAGCCCTTGTTTGGGCCTGACTGAATCGCATCCGGGTGGTCGGGATCATAAACCATGCGTCCCTGGGCTGTATCTTTTACGATTTCGCGTACGTGAACGCCTTTGCCCGGTCCGTTGTCCTGGTCATCATTAACAAAAGGAAGCCGCCATGTAGGGTGTTCGTTTGCAATTGGCTCCACAATTACGCTCTGTTTGCGGTAGCATCCGCCTTCCTGAGTCCTTGTGGTGGTTGCGTTGGCAATGTTGTTGGAAATAACATCTGTGCGGAGGCGCTCAACGCTCATTCCTGTGGCTGCAATGTTAATGCTTGTATATAATCCCATATTCTACTCCTTAGATTTTCTTCATAGCCGTGTTGACCTGGCTAAATTCAAAGTTTTCTAGCTGGGTCAAAAGCTGGTACTGCATTTGAATCTGAACAAGGTTCATTGCTTCCTGCTCTGCGTCCACATTGTTGCCGTTAGCCTTGGCTGTGGTCGTATAGTCAGTAACGCGGCGGGGCTCAACCTTGCGCCAGTCACGGGGCTGTTCGCTCTGAACGTGGCGTGGATCGCTTGTAATCATGCGGAATCCTTCGTGGCTGTTGTCCCTGGATTCAAAAGCACGCTTTAGCTCGCTTTCAAAATTGACCTGCTGCTTTTTGTAGTTGGGCACTTCGCTGTTGGCGATGTTGTTGGCAGTCACCTGGTAGCGGAGGCTCTGTACATCAAGAGCGCGAGAAAGAAGATCTACTGAATTTACAAAACTGTTCATACCCATACACTGATTTTCGGCAAATGGT
>JAGCWT010000014.1 GCA_017961705.1 Treponema sp.
ATGTGGTAGTTATTGGGTTAAAACATTCTATGAAGTTTTTTTATTTAGTTTAAGTGGTGCACTTGCAATTACAATCTACCGTCTCCCCCTCGCTGCAAAGGCAAGTCGCTCCACAAATGCCAAAAGCGGCAGGCTAGAAAAACAAGAGGCTGTCACCCTGAACTAGTTTCAGGGTCTGTCCCAATACAAAATACATTTTTTTACAAAGGGCCGCTTCCGTCATTTGTTCCGCTTTGTTGCCTTTTCCGCTACCCCCTCTGCGGGGGACACCCCCGCAACGCCCCCGAATGAATTCCCTCCCAAAAAACTCTTAATCAGCAATTGATTTTTCTTGCGGCAATTTTTTGCAAAAAGCATGTCATTGCCGTGCTAGACACGGCAATCTATCCACAAATTTGTACAAAAGATTATCGGGTCATGGTTCGACTATGCTCACCAACCGCCCGATAATGACATTTTTTGAAGCGAAAAAGGCTTCTTTTAAAAACTTGAAATTGAACTTCTTAATCAGCAATTGATTTTTCTTGCGGCATTTTTTTTTGCGAAGGACAAGCTAAAAAGAAAGCGCCTTTGTAGCACAAGCGTCCACGCACTTTCCGCAGCGGATGCATTCTGCGCTGGAAATTTTCTCAGGAAGCCTAACCTGCATGGGGCAAACTGACTGGCACTTTCCGCAGGAGATGCACTTTTCTTTTTTAAAGCGTATGCGCACAAGCGAAATCCTGTTAAAAAACGAATAGAATGCTCCCAATGGGCAGACGTACTTGCAAAAGGGCCTGTATATAAAAAGAGAAAGCAGAATGGTAACAAGCAGAATAAGCAGCTTCCACCTGAACAAAAAGCCGACCGTAGCCCTAAGAGCCTTGTTCATTAGCAAAAGAGGAATTCCTGCCTCCAAAGTTCCAGCGGGACAAATGTACTTGCAAAAGGCAGGATAGCCAAGGCCAAATTCATCCGCAACAAAAACAGGAATGATTATAACAAAAACGGCAAGCACCGCATACTTTAAAAAGCGAAGCAGCCTGTCAGCAGTCCTGTTCACCACAAGCTTTGGCAGAGGAATCTTATGCAGAGCCCCCTGTACAAGGCCAAAGGGACAAAGCCAGCCGCAGACAAAGCGCCCCAAAAGAAGTCCAAACAAGGAAAGCATCCCCGTAACAAAAAAGGAAAGCTTAAAGTTGTGCGAATTTGCCACCGACTGGAAAGCCCCCACAGGACAAGCGGCAGACGCAAGTGGACAGGAGTGGCAGTTGAGTGAAGGAAGACAAACATTCTTTACCCCACCCTTGTAAATTGTCTTTTCAAAAAGCCCCGACAAGTGAAGGTTAGAAAGCAAAGAAGAAACCACCTGCACCAAAATCCGTTTGCGTCCCATTCCAGCCAAAATACACCCCCGCAAACATCTTACATCAAATCACTTTACCAGAGCAAGCCTTAGCCCCAATGATGCAAAAAGGTAAGTGCAACTCTAAATCTTAGAAAGCATTACTCTAAATGCTAACTGCGGAAGCACTTCCATTCCCGGCTGAAACCGCGTCAAAAAAGCCGAGCGCGGATACAAGGTATCTGACTCCCTTCGGGGCTTGAAGCTACGCTGCCGGGTTCGCACCGCGCAAATGCTTTTTTGCCACGTTTTCAGCCTCCATTCCAGTGCTTCCGCACATTTTTTTTGCTACATTGCCATCCTTGGTTGTTGCATTTACCTATTGCTAATCTGCAATAAATGATATAATAGCAACCATTATGTCGTGGAACTTAATGTTTTTTATAAATTCTATCCTCTTGGGAATAGGGCTTGCAATGGATGCATTTTCTGTTTCCATAGTAAACGCAATTTCTGAGCCAAACATGAGCCGCATAAGGCAGTGCGGGATAAGCAGCGTGTATGCCTTCTTTCAGTTTTTAATGCCGCTTACAGGCTGGCTCTGCGTGCACACAATCGCATCTATTTTTACCCAAGTTCAAAGATTCATTCCATGGATTGCCTTAATTCTTTTGCTCTATATAGGAATAAAAATGATTGTGGAAGCCCTGGCAAGCAGAAAAAATGCCTGCTCCAACTGCCAAAAGAAGGGGGACGAATGCAAGGAATGTTCAGTAACGCTTGAGTCCCATGCCCTTTCGCTAAAGGTGCTTTTTCTTCAGGGAATTGCAACTTCAATAGACGCGCTTTCTACAGGCTTTACCATTGCGGAATACGGTCTTTTAATGGCAACCGTGGCTTCGCTTATAATTGCGGCGGTAACATTCGCAATATGCCTTACCGGTCTAAAGATAGGACGTTTTGCAGGAAAGAAGCTTTCTTCCAGCGCAGAAATTTTTGGCGGAATAATTTTAATCTGTATAGGAATTGAAATTTTTATAAGGGGAATCTTTGGCTTGGCCTAAAATTCTTAGCCTATGCCAATGCACTCCAAGCAGATGTTGGAAGCCTTTATGAAAATGCTGAAATTTTCGTTTCTGAAAATTCCTGCCGCCACAAAAGCAAGGCCCAGCAGCAGTAGGAAAATTCTTAGCGCAAGAAGCGCCTTATTTTTTGCAGACACTATTTCTTTAGCTTTTCCAAAGCCTCATCAATGAGAACCTTGTATTCATCAGCAGACCTTGAGCCTATGATTGGACCTGCCACAACCTTTCCCTTTGGGTCAACGATATAGGTTGTAGGAACAGCCTGAATGTTCCTAAGCCAAGGAGTGTTCTTTGCAATTATAAAGTTGCGGTAAGACACATTCTTTTCGCGGATGATTTTTTTTGCAAGGTCAAGTTCGCCCTTAGTGCTTGAGTCAAAGACATCGCACAAAATGCCTACAACCTGAACGCGCTGCCACATTACCTTCTTGCTAAGCTTTTCCAAATCTGGAAGTTCAACAAGGCAGGGCTGGCAGAAAGTTCCCCAGATATTCACCAGGGTAAGCTTTGCCGGGGCAAATTCCTTCTGGTCAACTTCCATTCCGGTGGCAAGATCCAAGCCCTTAAAATTGAGGGTCAAATCTGGAACCTGTACCTCTGGAACCTTTTCTTCTTCCTGAACAACAGGAGCAACCGTCTCTTCGACTTTGGGTTCAGTCTTTACGCTAGGCTTATCCTTTTTGCCAGCACAAAATGCGCTAAAGGTTGCGCAAGACAAAAAAGCCAAAACCATAATTTTTTTGCAAGACATCTGTCCAAATAAATTAAAATGTTTCATAACACTATTATAGCAAATTTCTCCATTTTGCTAAAGTGGCAAGAGCAATTTTTAAAGAAATAATGTGCAATTTCTCTGGTGCACATTAAAGCCCGGTTTTAGCCTGGATTGTTTTATTTGCAATAGTTCTTGCGGTTTATGTTTACTACAAAGTCCAAGTCTTTTTCATCAATTTTTTCACACAAATCATCGAGGGAATTTTCCAACTTAAATTCCAATTCTTCCTGGTACAAAGGATACAATTGATAAAAATTGATTTTTTTGCCTATTCCCAAAGAAAGCGGCTCCACAATCTGATTATCCACGCCTATTGACCTTAACAAAACAAAGCTGTTGAATTCGGTGTTATTTGCAACTGGCGATGAATCTTCGTTTGCACTTATTGTATGGCCAAATCCCAACCATGAGTCCGTATACATGGCAAGCCGCCCCACCATTTTTAAATTGCCTATGGGCCAGTAGCCCTCATCAGTTTTGGATTCAAGATCCCAATCTTTGGGCAAGAAAATTACATATTCTGCCCTTTCAAGCTTGTAGCTTTTTAATTCTTTTGGAACATTCATTTTATAAGCACCAGCGCCCATCGTAACTAATTTGTAATAGGGCTGATCTTCACTTGGCTTTATTACCATAACGTCTAAATGAATATCGGGGGATGCAATTTCATGCAATACGTATTCAATTTTTCCATAGGATGCAGAAATATATTCCTCAAGCTTATCCAATTCTTTTTCGCTGTAAAAATAATGGGTATCTTTGTTCTTTTTGGAACATCCAGAAAATAGCATTGCAATAACTCCTATAAAAACACACAGTATCTTCTTTTTCAAATTTTTCTCCATATTAACCGCCCAAATTAGCAGTCCAAAGCCTTGCACAAAAACATTTCCATGGGCTGTTCAAAACCGGGAAGATTCATTACCATTCCGCCACAATCCTTATACCCCTGTTTGCGGTAAAAATGCTGGGCAGATTCGTCAACTTGCGTAGATGTTAGAAGCATTCCATAGCCCTGGGCCTTCATGTCTTTTTCCCAATAGCTTAAAAGCATGGAACCGTATCCCTTTTGCCGCCTACCGCAATCTACAAAAAGCATGTTACAAAATGGTGTGTTATCCCAAAAAAGATTGTACCTTAAAATACCTACTGGACTGCCGTCTGCAAAAAGCACATAGCCCTGCTTATCGCGAACCTTCTTTTCAAATTCCGCTTGTGGCAAATGGCGGTCCAGCTTGAACCAAAAGTCTTTGTCTTCATTTTTTACATATTCAATTTTTATCATACAGGGGGCAGTTCCACTTTGGTGTCGGAGAAGATTTGCTTTACTGCATCTTTGAATTTATTGCCACGGTCAAATTCGTTGCTGAACATTCCAAAGCTTGTGGCTCCGGGAGAAAAGACTACCGGGATTGGGTCGTCGTCCGGGTAAAATTTGTAGACGCGGTCGGCAGAAGGATTTTGAAGGTTGGCCTTTAAAACGCCAAGCATTATCTCCAGGGATTCAAAGGGGCCAAGACACTGCTTGGAATCGGAAAGCCTTGCAAGCAACTTGTCCGTTCCGCTTCCGGCAAGCAGGTAAGTTTGCAGTGGCTGGTACTTTGCTTCTGAACCGCCTTCTCCACGCAAGACTTTTGCAAGCGGCTCAAAGTTAAGGTTCTTGTCCGTACCGCCAGTAAGAAGAATCACCTTCCTTTGGAATGCCTGACTTGCAGCGGCGGCGGCTTCGGGAACAGTGGCACAGCTGTCGTTGTAGAAGGAAACTTTTATTCCGCTTTCGGGACTCTGCCATTCGTGGAAGCGTTCTAAGCGGTGGGTAATTCCCTTCCAAATGCCAACAATTGAAAGTATCTGCTCCGGGGCAACATTCATCAGTGACAAGGCAAGGGCTGCGTTCAAGACGTTTGTCTTCATGTGCTCGCCTGGAACCTGGAGCTGACCCATTACCTTCCGCCCTTCACTGTCGCCGGGAAGCTGAATATAGCCTGCGGTAGAGCGGCCTTCTTTTGCCTGGTATGCGCCAAAGACATTTTTTGGAAGAGGGAACTTGCTGTAGCGCAAAACAGTGCCCTTCGTCTCTTTTGCAAAGACGTCTCCCCAGCACTTGCAGCCAAGCTCGGGTGTATGGCAGTCCTTAAGATAGTCGTCTTCGTCAAAGTCCAGGATGGTATAGTCTTCCGGCCCCTGGTCTGCGTAGATTAGCTTTTTGTCGTTTACGTAGCTTTCCATGCTGCCGTACCAGTTCTGGTGGTCGGGCATTATTTTTGTTATGATGGCAATCTTTGGCTTTAGTGCCTTTCTTCCGCGCAAATCTGCAAGCTGCCAACTGCTCAGTTCAAGAACTACGGGAGTTGTTCCGTCTGTCCTTTCCAAAAAAGTAAGCGGGCTTACGGTGATGTTTCCGCCAAGGAATGACTTGTAGCCGGCATTTCTTAAAGAAAAATCCAGTGCGCTAACCGTGGAGCTTTTTCCCTTGCTGCCTGTTACCGCAATGATCGGTGCCTTGGTAAAATGGAGGAAAATGCTTATGTCGCTTTCTATGCGCTTTGCCGCCGCCAGATATTTGTTCCCCTGAATCTTTACGCCGGGGTTTTTTATTACACAGTCGGCTTCTGCAAAGTCTTCTATCCTGTGCTCGCCAAGAACGTAGGTAAAGCGGTCCTTGTCCAAGTCGGGGTCGCTGTTAAGCCTTTTGATTGTTGGGGCAAGCTGCTCGGAAGTCTTCATGTCCGTAATGGTAACAAAGGCTCCGTGCCTTAGGAAGAAGCGGACGCATGCCTCACCTCCCCCGTTAAGGCCAAGCCCCATCACCGTTATCTTTTTTCCGCGTATGTCTTCCAGAGTGTCAAAAGCGCAGCCCTCCGGGTAAACATAGGGTTCGTATTCAAGTGCAGTTTCCATAAGTCACTCTCCAAAGAAAAGCATTACAAAGCGCAAGTGTAAAAAACTATCCGCGGCTGGTGCGGAGAGAATCATAAGATGCAAAGTTTGCAAGTGCCTCGTCAAAGAGGTAGTCGATAAGACTTGTAAAATCAAGTCCTTCGCTTGCACACATCTTGGGGAACATGCTTATGCTCGTAAAACCAGGAATCGTGTTAATCTCGTTAAGGTAAATCTTTCCGTCCCTGCGGTCAATAAAGAAGTCCACGCGGCTAAGACCGGATGCATCCACAGCCTTGTAGGCCTTTTTTGCGGTTTCGCGAATGTATTCAAGCTGGTCTTTTTCCAAAAGGGCTGGAATCTTTAGCTCTGCACCGTCCGGGTCATTGTACTTTGCGTCATAGTCGTAGAACTCGTGCTTGGGAACAATCTCTCCCGGGCCGTAAGTCTTAAGCACAGTCTTTTCGTTGGAAGCAGATGCGGTAACTGAATTACCGGTAACAGCGCATTCAACTTCCCTGGCGTCTATTGCCTTTTCTATAAGAACCTTGTTGTCCCAGCCAAAAGCCTCCATAAGAGCAAAAGAAAGCTCCTTGGCATTGTTGGCCTTGGAAGCACCGTCGCTTGAACCAGCAGAGCATGGCTTTACAAAAAGCGGGAACTTAAGCGTGTCCACCGCCTTCTGAACAAGGGCATCGTAAACCTTGCTGTCGTTAACATCAGAGCGGCTTATGCACATATAGGGAACAACCGGAAGCCCCGCATGCTCCCATATAATCTTTGTCTGGATTTTGTCCATCGTAGCCGCAGAAGAAAAAACACCGCAGCCAACAAAGGGAAGGCCTGCCATCTGCAAAAGTCCCTGAATGGTACCGTCCTCACCGTATGTCCCGTGCAGAACCGGAAAAACCACATCGGCCGCAATATACTTTCCGTTTGCAAAAAATGCACCCTTCCTACCGCCGCCCGGCACAACACTAACACGCATAGCCTCATCAGCGTGAACGCAAAGCTTTGCCTCCGGGTTCTTGCGGATTTCTTCAAAAGCATTCGGCTCCAAATACCACTTTCCGTCTTTGGAAAGCGAAATCATCGTAACATTGTGGGCAGAAGAAATATTGCGCGCAACAGCAGCACAACTTGTCAAAGAAATTTCATGCTCACCGGAACGGCCGCCGTAAATTAAGACAACATTCATTTTTTATATTCCCCTCAGATAAAACTTTTCTATTTAATGAATCCAGTATAACTCATTTTTTAATACAGGGCAATAAGAGGAATGATTATTGATTTTTGTACGGTGATTTTCTGGACGGTACTTTTAGCGGCTCTACCATTTTATTCCTTGACTAACTCGACCGCCCGCCCCTTTGCGCCACCGCCGTTCCGCACTTCGCTATCCGCTCATACCGCCCTGCGGGCGGTACTAAAGGTGCTCCATGGCGGCGTAGGCCTTGCCCCAAAAAAATCCCTCCTTGGATTTTTTTGGGGATTGCAGAAGCTAAAGCTTCTGCATGCTGCTAAGCCGCCCTCCGTGGCTTTTTACGTTTTGGCAAGAAAGAAAGGAACTAACCGGCTATAAAAACTGCCGCAGAAGACATGGATATGGCAAAAAATTTGCCCAGCTTGTGTTTGTGTTACAAGAAAAAAATCAAAAAATTTGTTCAGTGTACACTGAACAAGGGGATTGAAAGGATCCCTTTGTTGCAAAACTTGCTTTACGCTCGTTTTGCAACAAAAAAAAAGGAAATTAAAATCTTAGGAGGATTTTATGGCCAAAATTTATGCGCTATTAACAAAATTTACTTGGGGGTTATACATTTTTGCAAGTATATTAGGATTAGCTAAAAGCTGGGTTAAGCCACACTGGGTTATTATAGGTGCTATCATCTTACTTATTTTGACATTCCCGGCTCTTGCAATTACAGACCTATCAAACCAAGTTGAAAAGTTAAAAAAACTTGTTGGAACATCGGAAGAATCAAACAATATAAAAGATGGGGATAAAAGAGTTCAAATTATTGCACGTGCAGGATATGAAATTTTTGAAGTTAATCAAAAAAAATTTGCAGTTGTAAAAAATGGCAATCCAGATCCAGATACTTTTTATTGTCCGCACTGCTATTCTCAAGTAAATCCTACATCAGACTCATGCTATAACTGTAAGTATAATTTTAAGGAAGGTATTGTTCAGGATGATGTTACATCTTCAGAAGCACAAAACAATGTCGAAAGTGAATCAAATAGCGGAGAAGTTTGGGTCTGTTCAAAGTGCGGAGCATCAAATCCCATAGGAACAGTGCTTTGCAGAAGATGCGGGCAATAACAATGTTTAATAGGTAAGCAAAGCCCATCTTTCTTGATACAACAAAAAAACTTACGCCGCCATGGAGCCCCTTTAGTCCCGCGCAAGCGGGATGAGGGTTACCGAAGGGCGGAACGGCGGTGGCGCAGAGGCATATTCGGTCGGATTAGCCAAAAAGTAAAATGGTAGAGCAGGCAGAATGACCGTCCAGAAGAATATGGTCCTAAAGCTGCCCTCCGTGGCTTTTTACGTTTTGGCAAGGAAGAAAGGAACTAACCGGCTATAAAAAACTGCTCAAAATCCAATTTTGTGCTATAATGGCATTATGGAATACAAAACAAAAACAGTTGAATTCGTTTCTTTCTGCATAGAAATGTATGCCAGGGAATACAATTTGTCCGGTTCCCTTGTAGCAAATCTTTTTGAACAGAACGGAATAATCGACTACCTCTTCAAAAATTATGATGCACTGCATTCACAGGGACGCGAATACATAATTCCGCTACTACATAATTTTATAGAAGAAAAGGAAAAAAGAGCATGAAGCTGTACCACGGAAGCCTTGTAATAGTTAATTCACCTCAAATTCTACCCCGCGAAAACGGAAAAACAGCCGATTTCGGAACAGGTTTCTACACCACAACAGATTACAAGCAAGCAGAACGCTGGGTAAAAATCCGTAAAGGAACGGACCAACATAAAAAAGGATTTGTATCCGAATTTCATGCAGCAGACGACTTGCTTTCAACACCAGAGTTAAAAATTCTTAAGTTTGACTCCGCTTCGTCTGAATGGCTTGACTTTGTTGTTGCAAACAGAAAGGACAAAAGTTTCACGCACGATTACGACATTGTATTTGGGCCAGTTGCAAATGACCGGGTTTATACTACAATCACACTTTACGAAGATGAATTTTTGGACAAAGAAGCAACAATTGCAAGGCTAAAGACATTTACCCTTGTTGACCAAATTTTATTCCACACGGAAAAATCTTTAGCATATCTTAATTTCTCAAGGAGCATCACTGTATGACGCAGGTAACGCAAGAAAACCTAAGAAGCATTTTACCAGGAAAAATTGCAAGAACCATAATGCTCATTTCAGAGGAAGAAAAGTCCAGCGTAAAAAATGCTTTGCTAAAGTTTTACAAATCAAGCGTCTATAAAGAACTAGAAATAGAACAGACAAAGCGCTGGTGGCAGAGTTCCTTGCAACTTTTTGAGGATTTTGTGGCGCTTAGCTAACTTCACTTTTTCTTAGAGGGAACTTGCAAGAAAGTTTCCAGCAAACCATGCGTTTTTTTTAACCGACATTTGCCTGCCGCTGTACACATACCCCTTTCATAATTCTTGTCAATTTTCCTATAGACAGTAGGCAATATCGGTGGTAAAATGTTCTAATACCGTGAATTGAGGCATAACATAATAAAATGAGTTTTACCACCTCCACATACTACAAACATATAGTAAAACATACTCTTCTCTTCCTCACCTCCTGTATGGCTCTGCTTATGGCATCTTGTGGCGGGCTTGCAGGAACATACGACGAACCCGTTAATGAATATTTTAGGAAATACACGGAAACTGCCGCAATCGGTCGCATGGAAAACCGCAACACAACCGTAAGGGACTCAGGCGGAACGGAATGCATCTCAAGCGAAAAAGACAAAGTTCTTTTCTTTTACCTAAGAAATCCCCAGGGCTACAGGCTCAACCTAAAATTTCTTTGCGCACCGGACGGAACCGAAGTCTCTGACCCAGCCGTACGTCTTGTCCAGAGCGACCGCGACAGAACGGTAATAAGCCTAACATACAGCCAGTCCTTTCTGCTAGAAAAAGAAGGCGGAGACCCCATCGGCGGAACCATAACGCTAGAGGAAGCCGAAACAATGCGCAATTTTGACTCATTCTCCTACAGCCTTAAGTGCAACACGCAGCCACCTGGACTTTCTGCGGCCATTTTACAAACTGCAGATAGCCCTTCCGGCACAGGAAAGGAATTCGTCTTGTGTTTTTACATGCCCTCGGGACTGCTTTCAACCCCCATGCACAACAAGGACACTCACATACTGCATATAAGCGACATGCAAGTTGAGCTTAACCAGACTAATCCCTCTGATCTTACAGGAACACCTTTAACTTCTACCCTTCCTTCCGGCATAGGTCCCATAAGGGAAAACGGCCCTGTGTTCAATACGACGGAAATACCTTCCGGGTATATCGCGGCATATATGTATACTGGAATACCAGCAGATTCGGACGAAGAGCTTTCGTACAGCCTTTACATAAGCGATGACGACGGTCTTTCATCTCCTAAAGTTTCCGTTTCAACATGCATGGAAAAGCTTGCACCACCACTCTTAGTTGTTGACGGGGAACCAGTAGGAGAAAACGGTGTAATATACATTGAAGACAGCACTGGCTATACCGGTACAGTAATTACTGCGGCGGCCACTACAACCGGAGAATCCGTATCCGGCACAAAGGTGGCATTCACCCTTACAGACTCTACCTCAGATTACGAAAAGGCTGACGGTTCAGCAAGCTATCCTTACAAAAACTCACCTTATGCGCTAAAGATAGGCGATACCGGAACATACACACTCAAAGCAACAGCCCTCAAGCAAGGCTATGCCACAAGCGACGAGGCTACATATACCTTCACCGTAAAGCAGTCTGCAAACTTCTACGTGTCCGAAGGAGCAGCGGAAGATGGCAACGGAACAAAGGCTAAGCCATTCAAGACCGTGCAAGAGGCAATAGATGCGCTTTCTCTAATGGAAAATGACACAGCCAGAAGCGTATGCATATTCATAACAGGAACCGTAAGGGGATGCACTGTAATAAGCAACTCTGGCGACAATGCCATAACCACAGGAATAGCCGACTCCATAGTCATACAAAAGGAAAAAGGAGCGTCATCTGCAGCCCTTGACGGAAACGGGAATGGAACGGTCCTTACGATAAACACGAATGTTCCTCTAAAAATAAAGAACCTTAAAATCACTAGCGGAAGTGCAGAAAACGGCGGCGGAATCCATATTTTAGGAAGCTCAAAAGTTTCTCTTGTTAACGCACAGATTGTCGGAAATACGGCAACAAAATCAGGTGGCGGAATTTACAACGAGGGAACCCTTTATCTTTCAGGAAGCACAATAATTGGAAATACCGGAACAGGAATTGCAACAGCTTCTTCTTATGGAAACTTAGCACATGAAAATGGAGCCGGAATCTACAATAAGACAGGTGGAAAAGTCTATCTTGGCTACAGCATGGACGGCGAAAAAACCGTGCTCTCTGGCGGAGTTTGCAAGAACTTCCTTCAGAATTACACAAATTCGACAGCCCTTGGAGGCGGTATTTACAACGGTGGGAACGTTTATTTTGACACAGGAAACATTTCTTACAATTTTGCCTATAACGGGGCAGGAATCTATACAGTCGGAAACGTTGAAATGTCTGGCGGAACCATCGAAGGAAATGAAGGAGCTGCCGAAAATGATGCAGGTTGCGGAGCAGGCGTTTATGTCGGAGCCGGAAAAACTCTTAAGCTGAGCGGAAGTGCCAAGATTAAGAACAATAAAAACATGTCTCACGGAGCTGGCATTTACCTGAGCTATAACGGCAGCAAGCTTGATATGAACGGTGGCACAATAAGCGGGAATATTGCAAAGACTAACGGCGGTGCAGTTTATATGCACGACATGGGATCTGAGGCAGATAGACACAGCCACCTTCAGATGAGCGGAGGAGCTAGCATTCCTTACGGCGGAGCAGAAAAACAGAATGACATTTTTATGCTGGGCACAAATTGCGTCATTAAAGTTACGGGAGCATTGTCACAAACAGAATCAGAAACAGCTATTGTTTATCCAGCTTATTCAACGGGAACCCAAATCCTGACCGGAAATGCAGACAATATAGCTTCTGCATGCTCAATGTTCTTTGTTGTCAAGCCAGAAAGCGCAGAAGAAAGACTTTATTTGCATCCGAGTGGAAAGCTTGGACCAATAATTTATATTTTTAACGAAGAGGCCTGCAGTATAGAGACAAAAGATGGTATTGACTATGAAGCGTATATATACAGCTATCTTAGATATGTCAATCTGGGCATGAGCATAATAAATCCGTATGAAAAATCAGGATATTCTATGGAAGTAAAAGTGGACGGTGTAACTCCAGCAGACTTTACATACATTCCAGACGGGTACCACACGGTATATGTAAAAATCAGCAAGCCCGGTTGTGAGACAATTGAAAAGACAAGGTATGTGTTTGCGAAAATAAAGCCTGTAAAATACCATATTAATGACGGCTGGCTCTGGCAAAGCTATTATGAAGCAAGGGGTACTATTAAGATAAACGGAGGAACGGTTAACTCTTGGGGCAGCTATGCAAATTTTGGAGAGGATCCTCATTTTGGCACGAATGGCTTTGAGGGATGGCTTTACTCACGGGATGCAGATTTTAAATGTGAAGCGACAGGATGGGAGGGAAGCCCAAAGAACAGCGGTCATGATTATGATCTGAACAGTTTAAGCTGGACCTATAAATTGTCGGATATACGGGCCACTGATTACGTCCAAATAGGCACTGACAGTTCAGGCAGAAACATGATTCTCAAGATGACCTTTACTTTAACAGACTAATTTCTCTTTTAGTCCAAAAGTCGAATTTTGCAAAAAGCATGTCATTGCCGTGCTTGACACGGCAATCTATTCACAAATGTGTGCAAAAGATTATCGGTGCTTTTACAACAAAGTTTCCAGCGAACCCGATAATGACATTTTTGAAAAA
>JAGCWT010000187.1 GCA_017961705.1 Treponema sp.
CCTCGTAACCGTCTTCCCGGCACACTCTCTTGAATTCTTCTTCGTCAAATTCTGTAAGGCTCATGCCTGTTACCTCCGCTTTCTGCTTCTTGAAAAATCCGTCCAGCAGGCCCTCCCTTATGGCCCATTCAACGGCTTCTCCGACAGCATCCGCTTTGCTCATGCCGGACCTGCGGTTTTCCTTTATGCGGTAAACATACCTGATATAATCATACAACGCTTCGCAATTTTTTTGAAGGGGTAAGCGGCATTTTCTTTGCTTATTGTCAAGACCACTGTCCAAGCCGCATTTTGGGTTCATGTTAATAACATCCGCCGTCCACTCAAAGCTGCCCGATTTATCCTCCCGCATGAAAGAGTCTGAAAGCTTAAGGTTCCAGCGGCAGCCCTCGTTTTCGCTCCCATTGTAGAAGACAATGAACTTTGGAGTGGGTATTTTGACCAGCTTGCTGCTTAAAAGGCTTTTGCCCCTTTCCGTAAGGTAGATCTGGTAAAGCTGTGCAAAGTACATAAGCCCCCTTAAAGGCATGTTGGGGTTTCGTGTACTCTGCTGTTCGTAGAGATTCATCTCCGAATCCAAGAGAAAAGATATGTCGTTCCGCATGGTTATGTAGATGACGTTTTCGATGGTGTTGACCTTTAGCGCATCCGGGTCTGTGTATGAAGTTCCGTTAAGCGCGTTGTAGAGCTCCAGCCTCCATCTCTTGCTTTCTTCCGTATTGCGTCCGAATATGGCCTTGAAGAGCCTGTCCTTGTATTCCCTGTTTTGAAGTACCGGTTTGTTCAACTTTTGCCTCCATAAATTATATCATCACTAGAATTCAGAATCTGACAGGAATACTGTAAAAAAACTGCAAAAAAAAATGCAATCTTGCGGCAGGGTGTGAAATTTGCTATTCTTTGCCTATGAATGAATTTGAGAAAGAACTTGAAGGGCGCATTGCCCTTATGGAAGAAGACGGATATGTTTTTCCCAAGAGATTTTCTAGGCGCGACTATATTGCTGTAGCTCTTGTTGCCGTCGTTTGCGTATTTGGGCTTGTTGCCGGGGGGATTTTGCTGTGAAAAATGATACAGCTGTGAAAAATAATTCAGCAAAAAACAGCGCGGTTGAAAGGGAAGCCATGTTTGGTGTCCTTCCCGTAAAAAAAGCGGAAAGGCTCTACGGCTTTATGGACGCTTTCCTTGTGCTTTCTGGCTACTGCATTGCAACCTGGAGCTATACCCAGGGCTCCTACCTTGCGACACTCGTTGGCTTTAAGCAGCTTTTGATCGGTGCATTTTTGGGTGCCATACTCATGCTTGTTATCTACCAGCTTCCGGTTATTCTTTCGGTACGCTTTGGAATAGACATCTGGGTGTGGCTAAGGTCTGCACTTGGGCCTGTTGGTGTTCTTGTTATGACGCTTGCCATTATAGTCATAAACTACCCCTGGTATGCAGTCTGTGCCGACCTCTTTGCTTCCAGCATGGCAAACCTTGCAAACCTCGCAGGCATTGGTCTTCCTCCCGCCTCACATGTATTGCTGGGAATTTTCTGCGTTGCGCTTGGAACTTTCATCGCCTACAAGGGGCTTTCCGCAATCACTTGGACTACCCGCATATTGGTACCGCTACTTTTGCTTGTTGGCGTATTTGTAGTAATAGTGGGCTTTTCTTCAGTTCCATTTGACTACATCATGAGCTACAGACCCAAGACGCCTTTTAAGAACAATATAATTCCATACATAATGTCCGTGGAAGCTAATTTTGCATTCGTAATAACTCTTGTTGGCGGAATGGCAGAAATCCCCCGCGTTGCAAAAACCGAGAGGGGCGGCTACTGGGCTGGCGTTTTGGGACAGGGGCTTTCCGGCTCCTTCTTTGTAGTGGTTGGCGCAGTTATGGCAATAGCCATGCAGTACACATGCGGCAAGATGATAGACGATCCAACCCTTATGCTTGCAACCCTAGCGTCCCCACTTTTAGCCTTGTGCTCCCTGCTACTTGTTGCCTTTGCAAACATTGGAACCCAGGCTGTCGGTGCTTACATCTACGGCGTAATGCTGCGGTCTGCCTTCAGAAAAATAGGCTACAACACCCACATAGTCATCCTTGCGCTTTACGGAATACTCCTTTGCATCTGGGGAAAGGTTGTTGACTACTTTGGTGCATTCCTAACCGTCAGTGCATGTATCTACGCCCCACTTGCGGCCGTCCTCTTTGCAGACTTCTTCTTTGTGCGCAGACAAAAAATAGACCTGCGTGCTGCATACGGAATGAAGGGACATGAAGAAGTCTACCGCTTTAGCAAAGGCCTAAACCTTGTTGGCATGGCAGCAGTAGTCTTTGGAGTTGCAGTTTCGCTTGCAATCTACAACCCTGTTACTTGCGACGTGCACATTCCATTCCTCTTTTACCTTACTCCAACCGGAGCATCTTTCCTTGCCACCATGATTTTCTACACGGGACTTTCCTTTGTTCCGCCAATAAAAAAATACATGGCCGGCAAAAATCCTGTCCTTTCAGCATAAGGAATAAGTGCATAAGGAATAAAAGCATGACAAGAAACTACAAAAGCAGCCTTAGCGCAAGAAAAAGAAAGAAAATAGACGCCACCCCCTTTGACAGCCTAAAGACTCCGCCAAGACAAAACATTTTTCTTTTGCCCCTCATCTGGCTAGCCTGTTTTTTTAAGACAAGAAAGAACCGCCTTAAAATTTCAAAAGAAGGCATGAAGGGAATAAAACCACCATTCCTTGTCTTGGGCTCCCACCATTCATTTATGGATTTTTATGTAACGCCTCTTGCTCTTTTTCCCCACCGGGCAAACTACATTTCCGAACTAGAAGGCTTTGAACTCTACGGCGAATGGATTTACCGCCAGGCTGGTTGCCTAGGAACAAGAAAATTCATAAGCGACTTTGCCCTTGTAAGGAACATCCAGAAAGTCATTTCCAGAGGGGACATAATGGTAATCTACCCGGAAGCCCGCTATTCAAACGTGGGAACAAATTCCTCACTTACCCTTTCCATTGCCAAGCTTGCCAAACTCTTGAACGTGCCGGTCGTAACTTTGGTAATGGACGGAAACCACCTTCAGTCTCCAATCTGGAACCTTACGCCAAGAAAAGAGGCCAGGCTTTCCGCAAAGCTAAAATGCGTCCTCTTGCCCCAGCAGATGAAGCAGATGTCCGCCGTACAGATTCTTGGTGTCCTTCAAAGGGAGCTCACCTACGATGACTATGCCTACCAGCGCAAAAATAAAATTGCCATAAGATACAGGGAACGCGCCAAGGGACTTCACATGCCACTCTACCAGTGCAGGGAATGCGGAAAAGAATTCGTAATGGATTCAAAAGAAAACAAACTCTTCTGCAAAAACTGCGGGGCTGTATTTTCCATGGATGAATACGGAATGCTTACCTCAAGCAAAAAAAACGGGGAAGCATGCCTTAATGCGCCAAAGACCCTTACCATTCCCGAATACTACGAATGGGAAAGGGAAGGCGTAAAGACCCAGATTCAGCAGGGAAAATATTCCTTTGCCCAGAAAGTGCGTGTCGAAGCCCTACCCAACGCAAAGAATTTTATAGCGCTCGGAAAAGGATTCCTTGTCCATAAAGAAGAAGGCTTTTACCTTACCTTTACGGAATACATGCAGGAAAATCCAAAAACGCTTTTCTTTGCAAGCCGTGCCACCCCCTCCGTCCACACCGAATACGACTACCGGGGGCAGGGACAGTGCGTTACCCTTAGCACAAGGGACTGCACCTATTTCCTTTTTCCTCTGGAAGAAGAGTTCAACGCAACAAAGATCCAGTTTGCAGCAGAATACCTTTTTGAACGCAACTGCATCCTAAGCTAGATTTTTTTTCCATAATTATTTTTGCGGCGCTTTCTTTTTTTACAGTCATTCATCAAAAGAACATTCAGGCCTTTTATCTGGGCTTTCCGCCCTTCGCCTATTCGGCTCATCCCGGCCTGCGTCCGGGACTAACGGGGCTCCAATCCCTGCCGCGCTCGGCTTGTTTAACGCAGGCTTTTGTCGTAAAATAAAGGAATGGAAGACAATTGCAGAATTTTTATGAACAGGGGCTGGCTTTTTTCTGATGAATTCAGCATGGCTATGACGGAAAAGAATTATTGCGGAGAAATGGAAGAGGTAAGCATTCCCCATTCCTTTGCAACAAGTCCATTCAATTCCTTTTCCCCACAGCTTTATCAGAAGCTTTGCGCCTACAGAAAATCTTTTGCAACTCAAGAAGACTGGGCGGGTAAAAAAGTAATCCTTACAGTAGCTGCCGCTGCCCACAAAAGCGAAGTCTACCTGAACGGCAAGCTTTTAAAAATCCACTCTTGCGGCTACACTTCTTTTTCCACAGACCTTACCGATGCCCTTTTGCCTGCTGGAGAAGAAAATGTCCTTTGCATAAAGGTGGACAGCCGGGAGACCCTGGACCAGCCGCCATTTGGTTTTGTGATTGACTACATGACCTACGGCGGAATCTACAGGGACGTTTATATAGAAGTAAAAAATCCCGCTTTTATAGAAGACGTTTTTGTTACCACAAAGAAAAATGCCTTTACGTCCCGCGTTACACTTAATGCCTGCGATGAAGACGCAAAGAATTTGGGCTATATGATTCAGCAGGAAGTCTTTGCATGGCAGGAAGGCTATGGCTGGGAAGAAGACTATGCCGATTTTGTCTCTCTTGGCGAAGAAGATTTCCTTGCCTCCATTACAAGCGGAATAAGGGGAAAGACAACGCTAACATCAGGGGTAGCTTCCGGGGTGCGTCAGTGGAACTTGGAAAGTCCCGCTCTCTACTGCCTTAGGACAGCCCTTTTGGATTCAGCCGGAAATGAAATTGACTCAAAGACCGTGCGCTTTGGCTTTAGGGAAATCCGCTTTGACTCTACCGGATTCTACCTTAACGGAATCAAGGTAAAGCTAAGGGGGCTCAACCGGCACCAGAGCTTTCCCTATGTTGGTTACGCAATGCCAAAGAATATGCAGAAAGAAGATGCGGACATACTAAAATACGAACTTTCGCTTAACGAGGTAAGGACCAGCCACTATCCCCAGAGCCGCCATTTTGTTGACCGCTGCGACGAGGTTGGCCTTTTGGTCTTCACAGAAATTCCAGGTTGGCAGCATATTGGTAATAGCGCCGAATGGAGGAATCAGACCCTTGAAAACGTCCGCGACATGGTCATGCAGTACCGCAACAATCCATCGGTATTCATCTGGGGTGTGCGCATAAACGAAAGCCAGGATGACGATGAGCTTTACCAAAAGACTAATGCCCTTGCAAAAAGCCTTGACCCCAGCCGTCCAACCGGGGGAGTGCGCTTCCTAAAAAAATCCCATCTTTTGGAAGACGTCTACACATACAATGACTTCTCCTTTGCTGGCTGGAATCTTGGTGGAGCAAATCTTACCGGCAGAAACTTTGCCAAAAAAACAGCTGCCCTTGAACCAAAGAAAAAAGTTACGGAAACAAAGAAAGGCTTTATGGTAACAGAATTCAACGGCCACATGTTTCCCACCAAAAGCTTCGACACCGAAAGAATCCGCACCGAGCATGCATTGCGCCACGCAGCAGTCCTTGAATCCCTTGCATCATCAAAAGACCACGCCGGTGCAAGCGGATGGTGCGCCTTTGACTACAACACCCACAAGGACTTTGGTTCAGGAGACTACGTCTGCTACCACGGAGTTATGGACATGTTCAGAAACCCCAAGCTGGCCGCCTTTGTCTACAAAAGCCAGGGTGAAGCAGAAGAGGTTGGGGATGTCCTTGAAGTTTCAAGCTCCATGGACATTGGCGACTACCCGGCAGGTGCAATCGGCTCTGTCTGGGCCTTTACCAATGCAGAAAGCGTAAGGCTCTACGTAAACGAATGCTTTGTAAAGGAATACTCTGCAAAAAAGAATTCCCCCTTCAAGCACTTGTTGCATTCCCCAATCCTAATCGATGACTTTGTAGGAGACCGACTTGTTAGCGAATGCGGAATAAAAAAAGGCGACTCGGAAAGAATAAAGCGCATTCTCTTTGCAGTCCGCGACCATGGCATGAATGGCATTCCTTTTGGCGTTAAGCTTTCACTGCTTTACCTGCTTGCCAAGCGAACCGTAAGCGTAAAAAAACTTTGGGAACTCTACGGAAAATACGTTACAAACTGGGGTTCTTCGTCCGTCCAGTACAAATTTGAAGCTGTCAGAAAGGGGAACGTGGTTGCCACCTGCATAAAAACTGCATCCACAGACGTTTTTGTAAGGGCCACTGCAAAAAGAACCCTGCTTGTAGAAGACGAAAGCTACGACCTTGCCTCCGTGAACCTTTGCGCCTGCGACCAGTGCGGAAACCTAAAACCCTACTGCCAGGAAGCCGTAAGCCTAAAAACCGAAGGTGCAATAGAACTCGTAGGCCCCAGCGTCCTCTCCCTAAAAGGCGGAATGGCAGCAGCCTACGTAAAAAGCAAAATAATCCAGGATAGAGATGCCCACTCGAAGCTACTCCGTGAATCCCCCCTGCAATCTCTTTCTTCCAAGGTGGGGGAGGACTCCCCCTCGCTACAGCCGGCTGCGCCGTCTTTCGCTACCCCCTCTGCGGGCTCAAACGCCGCCCGCAACGCCCGCTGCAATTGGGAGGATACAGAGGATGCCGCTCTTGTAATTACAGACTGGCTTGGAAGGGAAGCACGCATAGAATTTAAGGTTGCAAAAAAAGCGGTGAGGGAAATTTAGAAAGAAGAAATGGGGTGGGGCTATTCCCTTGCAGCCTTGGGGTGGCTTTCAAACCAGGCATCCCAGGCTTCGTCTACCTTTGCGCAGTAGTCGTCCTTTTCTTCCTGGCTTATAAAAGATGCCCTAAAGCCGTTCTTGATAATCTTTTTTATGTTCTCCAGAGTGAATCCCAGAACGCTGTAGATGTTCCAGTATTCGTCTATGAGTGAAACCTTAAAGAAGGAAGGGTCGTCAGTATTGAGTGTTATGAAAACTCCCTTGTCAAAAAGCTGCTTTACCGGGTGGTCCTTTAGCTCCTTTACGTATTTCTTTGTAAAGAGGTTGCTTGTTGGGCAGACTTCGAGTGGAAGCTGGGTTTCTGCCAGTTCCTTAATGAATTCCTCGTCATAAGCCGCGCTGGTTCCGTGACCGATGCGCTCTGCGTGCAAAAGGTTTATGGCATCCTTCATGGACCAGCTGTCTTCCGTTTCGCCTGCGTGGACAACCGTGTGAAGCCCTGCCTTTTTTGCGTTGTCAAAAACAGATGCAAAGTCCCTTGCGGGGCCAAAAGTTTCGCTTCCGCCAAGACCAATTCCTATTATTTCCGGGTTCTTTTCGTGAAGCACAAGGTCAAGGTTGTGCTGGGCGTTTTCCAGGCCAAATGAGCGGCTTACGTCAACGATTGTCTTTATTGTGCAGCCGCGCTTTTCCTTGATTTTCTTAAATCCCTTGGTAAGAATGTTAATGCTGTATGTAAAGTCAAAGCCTTTCTTTAGAAGGGACGACGGGGCAAAAAATGTCTCTGCATATACAATGTTGTTTGCCGCTACGTATGAATCAAGTGCGTCAATTATAAAGCGGAGGTCTTTTTCTTCTGTGAACATGCGCTGTACGGACATAAAGGATTGCAAAAAGCCTTCCAGGTCGGAGTAGGAAAAGAGATTGTTGAGTTCCGCCTCGGTCATTTCACGGCCGCTGCATTTTTTGTATAGTTTGTTTATAATCTTCCTTTCAGGAACAGCTTCCTGGTGCAGGTGAATCTCTGCCTTTGGAACTGCCTTAAGCAAGCTGTAAAAATCCCTTTTGTCCATATTAACACATTATATCACATTAAAATTCAAAAAAAAAGCATTAAGCGCAAAAATAACGCTTTATTCTGATTTCAAAACCGGTGCCACGTCAAAAACCCAGTTTTCTACCTTGAATTATCGGCAACCTCCCCACATTTCATGAGAAGGATTCCAGCCTCACTTACCTTTTGCACCTATGGGCAGGTGTGCGCATAAAGAACAGTCAAAATGAACTGGCGGTTCCTACTTGTTTTTCTTCTTCCGGCAGTTGCAGAAGGTAAGTGCAACAACCATGGAAAGCAATGTAGCAAAACAGTGTGTGGAAGCACTGGAATGGAGGCTGAAAACGCGGCAAAAAAGCATTTGCGCGGTGCGTACCCGGCAGCGAAGCTTCAAGCCGCGTAGCGAGTTTAATTACCTATTCCGCGACACAGCGGGTTTCTCAGACGGAGTTGCCTGGGAGCGGAACACAAAACTGATTCCTGTGTCTCTCCCCTTTTTTTCGCTTGACAACTGGCAACACTTAGAATAAGATTAAAATATCTTGTTTCTCCAGATAAATTTAACCTGAAGGTTTCGTTTTTCAGAAGACCAAGGTAGCAGCTGGCTTATCAGTAATTTAAAACTACCGTATTTCGGTAAAGGATTTTTTTATGTCCAAAAAACTTTATGTTGGCAACCTGAACTATGCCACAACAGAGGACACGCTGAAAAACGTATTTGCTTCTTATGGAGAAATTGTTTCTGCAGTCGTTATTAAGGATCGTGACACCCAGCAGTCAAAGGGCTTCGGTTTTGTGGAGCTTGCGGACGACTCTGCGGCAGACAAGGCAATTGCCGAACTTAACGGCAGGGAAATCGACGGCCGCCGTGTCCGTGTAAACGTAGCGGAAGAAAGGCAGAACCGTGGACCCCGCAATTTTAACCGCAGGGATTTCCGAAGTGACCGTGGAGACCGTGGTGCTTCTGGCGGAGACTTCCGTCGTGGCGGCAGGGATGGCGGTTTTTCTTCATTCCATGATTCTTCCTACTAGCTGTTAAAAATAGGGCGGTTCCTTTTGGGGCCGCTTTTTTTGGTTGGTAAGATTTGCCCTAACAGCAGGCGTTGGCCGCATGCTAAGTATGCTCGCGGTTTTTTATGCCAACAAATGTTCCGTGTTTTTCGGGGGAGTTGCGGGGGTGTCCCCCGCAGAGGGGGTAGCACGCAACGAAGCGCGGGCGCAGGGGGAGACTTACCCCTCCTTAATAAAAAAAATCTTCCTTGTAAAAATGAAGTTTGGGGCTTATAATAAAACTATGAGTTTTTTGCCAAAAGAGTTTTCACAGTTCATTTCCCCGGATGCCCAGCGCAGAGAATTTATCTGTTCATGGCTAGAGCAGCATGGCGTTAAGGCGGTAGTTGCTTCCATAGACGGCAAGAACCATATTCTGGTGCAGTTTCCACCTTCTTCGTACAATCCCCAGTTTAAGATAAAGACTGTCATTGCCCATTACGACAGGGTGGAAGAAAGCCCGGGTGCAAACGACAACAGTGCTGCCGACTGGCAGATTATGAACTGGGCGGTGGAACTTTACAATATGCCCGGCTTCCATAACGTAAGGATTTTCTTTACCGACGGGGAAGAGCTTGGCTGGAATACCGGGGTAAGCGAGCAGGGTGCTTTTGGCATAGCAAACGTTTTTAAAAGGCTGGGTATTACAAACGACGACGTCTACGTGTTTGACTCGTGCGGCAGGGGAGAAATACCTGTGCTTGCCAACACGGAAATTCCTGCAAAGGCACCAAAGGCTTTTTCTTCAAGATTTTCTGACCTTTTTTCTAGAACACAGGAAATATTGCGCCGCTCAAGTCCGGGACGCTGGATGTGCTTGCCAGTTCCCTACAGCGACAACGCTGCATTCTTGGCCTGTGGGATTCCTGCCGTTGCAATTACAATGCTTCCTGCAAAAGAGGCATCACTTTACGCAAGGGAGCTTAACCAGCATCCAGAGCTAAAGAATGCGGTTATGAACAGGGAGTCAAGCAAGAAGGAAAGGCTTGCTTCTGGCGAAAAGGAATATGCATACAAAGAAAGGATGCCCTACACATGGAGGCTTTTCCACACAGCCTACGACAACGAAGATTCCCTTACTCCGGAAAGTTTTAGGGTAATGCAGAATATACTTAGGACGATTGCCCTGTCAAAGACTCCGCTTTAGCTGCTTGTTGGCTTTTGCTGCTTTTCGGCTGCTTGTTTGCTGCTTCTGCAACAGCGTCGTTTGCTTCCCATTTGCCCGCTTCTGCAACATCTTCGTTGGTTTCCTATTTACCCTCGTCTGTGATTTCTTTGCTAACAGCTTCTTTTACCTTCGTCTGTGGCCTCTTCGTTAACAGCTTCTTTTACCTCTGGCAAATTTTCCCCAGATGCAGTTTTCCCAGCGTCATTTTTTTCAGCGCCACGTTCCCCAGCGTCACTTTTTCCAGATGCAGTTTCCCTATTTTTCTTTGCGTTGGACAGAATGAACACCACAAGTGCAGTCCCTATGATTATCACGTACCCCGCAATGCTCAGGCAGTCTGGAACCTGAGAGAATATGATTAACCCCAACAGAGCAGAAAAGACTATCTGTGAATATTCATAAATAGAAATCTTGTATGAAGGTGCGTTAAAATATGCCCCGGTTATACCCATCTGTCCACCGGCAGCAGCAGTTCCAGCCCCAATAAGAAGCACAACCTGTTTTGCGCTCATCGGCTCAAAGTATGCAATCGTAAATGGAATCGCCGCAACCACAGAGAATGCGGAAAAGAAAGCTATTACAAGATAACCTTCCACTTTGAATTCGTGGCATTTGCGCACATTCGCATAAGCAAAACCAGCCCCCATTCCCCCTGCAAATCCGGCAAGGGCAGGTGCCATCTTGTAAATGTCCGCTGAAGGCTTTATAACCAAAAGCGCCCCTGTGAATGCCGTTACAAGAGATATTATGGAAATTGCGGTTGGTTTTTCCCCTAGCAAAAAGAAGCTCATCAAAAGGCTAAAGAAAGGAGACATCTTGTTGAGCATGTTTGCGTCACTAACGTTCATCTTGCTAAGCGCGTAAAAGTTCCCGAATATGCCCACGGTTCCAAAGATGGAGCGGAAGATAAGGTACTTTAGTGAGCCTTTGGGAATCCTTAGCACCTGTGGGTTCTTTTTTGCCTTTGCAAAGAGGGCGGAAGCTGCAATTATAAGTGCCATGGAATTCCTAAAGACGGTCTTCTGGAAGAAGGGCAGGTCTCCCGACGCGCGTACAAAAATTCCCATGAGGGCAAAGCAAAAGCCAGAAATCAGTGCGAATACAATTCCTTTTTTTAGATTTGTTTTTTCCATAAAGGCAATATTAAGCAAGAGTGGCTCAAGTGTCAATCGCGCCAATCTTTAATCCGTAGAAATCGCGAAAATTGCTGTTTTTGAAGCACAAGTTTTTGGAGCACCAGGTTTTTGAATCGCAAGTTTGAATCGCAAGTTTGAAGCACTGGGGTAAAGGCGCAGTTTTTTGGAGCACCAAGTTTGAAGCAAAAGTTTGAAGAACGGGTTAAAAGCGTAAGTTTTGAAGCACAAGTTATGAAAAAATGCAAGTAAAATAATGCAAAAAGTGAATAAAATATCAAAAATAAATGAATTTTGTCATAAAATTCATAAAAATATATTGATTATTTTTTAAGAAAAAGATAATTTCAATAAAAAGTTTGTCGAGAGAAGGTCTATTATGCTTATTGTCTTTTTTACCCGGGAGAGGAGCGTCTGCCAGCTTATTGCTGGGCGGCTTGCGGAAAAAGGTCATATTGCCGTCGTTTTTACAAACATGCAAAAAGTCATAAAAGCGGTGGGGCGGCATGGATCGCAAAAAGTGGACTTGCTTGCGCTTGATTTCCGTATGGGCCAACAGAACGACCCCGGCTGGTCCCTGCTTGCCTCTGGAACAAAAATCCCCGCCGTCTACTATAATGACCCCTACGGTTCCCCCGGAAACTTTGCCCTAAACTGGAACAGAAAAATCACCGGCGAAAGTGAATTTGCAGACAGAAACCTTATGCCGCTCTTTAGAGACCTGGAAAGCGTAATGCTCCAGCATGACATCCTGCCCTGTATTTCCCTGGTCTGTCCCCCTCAAAAAATACGTGGCAGCGAAGAAATGGAACTCGGTCACTTTAGCATAGAACTCTTCAGGGAAAAATATTCCGTCCAACCTGCAAAATACAAGCTGCTCTGCTACTTTTACAAAAACAGGGGCATGCTGCTGGACACAAAAAAAATCTGCCTCTTTATGTGGAATGAATATTCCTATGCCAAAAGGGAAACATTGTTTTCCTATATATGCTACTTAAGAAAGCTCTTCAGAAAAGAAAGCCGCTACTGCCTCCGCATAATAAACGAAGGCCGCCACGGATACATTTTCAGAATCTCCTGCCCAAAATTCCGTGCGGAAGTGGAATAAACCGCAAGCGACTACATTCGCGCTGAGCCAAAAAACTGCTTCGACTTTTCCCCTGCCATCTTGGACGAATAGAAAATTTTTTTCTTCTTCTGGACCAGCTTTTATATGCTAACCCGCTTTCC
>JAGCWT010000188.1 GCA_017961705.1 Treponema sp.
TGTTAAGAGCTTCGGAGAATCCATTGACCTATATGGCATGGCTTTGCTCATGATCCAAGAATATTAGAGTGGTGAATTGCCGAATGATCTTACCTGATTTTTGTACTTGACAAAAGACACAACATATTAGCGATAGCGGAAGTGCGGGAAGCCCAACCTGCCTGATTCCTGGTTATAGTTTTTTGCCAAACTTTAGTTTATATGGTTCATTATTTGTCATCATAATGGTTCTTGCACTGAATTATTTTTATTAGCCCATCTTCTATTTTATAAACAAGGCGGTTTTTCTCGTCTATGGTTCGAGACCAGTACCCGCTTAAGTTTTCTTTCAATGGTTCAGGATGTCCGATTCCGTTATTACCGTTACGCTCAATATCTGCAAGAAGCTGGTTTATTTTCTTAAGTGTCTTTTTGTCCTGCATTATCCAGTATGTATAATCTGCCCAGGCATCATCTGAAAAATCCTTGTGCATTTTATACCTCGACAAGTTCATGAATTGAGTGCTGGCCGTTTTCCATCTGCGTTTTAGAATGCTCCAATGCCATCATGTTTTTTTCTGAATAAAACGAACTGTCTTGAACAATCTCAAATGGAATTTTATGTTGTATCAAAGTTTGCTTCAAAAAAATACGAATTGCCGTTGTAGTATCCATTCCAATTGATTCAAAAAAAGCATCTGCATCATGTTTTAAAGTTGCATCAACGCGTGTCTGGACTACTGCTGTTCTCATATGCGCCTCCATAGCTTCAATATAATACAAAAGCAATGAAAAAGCAATAAATTTGTCAATAATTATATGCTACACAAAATAGATTTTTTCCATCGGTTTACAAACTATCATCTTTCTTCTATTATGTTGAAAGGTTTTGCAACACGCTTTCGTTTGTTCCACATGAGTGCAGGCGGAGCTTGATTAAAGGTTCACTGGGGGTTTGAGCCGCTAAGGAAGGGCATTTGTTTTATGGACAGAAATTTGATAATATAAAATTTGAAAAGTCAAAATGCAGTTTGGAAGGTGTTGTTGTAAAATAAAGGGGAGAATTATGAAAAAAATAGTAACTTTGATTATTGTTTGGGTTGTATTAAGTTTTTGCAGATTGATTGCCTATGATTATCCATGGCCTGTGGATTATAATATTAAAAACAAACCTCTTGAAGAAATAAATGAAATTGTTTGGGATTTTATTTGTGAGAATCCTGAATTTCATGTTTATAAAGTAGACAGGACTACATATGAAGTAGGTTCAAATAATGACAGCTATGAATTACTTTTAGAATTTAATGAGTATAAACCTTTTGGACAAGTTTTAGAGGGAACAATTTATCTAAAAGATGTCATTGCTGTAGTTCATTTTTACATACCTCATGTTCCAGGTAAAAAGAAAAACTATATTCGCCTTGTTTCGTATTGCAACGATTTTGAACTTGTTGAGGGGAATATTCATAGAAAACGGTGGGGAAAATATACAGCTTTTAATGATGTAGAGCCGACAAAACAAGAAATCCCTATCAAGGAAAGTTTTGAAAAGAATTTCATGAGCAAACTCGACCTTGAATGGGAATATGAAAAGCCATTCCTTTTAGACAGAGGCCTTTCAAAGTTTATCTCTCTGTTCAGAAAGCGAAAGGATTTTCCTGATGATTAGAAAAATCTCAAAGGTTCACTGGGGTTTTGAGACGTGAAGGAAGGGCATTTATTATTCCCCCTCTGCTTTAGGGGTTAACGTCTACAGATGACGAAACAAGTTGGGCATGACTGTTAGAGAATTAGTGCATTTCTTTTACGGAAAAATATTTCTGTAGGACAACCGGTTAGGGATTGTAGGGGCGGCGAAGCCGTTGCGCTAGCAATGGAGCCGAAAGGCGGAACCCCGGAAAGCCCGACCTGCCTTTAGGCAGGGAACCGCCAGAAGAGGAAGAATTATGAAGAGATAGCTGGAAGATTTTTTTAAGGAACTTGCAAAGATTCAAGACGAGCAGACAAATGCATTCCTTTGCAGGCTTGGCAAGTTTGATGACGGGAAGCTTAGGGAAAGCCTTGAAAATTTTAGCTATGAAATAATTTACAAAATTATGGAATTGCTGGATGGATATTATGATTCCAAGAAGAAGTATGAAGTGAAGAATGTTTTTACCAACACAATTGTTAACGACAAGTTGGACTTTCACGATTTGTGCGAGGATTTTCTAAAGTGCTCTTAGCTGCATCAATTCATTGCGTCTGGACAAAGTGTCTTTTTTGATGTATAGTCATTTTGGATTTGCAGGGGAACCTTGTGCCGCATTTTGGCATGAAGGTTGAGAAAGCGAAAGCTGACCCTTGGAACCTGATCGGATGTGCGTATTGCACCGTGCGTTTTATTGCGCGGTTTGGTACGTCCCCGCGTAGGGAGCAAAATAAATGCCTTTGGAAGACTTTTATGCCTGCTTTCTACGCAGGCTTTTTTATTTTAAATTTTTATCTTAAAGGAGAGCTGTATGCAGTCTGTTGAAGAGATTAAGAAAAAGGTTGCAAAGGCAGTTGAGGACGTTAGGGCGCAAAACCCAATGGCGGCTTCTATTACGAATACGGTGACGATTGAGTTTGTTGCAAACGCCCAGCTTGCGGTTGGAGGTTCGGCGGCTATGGTTTACCTTCCTGATGAGGGCGAGGCCATGGCGGTTGCGGGAAAGTCGCTTTACATTAACATGGGGACACTGCTTCCTGTTTATGCAGAAACGCTTCCCCGTACTGCACGCAGGCTTTGTGAGCTAAAGAGGCCTTGGGTTCTTGATCCTGTTGGAATTGGAATTGGCGGCCTTCGTTCTGAGCTTTTAAAAAGTTTTGCAGACAAGAGACCTGGAATTATCCGCGGCAATGCTTCTGAAATTATTGCGCTTGCTTCGCTTTGGGGAATAGGTTCCGGGCAGAAGTCTACGGTGCGCGGTGTTGACGCTACGGATTCAGTTTTGCAGGCAAAGGAAGATGCAAAGGCTCTTGCGCTTCATACTGGCGGAGCGGTTGCTGTTTCCGGGCCGGAAGATTTTGTTACCGACGGCAAGACCAGCCTTTTGATAAGCGGCGGGTCAAAGTTCATGCCTATGATTACAGGGGCGGGATGTTCTCTTGGCGGAGTGATGGCAATTTATGCTTGCGTTGCAGATGCGTTTACGGCTGCGGTAACAGGTTCTTGCATCTACAAATTTGCGGGCACAGCTGCTCATTCAAAATGCAGGGGGCCGGCTTCGTTCCGTACGGAATTTATTGATTCGCTTTTTAATGCCACGGCGCAGGATGTTGCAAACAATCCGTTCAAGTTAGATATTTTGGGAGGAAACTAATGAACACTCTTATTGCACTTGCCATAGCTCCATGCGGTACCGGTGAGGAAATGGCACCGCTTGTTTCGCAGGTTATAAAGGTTATCCGCGACTCTGGGCTTTCCCACCGAACCAATTCCATGTTCACGGAAATTGAGGGCGAATGGGACGATGTTATGAAGGTTGTAAAGGATGCAACGAATGTTCTTGTTGAGCAGGGAATAAGGACGGAAGTTGTTCTTAAGGCAGACATTAGGCCGGGCTTTACGGACATGATGCATTCAAAGACGGAAAAAGTTGACGCTATTCTTGGAAAGGATTCTGGAGGAAAGAATGTACAATAGAAAGGCTCTTGATATTTCTGCATACCTTGTTCTTGGGCCGGAAAACACGGAAGGCAGGCCAGTTAAGGATGTTGTTTTTGCAGCGGTAAAAAGCGGATTTACGATTGTTCAGATAAGGTCTAAGGTTGCTTCTGCTAGGGAGATGATTGCCCTTACTCGCGATGCGGCAGATGCAATTGGGGAGCTGGGGCTTTCTGAAAAATGCTCGCTTGTTGTTGATGACAGGCTTGATGTTGTTCTTGCGGCCAGGGAAGAAGGGATAAAGGTTGACGGTATCCACGTTGGGCAGTCGGACATTCCGGTTGAGATTTGCAGGAAGTATCTTGGGGAAGATTCCATCGTTGGTCTTTCTGCTCAGACTGAGGAGCTTTTTGATTACGTTAAAAAGGCGGACACTTCTTGCATTGACTACTTTGGTGCAGGCCCCCTCCACCCTACGCAGACAAAGCCTGACTGTGGAAGGGACAGTTCTGGAAGGATAATCACCAGGGACTTTGAGGACATTGAGCGTCTTGCAAAGGTAAGCCCGATTCCGGTTGTTGTTGGAGGAGGAGTAAAGGCGGCGGACATTCCCCAGCTTGCGAAGACTGGCATTGCAGGTTTCTTTGTGGTGTCCGCGGTAACTTCTGCAGCTGACCCGGAAAAGGCGGCAAGTGAACTTTGCGGGCTTTGGTTCAAGAATAAAAAATAGGCTTTTGCAATAAGGCTTGTGCATAAAAAATCCCCCTGCCCCTTTGAAGCGCACTTCATTTGGAACAGGAGGATGAGTAAAAGATGCATGAACTAAAAGTGCTGGCGGATATTTTTGCCGGGCTTTTAGCGGAGCTTATTGTAGCCGTAAACAGCGCAGTCACCCAGTTCTTCTTCTATGCGGAGGAGCTGGTTGTATTTTGCCATGCGGTCTGTGCGGCTCATTGAACCAGTCTTTATCTGGCCTGAGTTTGTTGCAACCGCTATGTCTGCAATCGTGGTGTCTTCCGTTTCGCCTGAGCGGTGGCTTGTAACGGTTGTGTAGCCGTGGCGGTGGGCCATTTCTATTGCTTCGAGTGTTTCTGTAAGGGAGCCAATCTGGTTCACCTTGATTAGGATTGCATTGCCCGCCCCCATCTTTATTCCTTTTTCCAGGAACTTTACGTTTGTTACAAAGAGGTCGTCGCCTACAAGCTGGCAGCGGTCCCCGATTTTTGCGGTAAGCTTTTTCCAGCCTTCCCAGTCGTTTTCGTCAAGACCGTCTTCGATTGAGTCTATTGGATATTTTGTTATAAGCTCTTCCAGGTAGGCAATCTGCTCGTCGTCTGAAAGTTCTTTTCCGTTGGGGTCTTTTGGGTTGCCGTTTGAAAGCTGCTTGTAGTTGTAGTAGAACTTTCCGTCTTTTTCTACAGAGAATTCGGAGGCAGCGCAGTCCATGGCAATCTTTACGTCATCACCGGGCTTGTAGCCTGCATCCTTTATTGCCTGAACGATTGAATCCAAGGCATCGTCTATTCCGTTGAACTTTGGTGCAAAGCCTCCCTCGTCACCAACAGCGGTTGAAAGTCCGCGGCCTTTTAAGAGCTTTGCAAGTGCGTGGAAAACTTCTGCTCCCATGCGGATGGCTTCTTTTTCGCTCTTTGCTCCAACAGGACGGATCATGAATTCCTGGAATGCGATTGGTGCGTCTGAGTGTGCCCCGCCGTTGATGATGTTCATCATTGGAACAGGAAGCACGTGGGCATTTGCGCCGCCTATGTAGCGGTAGAGAGGAATGTTCAATGCCTTTGCAGCAGCCTGTGCGGTTGCAAGTGAAACACCGAGTATTGCGTTTGCCCCCAGCTTGCTTTTTGTTGGGGTTCCGTCTAAGGAAAGCATCTTCATGTCTATGGCACGCTGTTCAAATACGTTTGCGCCTTTGAGTGCAGGTGCAATGATTTTGTTTACGTTTTCCACAGCTTTAAGGACACCCTTTCCGCAGTAGCGGCTCTTGTCTCCGTCGCGGAGTTCAAGGGCTTCGTTTTCGCCGGTGCTTGCTCCGCTTGGAACTGCCGCACGTCCCAATGTGCCGTCTTCAAGGATTACGTCAACTTCTACGGTTGGGTTTCCGCGGGAGTCTATTATTTCGCGGCCAATTACATTGCTGATTGCAATTTTGTTCAACATTAGAAACCTCCAAAAATACTTCTTCCTAAAATGATTGTTGGCTGATAATTAGTTTTAACTAATCTAAGATAACTATAACTAACTTACACTTTTGTGTCAAGCCTTCTGGCAAGGACGCACGGAAATCAATTTTGTGTTTCGCTCCCAGGCAAATACGTCTGAAAAAATGCATTGTAAGTTTTGCAGCTACACAAAAGAAGCCTACGCCGCCGTGGAGCCCCTTTAGTACCGGCCGCAGGACGGTATGAGGGTTACCGAAGGGCGGAAGGGCGGTAATGCAGAGAGACTGACCGGCTCCGTAGGACCGGGCACAGTAAAATACGGCATATCGTCCAAGATGGTTGTAAAAAATTAAAAAAAATGCTAGTTTATATAAACACAAATAAACGGATTCCTTTGAAAAAATGATTGTTTGGCTGAAATTCAATTATTGCGAAGAAATTCCGCTTATGTGTATTCCCAAAACTAAGGCCTTTCGGGGTTCTTAAGGAGCATTTTAAATGAAATACACCGCAGAAGTGGAACACATGTGTCCCTTGGCTAAGGGCGCATATCACGGGCCGGCACCTATTCCTGAAGAGGGAAAATGGGTTCAGGCAAAAGAAATCAAAGACATTTCAGGCTTTACCCACGGCATTGGTTGGTGTGCACCACAGCAGGGAGCCTGCAAGCTTTCTCTTAACGTAAAAGACGGCATCATCGAGGAAGCCCTTGTAGAGACAATCGGCTGCTCCGGCATGACACACTCAGCCGCCATGGCTTCTGAAATCCTCATCGGTAAGACACTTCTTGAAGCACTCAACACAGACCTTGTTTGCGACGCAATCAACACTGCAATGCGCGAACTCTTCCTTCAGATTGTATACGGACGCACACAGTCTGCATATTCAGAGGGCGGACTCAAGGTTGGCGCATCTTTGGAAGACCTCGGAAAGAACCTCCGCTCACAGGTTGGTACAATGTTTGCAACAAAGGCAAAAGGCCCACGCTACCTGGAAATGACAGAAGGCTACGTAGAAAACATTGCCCTTGACAAGGACAACCAGATCATTGGCTACAACTGCGTAAACCTCGGAAAGCTTATGGATGCCCTTAAGGCAGGAAAGTCTGGTCCTGATGCTCTTGCAGCTGCACGCACACACTACGGCCGCGTAACAGAAGACCAGGGCATGGTCAAGCTTATTGACCCGCGCAAGGAATAAGACATTTGGCGGAATAAGCTTTTTTGCCAATTGATATTAACTTTAATGAGGAATTATATATGTCATTATTTGAAGATTATGAAGGCCGCATTCCCCAGGTGAATAAGGCTCTTAAAGAATACGGCTTTGCTGAAGGAGAAAAGGGTCTCCAGGAAGCACGCGATTTGTGCAAGTCCAAGGGATTCGACCCATACGAAATCTGCCAGTCAACACAGCAGATTTGTTTTGAAGACGCAAAATGGGCCTATGTACTTGGCTCTGCAATTGCAATCAAGGAAGGCGAAAAGTCTGGCGACAAGACTGGTTCTACAGCAGCTGCAAACATTGGAAAGGGACTCCAGGCATTCTGCCTCCCTGGTTCCGTTGCAGATGACCGCAAGGTTGGTCTTGGACACGGAAACCTTGGTGCCCGCCTCTTGAGCGAAGAGACACAGTGCTTTGCATTCCTTGCAGGCCACGAGTCTTTTGCAGCAGCAGAAGGTGCCATCAAGATTGCAGCTAACGCAAACAAGGTTCGCAAGAACAAGCTCCGCGTTATCCTTAACGGTCTTGGAAAGGACGCAGCCCAGATTATTTCCAGAATCAACGGCTTTACATACGTTCAGACAAAGATGGACTACTTTAACGGACAGGGTACAGACAAGGCTTTGACCGTTGTAAAGGAAATCCCATACGGAAACAATCCTGAGCGCCTTATCGTAAAGTGCTACGGTGCAGATGACGTTCGCGAAGGCGTTGCAATCATGTGGCACGAAGGTGTTGACGTTTCCATTACAGGTAACTCTACAAACCCAACACGCTTCCAGCACCCGGTTGCAGGCACATACAAGAAGGAGCGCCTTGAACACGGCGAAAAATACTTCTCTGTAGCATCTGGTGGCGGTACAGGACGCACACTCCACCCAGACAACATGGCAGCTGCTCCTGCTTCCTACGGTATGACAGATACTTTGGGCCGCATGCACTCAGACGCACAGTTTGCAGGTTCTTCATCTGTTCCTGCCCACGTAGAAATGATGGGCTTTATGGGAATGGGTAACAACCCGATGGTAGGCTGTACAGTTGCTTGTGCAGTTGCCGTTGCAGAAGGCTTTAAGAAATAAGCATAAACGCTAATGCCGGCAGGGGATCCTCCACTTTTGCGGGGGCCCTTGCCTTTTACATTATAAGGAGAAAAAAATGTCCAATAAAAAACTTTACAAATCCAATTCAGACAAAAAGCTTGCCGGTGTTTGTGGCGGAGTTGCAGAATACTTTGACGTTGACTCCACTATCATAAGGCTTGCATGGGTGCTGTTCACTCTTGCAGGAGGAGCAGGTATCATTGCATACATAATTGCCGCAATCGTAATGCCCAATAGATAATAATAGATATTCGATTAATTTTTTGGACGGTACTTTAAAGAAGAATCTCCGCCAGACACTCCTCTTCTTCTCCACCTAGAATACTCTTTTTCAGAGGCTCTTTTATAATCACATTTACAGTAGAACCCGGCGCTGGAACTGCAAATCCATTTGGCAAAAGGCATTTGCAGTGAAGGAAATTTGACGTAACCGCATGGACACATTCAGTCGAAGTACGGTTACTGAGCGAAGTCGAAGCATGGTTACTGAGCCCAGTCGAAGTAAGCCTGTCCTTGCGCGAGTTTTCGCATACAGCAGGAAACACCTGGCCTTTGCAAGAATTTATGTAGTCTATCTTTCCCTGAACTGCCAGGGAAGTTAAAACCTTTACCCTCTGCCCCTTTACGGAAGAAGGTATTTGCCCACCCATGCTAAAAGCAGGTGTTCCCGGCCGCGGAGAAAATGGGAATGCATGTATCCAGGAGAACGATACGTTTTTGCACAGCTCCGTGGTAAGGTTAAAGTCTTCTTCGCTCTCCCCCGGAAAGCCTGCAATCATGTCGCAACCAATAAAAGGATTATTCTTTGCAGAGCGCAAAAGGTTTACTGCCTTTACAACATCCTCTGCCCTGTAGGGTCTTGCCATTTTTTTAAGGATTTCATCGCTTCCAGACTGCACGCTAAGATGGAATGACGGCTGTATCCTTGGGTCTGCCAAAAATTTACAAAGGCGGTCGGTAATGTGCTGGGGGTAAAAAGAAGAAATCCTAAATTTTATCTTCTGTGTGCTGCAAAGCAGGTATTCCAAAAGCTGGGTAAAGTCCAGCAAGCTTCCATTTTTGTCTTGGCAAGAATACTGGCTTAGGTTCACACCGGTAAAGACAACCTCGCCTGTTCCCCTAGCCTCCAGTTCATGAACCCGGCGCAAAACTTCTTCCGGCTCCAAGGAAACGGACTTTCCCCTTGCCAAGTGAATGCGGCAAAAAGTGCATGCGTTGTTGCAGCCATCCTGTATTTTTATGGAAGCCCTGCTGTGCTTTTCGAATACAGGCGTGTAAAGCAAAAAGGAGTTCTCTTTTTTTGCGGCGGATTTTTTTTGTATAAAAAGCTTTAGCTCGTCTTTGGAAATGGACTTGCAAGATTTTAATTCTTCTGCCAAGTCAGACAAAAGTTCCTTCTTGTTACCAGAAAGAATGACTATGCGGGAAAAATCCATCTGTTCTATAAAGGGGCCGTCCAGCTGTGCGTAGCAGCCTGTTACGATTACGGGTGCAAGCGGATATTTTTCAAGCAGAAGCCTTATTATTCTTCTGGCCTTTTGCTCAGCCTTTGCGGTAACGGTACAGGTGTTCACTATGCAAAGAAGCACGTCCTCATTTACCGCAGCGGCAGAAGTAACGCCTTCCATTGAGCATACAAAACCTGCATCAGAAAATTTCTTGGCCGCGCCTTCACTTTCATCCTGATTAAGACGGCAGCCAAGAGTTTCAAAGTGGATTATATTCCGCATGAATAATTTAAGTCTTAAGGGTTAAGCTTTGCCTGGCAGCGGACAAGACCACGGCGCGCATCATCAGAAGAAGACGCATTCAGGCTTATTGCCTTGTTGTAGGCAACAATAGCATCCTGGTAGTAGCCTGCCTGTTCCCTTGCATAGCCCAGCTTGCTCCACCAGAAGGACATTCCAGGTTCTGTGTCTACAGCCTTGCTTATTGCAATGTCTGCATGCTCCCACTTCTTTTGGCGTATATAGATTTCTCCCATAAGGTAATAGGAAAGACCTATGCGCTGTGAACCCTTTTTGTCGGCATTTGGAATTACAACATACTGTTGGAGGAGGTTCATTGCCTCGTCATATTTTTCAAGATAGAATTTAGATTCAGCCTGAATTTCAAGAAGACGGGCATCGTAGGAAGAAAGCTGCCTTGCCTGGGCAACGCTCTTTTCTGCCTCGCGGTACTGCTTGTTGGCAACCAAAGACCAGCATAGAACCACGTAGGATTCAATATCCTGGGCTGTTCCACGGGAAGGATCGTTCAGTTCTTCCTGGCATACACGGATAGCCTCTTTGTAATTGCCAGACTTGTAAAGCTTAAGCGCATCCGGGCGGGCTGCCTGTGCAAAAGACGGCAATGCAAATACAGAAAAAACAAATGTAAATAAAGAAGTCTTCAACAAATTTTTCTTCAAAAGATTCATCAGAATCCTCCGCTTGCAAAAAGGTCTGGCTTTTCCACACCGGAAGCTTCGCTGCCCTGAAGCATGGCAATCTTTCCGTTAACCGTGGAACCCAGTTCCAATACTGGGCGGGCACTTGCAATTTCTCCGTTTACGGAACCGGTAGAAGTAACGTAGACCATCTTGTATCCCTTTATGTTACCCTTCACTTTTCCGCGGACAAGCACCCTTTCTGCGGTAATGTCAGCGTCAACTTCTGCATCCGTGTCAATAAGGAGGTCGCTTGTAGCTTCTATAAGCCCGCTCATTTTGCCCTTAATCATAAAAGGCTTTGAAAAACGGATGTTACCTGTAAAAGTAATATCGCGTTCAAGAACTGTGTCAAAATCATCTTCGTCCGTGTCAAACGGCTCTGAATCCTTTACGTCAAACATAAGTTAATTGTACCCATAATAAGCGTTTTGTTCAAGAGCAAACCCAAAATCTTGATTTTCTTTTATTTCTGGAGCCGCCTTTATGGTTAAACTGTGTCCGGGCCTACGGCTCCGTCCAATTCCTACTTTTTACCCGCTTTCCAGGGTTCCGGCTCCCGCCTCCATTGCCTAACGGCAACCCGCTGCGCGGGCCCTTCCAATCGGGGCTAGGCTCTGTTTAAACTCGTCAACCACAGGGAGAATACACATATCGCTCCACGGATAAAGATTACTCCACACACAATTTCTTAATCATAAAACCTAAAAATAAATTTCTTTATTTTTCCTAGAATTGTATTGTCTTCTTGTATCGTTGTGGAATCAAGTACCCCTCCTCCATTAAAGACAAAAAATAATAGAAATAGCTCCTGCAAAACAAAGGAAACAAGCTCTATTTTTACTATGTGATTAAAGTCAATTTTTCCATCTTTATAAAACCAACGAGCCCTAGCAAGTAAAAAACCAAGCTCCAGAAGAAATGAAATTAAAATAAAAGAACATATATCGCTCATTTTTTTATTCCTCTATCACAGATTTTAATATTAACAATTCATCTTGCATCTGATTTATCTTATCATTATCCCATGGGTATGATTCTAATTCAATTTCCGTACTCCCCCTGCAAATACCTATTTGGCGGGGGAATGGCAGCTATTTTTGGTGGCTGCAAAAACGATATCTGTAGAGTAGACAAAAATATTGCTTTTGCTCACAAATGCAGATTGTTCCACCAGAAATGTGCCTCTACACTTTTTTAAGCTGCCGATTCCAAGGTACACAATTCAATTATTTTTTAGAAAATCACAAATTGAACCATCTTCAAAAAGAATCGTCATACTATCGGAACAGCAAAAGTATATCTGCATGGTATATTTTCCCTGCTCTCCGTTAACAATGATTTGACAACTATCTTTATCCAAATACCCTTCTTTTGGTGAAGGTAACGTACACGTATAAGATTCGTCCATTGTATTTACCAGATATTGACTAGGAAAGTAAGACATCCTAACTCTACCGTCATTGAATATTTCAATCTTAGTTCCATAACCTATCGAATCATATTTTGTTGAAGTCCATACTCCTGAAAACTTTGCATCTCCTGAACAAGAAATAAAAGCAAAAGTAGAAAGCATAAACCTCAATACATTTCTAATAATTTTTCTAATCATACACCTTCCTTATTTACTATGAGAGCACAGAAGAAGCAATCGTTAATATGTATTGTTTTTTCTATAAAATTTAAAATCTTCATTTTTTTTAATTTCTCTCTCATGCCCATTGGAATCAAAATATATTGTTCTACCAAACCATCCATTTTTTACCCTAGTTACTTTTCCGTTATAATGTATTACTTTCTTATCTCCACTTTCCATAATCTGAAAAACCAAATCACCAGCTCTTACATTCGCGGCATCAATGTATTGGCATTCATCATCTAATAAAGTAGTCATAATTTTATTTCGTGTAAACTCTATACCTGTATCTTCTGAAATGGATTTAAAATTTTCGTCAGTTAACCAATTAGGACAAAGAGAGTATTGCCCATCAGCGAAAATTTCTCCCATTAAATCTGGAAACCACCATCTATCTTCTTTTAATCCAATTATTGGATTGCCTTTATTTGTATACAGCAGAACAATCTCTTGTTTTGCATTTGTATTTTTTCTAAGCTTAAATATCCAAGTTGTTTCACTTGTTTTTAATTTTCTGTGATTATAAAAACCTTCTTTTGTAAGTCTTCCATCCGGATCTATATAGCGTACAGGATTGTTGGCGGCGTAATGGAACAAACCGGCATTTGCTGGGATTAAGGCGAAATTTCTGCGGAATCCGGTGCGTTTGGATGCTAAAATCCATTTTTTTGGGGATGGTTTGTATTTTTTCCGGCAGGAATTTTCCATTTTTTGTTTCTAAACTCCTCTTCTTACAAAATTTTTACTGCAAATTGTCTCCAAAATGGGGCAATTTCCGCGCTTCCCCAACAAATACCTATTTGCCGGGGGAAATAGGGGTATTTTTTGCAGCTGCAAAAACGCTATACATAGTGTAGATGAAAACGATGCTTTTGTCCAAACCTACATATTTTTATGAGATAAAACTAGTGCTCTTTTATGAAATCACAGCTTGTACCATCATTAAACCTAACCATCATTAGATTTGAATTCAAAAACCACAAATACATTACATCCTCACTGTTATCAAAAATTATCTTTTGTTCTTCCCTATTTAAAACTCCTTCTTTTCTCGCTGGTAAATCTTGACTAGAATTTTCTCCATATGCATAAAGAGGATTGTTAAAATAAGTAACTGAAATTTTATCTTTTCTCGATATTTCAATTCGTATACTGTATTGCAGCCAATCAGCATCGGATACCCATACACCATTATGCACTCTATTTGCCTTGCATGAAACCATAATCAAAATTGTAAAAAATAAATATTTTGTCATTTCTTTCATTCTTTTTGAATCCATTAAAATCACTCTCTATCAAAATACTTGCTTCTAGTTATATTAAAAGGCAACTCCTATTCTTTTTTATCTATGGTATAAAAATGAATCTTATGAAAACTCTTTTCATTAAACTTGATTTCTTGTTCATTGTGTTTAAAGAAAATTGTCTTTCCAAACAGGCCTGTTTTAACTTTTGTTACCTGACCTACAAATTGTATATGTTCTTTATCTTTGTCTGTAATGAACTCAAAAATAAAATCACCTACTTTTAAAGTCTCTTTTGAGACAGGCTTGCATTCATCATTTAATAATGTAGAAAGAATTTTATCTCGTGTTGTTAAATCAACTTTTGTTAAACTGGACATTTCTTTACACCTTTCATCAGTTAGCCAAAGAGGACAAAGACAATATTGTCCATCTGCAAATATTTTTCCAGCCAAGTCTGGCTGAAAATTTCTGTCCTCTTTGATTCCGAATATTGGATTGCCCTTATTTGTATACAAAAGAACAATCGTGTGATTTGTATTTGAATTCTTTATAAGCTTGGTAACCCAACTTGTTTCACTTGTTTTTAATTTTCTGTAATGATAAACTCCTTCTTTTTTTAACCTTCCATCCGGGTCTATATAGCGTATGGGATTATTCCCAGCGTAATGGAACAAACCGGCATTTGCTGGGATTAAACGCAAATGCCTGCGGAATTCTGGGTATGAGGACGCGGAAATCCACTTTTTCGGGGACTGTTTGTATTTTTTCCGGCAGGAATTTTCCATTTTTTGTTCCTAAACTCCTCTTTTCACAAAATTTTTACTGCAAACTGCTCCAAAAAAAGGGGCAATTTAAGGGCTTCCCCTGCAAATACCTATTTGTTGGGGGAAACAGGGGTGCGTTTTCACAAATCCAAAAAACGCTAGATGTGGTGGTGAAAAAATCTTTTCTCCAATGACTATCTCTTACCGTAAAAATCTGAATCAACAACTTTTCCATTCTTAAATTCTACCCAAAAATAATTATGATAATCCTCTTTTAATTTTAAATTATCCATTTTTTTATATTTACATTTTACCGTAATCTCCTTTCCAAGGCAATCTCTTGGAATTTGTGGCTTCATTGTTATTGAAATCTTTTTACCAACACGTTTTTTATTGTCAAAAATTTTGTCTTCATAAAAATATACCGCACATTAATTTAAATAAGGCTGGTCCTTGGGACTGTAATACTCTTGTACAACTCCTTTTATATAAAATGTCATGGATTTTCTTTCCTTCATAAAAATACAAGTTTGCTCATAATCATACTTGAGTAAGTCTGCATATGAGCAAACAAATTTTTCTTCATTTTTGCAGGAATTTAACGCCAGTGTTAAAATTGCACATAAAATGCTAATTAAAAATTTCTTCATAAAAATACTCCCAATTATTTGCATTGTAGGCTTTTGGAAAAAGACCATGACTCTCCACTTTGTGGCAACTATCATGACGTAGAGGGTTGGAACTTTGTTAGTAACCAATATTCTTTTTTTTCTTCAGGATATTGTTTTAAGAGATTTATAGCCATGCCAATGATTTTATTAAGTTCAGTTTTGAATTTTTCAGGAACGATATCTGATATGTCTTCTAACTCACAACAAAACTCAACAAGTTTTACGATTTGCTTCTCTATTCCGATTCTTTTTAAGTCATTAACATAGCCTGGCAAAAATAATATTTTTTCTGCCTCATCTATTGAAATTGCCTTTTCTTTTATTGAATTTAAAATTCCAATTATTAAAACCAGCAAGAATTTTTCATTTATCTTATTATTATCATTAACAGTTAATTTCATTACCATGTACTCCATGCATCTTTTACTTTAACATTTAATCAAAACTTATTAATGCATATCTGAACTGTCAAAATATGCAGACCACATATTGTATTTGGAAATCTTATACGAATCTATTTCATCCGTACTTGATATAGTCTTTGAATAGAAATGAGCAAGCAATGCGGAAAACTCTGCCGGTGAAGTATACTCATTTCCTACCGTGCAAGGATGATCCGTAAAATAATATTTCATATTTTTTCTAACATGATTTTTTTCTAGCCACCCAATCACAGAGGAAATATCTTTCTCTTCCAGAAGCAATGCCAGATGAAAATAAGCATGTTTTTTATCAAACCTTAAGTCACAGTTTTTTAATTCATCTATGACAGATTCATTTTCTTTATTATAAAAATTATTCACTATTAAGCTGGCTAAATCAGGAGACTCCAGTAATTTCATTTTGAGTTTTGGATTCTGCATTACATATTTTGCTTCCTTGGCATAACCTTTGTTTAAAAATCCACTGAACACTTTATAGACCGTAGCTGAATCCAAGTCTTGTGAAACAAAATATTCTTTTATAAGCCAGTCAATGAAATTTTGGTTTTTGGTATTCAAAGCCATATTGAATGGTGTATCAAGCATATCACCGTTATTGCATGAAAATAGATCAGCCCCTTTAGCTATCAAAGCCTTTGCAGATTCATAATCATTAAGTTTTAAAGCCCAATATAAAACAGTTTGCGATTTATAGAAAAGATCAGCTTCTTTTAAATGCTCAAGAAGTAACAGAGCGGACTTTGGATCCTTGTTGATTTCAAGAGAAATTCTTAGCAAGTCATTTTGAATGTATGGAGAAAATGTAATGCCACTGCTTAACACCTGCTCAATTTTATTGTAATCGCGGGCGTAATAACTTTTTTGAAGTTCCTTTATTTTATGCTCATTAGAAACATTACATGACAGTAATCCCAATATGGTAAAATATAGGAAGAAAACACGCATTATCCTTATTAGTCCTTTTTTAATTTTCAATTCGAATAATGTATATTTTGTCCATTCCATTAGTATTTACCTTGTTTAAATGATGAATTTTCATTTCTCTTTTTTCTGTCAATTTTTGCATTAACATCAGGAAGCAATTTTTTTAGAGGGCTATCTTGAGAATCAGGAACTTTTAGTGCTATATAAGTGCTATAGTAAAAGGCGAATAGTCCTTGCAAGAGGTCTTTGGAGGAAAGCTTCAAAGGCCTCTTGTTTTTAATTAGACTTATTTTTTCTTTAGGCTGCCGTTAAGGAAAAGTTCGTCTTCGTACCATTCAATCCTTAGGCCAAAGTATTCCTCGTGGTAGCCGGGGGCTGTTATGTGGAAGCGGTGGACAGTTCCAGTCAGGAGGCTTTCTGCAGGAAGTGTTGCCAAGTCCTTTAAGCCCTTTGGGGTTTCCACCATGAACTTGCACTGTTCGGTAATGTCGTCTCCGGTCGCAGCATCGATTGCCCTTGTGCGGACCTTAAGGTAGCGCCTTGCATTCTTTAGGAAGTTGAATTCCAATGTCTGGGCTTCTTTTCCTACACTTATGCTGTTCCACCAGATGTAGGGGCCTTCTACTATCTTTACGCGGTAGTCGCCCGGCTTAAGGTAGACAGGCTTTGTTACAACCGTTACGTTCTTGCGGTTGGGCTTTTTTGCGCTTTCTTCTTTTTCGTCCGCAGAACCCTTTGCCGCCTTTGGGGTATAGAAGTCGCGGATATTGTTGCTCATGGCAGGAAGCTTGTAGGCTTCGTCCACCAAAGGAATTTCCTTGTTGTCGTTTACATAGAAAAATGCCCTGGCTGGTAAGTCTGTGTCCGGCAGGTTGTTTTCCGGCATTTCCATTGCAAGCGAAACAGGCGTGTACCAGTGCCTAAGGATGGTATTCAGGAAGAATTTGGAGAACCAGCCCGCAGCAATAAGACCCATAAAGGCAAGGACTGCCACAACGATGAGCGAATTCCTTACGGCCTTGTGGTGCCTTGTCTGGTAGGACTGGGGAAGCTTTATTTCTTTTGTTGCTATAACCGCCTGCGCAAGGTTTACGCGGATGGCATGCTGGTCGTACTTCTTAAGGTAACGCTTTATCTTCTTTATTACCGGGTCAATGGACTGGAAGCGCTTCTGCTTGTCTGCCCTCATCATTTTTTTGATAAGGGAACTTACAAAATGCGGCAGTTTGGGGGCAAAACGCTCTGGCGGCTCATAGTCACCCTTGCGGATGGCCTGCAAAGTGTCGGAAGACATGTCTCCCTTGTAGGGCTTGGTTCCGGTAACCATTTCGTAGAGCATGATGCCCATTGAATAGATGTCTGCCCTCTGGTCTACGGAGCTTGAGTCGTCCAGCTGCTCCGGGGACATATAGGCCGGTGTTCCAAGCTTTGCGCCTGTCATGGTAATGCCCTCTCTTACGGGTGCCACAACGGTTGCGTTTGAATCAGCTGCCTTTTGCTTGGATGCGGAATCGTTTTCTTTTTCGCCACTTGCAATGCCAAAGTCGGAAAGCTTTACCTCTGCCCTGCGGGAAATAAGGATGTTGCCAGGCTTAATGTCTCGGTGGACTATTCCCTTGGAATGTGCGTGCTTTAGTCCGTAGCAGGCATAAAGGAAAATAAGGAGTGCCAACTGGGGAGAAAGTGACTGCTGCTTTTCCAAGAGCTTGTCCAAAGACATGCCGTCCACAAATTCAAGGACGATGTAGTCATTTCTTGCCTCGGTAAAAAAGTCAAACATGCGGACAATGTAGGGGCTGGACAAATCCATAAGAATCTGAGCTTCCCTCTTGAACCTTTCGCGGATTGAACTGTTTCCCGTTCGTAGGGTGAGTTTTTTTATGATTACGTCGCGCCTAAGGGACGGATGGACAGCCTTAAAAACCGCACCCATACCGCCTTGAGCAATCTGGTTGATTATCCTGTACTTACCGATTACATCAGGAGTTGGTGTGGAAGACCTTTTAGGCATACTTTGAATTGGCATATTTACGGCTCCTAAATTATGGAAACAATATCACGTTCACACTTGAATTCACGGCCGGGGCAAAGCAGGGCAACATTCATCTCTTCGGGATTGTGGAACTGGACAAAATGCCCCTCCTGCCGCAAAAGAAATTTTTCGGGAACAGGGCGGTGGCCTCCAAACCACAGGGCAGGCTTCTTTCCGGCCTTGGGGTTAAGCTCCTTGAACTGTTTTTCCACGCTGTCCTTCTGGGCCTCGTCGTTGGCAGTCCATGTAAATCCTAGAATAAGGTCACCATGGTCGTGGTAATTGATTATGTCGTTTTTCTTGTAAGCTTTAAGCGGTTCCGCATGGCTTACACAAAAGTCCGGGAATACTGCAACGATGGGAAGAGACTTCTCAAAGCAGCTGAGCATGTGAAGGGTAACGTCCCCGTATTTTTCGTACACGAAGTCGCGAACCATCTCCCCTTCCATGGCAAACTTAAGGAAGCCGTGGTCACCGTGCCCCTCAGAGTTCATGATGTTCTCGTGGTTGCCCTTTAGGAAGTGGAAGTTGCGCGGGAAGGCATTCTTTAGCTCCATAACGCCCATAACAGCGGCAAAGTTTTCCTTCATCTCGTCGCACATTTCTGGACTTACGGAATCTCCGTTCATCCATTTTTCGTAGGAGGTGCGCCACCTGTTGTAGGCCCATGACGTGTTTTCCGTATGCCATACGTCGCCAACGCAAACCAGCATGACAAGCTCCCTGTTAAGGGCATCAAGCACGTCGCCGTCAAATTCCTTTTCCGTGTAAATTCCCGACTTTTGAAGCACGTCGCTGCCAAGCAGGGAAATGAGGAATTCTGGTCTTGCATGAATGTCCGGAACAAGGATTACGGGAATCTCTTCCTTGGAAAAGTCCAAGAGACCGCCCGGCTTCTTTTCTGCTGAATAGGGACGGTATTTTTTGTCTTCAGCCTCCAGGGAAGAAACGGTCCTGTCTGCAATGGCATTCAGGCAATCTTCCGTGGGAAGGTCGTCAGCGTCGCGGTAAGAGATTAGTCTTGAGCGTAAATTTTCCAGTTCTTCGTTAGAAAGCATTTGATGCATATTTCTACTAGGAAATAACAAGTTCTGAAGAACCTATTCTAATCTTGTCGCCAGAATTGAGTTTAACATACTTGTCCGGAGGAATTCTGCTTCCGTTCAGGAAGGTTCCGTTTGTACTGCCTTCATCCTTAAGGAAGTATTCGTCGCGGATTTTCTGAATGATGCAGTGGTGGCGGCTTGCAAGCTTACTGTCGATTACAACAGTGTTGTCCGGCTCGCGGCCAAAAGAAATCTTTGCAGCCAGGTCTATTTTTTTCTTGTTAAAAACCAAATAGGAAACCTGTTTTGATTCCGCAATTTTGTTCAAATGCTGTCCAATAGGACTGTCGTTAACAATAGTTGTTTCTGCCATAATGGTTATATTATACACCACATTTAAAAAAAAGCAAAGAAAAATTTACATCACGGAAATCAGTTTTGGGTGCAGCTCCCAGTCAAATCCGTCTGAAAACCCGCGGTGTCGCGGAATAGGAAATTAAACTCGCTACGCTCGTTCCGCTCCAATGCGTGTTTTCAGCCGGCTTTGACTTCCGCTGCGCCCAAAACTGATTTCCGGCTGTATCACATAAGATAAAATCGTGAAAACTGACAATTTTTATCCCCTGGGGGCTTTTGCCGGGTCTATGGGGTTGCTTTTTTGGAAGACCATGAGGGAGATCTGGCTTGCCCCGTTGATTGCATCTATTCCTGCTGTACCAAGCTTGTCTCCAAAGACAACGTAGTCGCCCTTTTGGACTGCGGTGCTGTTAAGACCTGTGTAGGCATAGATGTGGCCGGTTTTTGACTGGACAAAGACAACCTGACCGTAGCCGCGGTAGATTCCTGTATACATGACAGTTCCAGCGCGGATTGTGCATACGTCTTCGTTTCTTGCGGCACTTAGCTGGACTCCGGCAACCTTTCCGGTCATGTATGTGACGGTGGGGTTCTTTACGGGCCAGACAAGTGATGAATTTCCCTTTTTGCTGCTGTACTTTCTTGGGTCGGATGAAGTAAGGTCCGGCAGGCTTGCATTTTCTGTGTTTACAATTGTTGCGGGAATCTTTAGCTTCTGGCCAATGTGCAGCGTGTCCGAGGATGTGATTCCGTTCAGTTCCTTGAGTTCTGCAACGGTAACGTTGTTTATCTTTGCAATGTGGTAGAAGGTGTCTCCCTTCTGAACGGTGTAAACGTCATACTGGCGGGGCTTTTCTGAGGCAGAAGAAGTCTTTTTGCTTTCCTTGGTGGCTTCTGTTTTTTTTGCGGTGGAGGAAGAGCCTTTTTCTGGTATGGAAAGCTTTTGACCTACCATGAGTACAGATGAGGAACCAAGGCCGTTTGCGCTTCTTAAATCGCTTACGGAAACGCCGTACATGCGTCCAATTGCGTAAAGAGTCTCCCCTTTTTTTACTGTGTGGGTAGAAGCAATGGCAATAGAAGTGCCTAATAAGAATATCAAGAGAGAAAAAATGAATGTTTTTAGATATTTTCCCACGTTTTTGTCCATATCATAAGGATTTTCGGCAGAAAATGGCTTAAATTTGAGTGGAAAACACGGCCAAAGAAACATACGCCGCCATGGAGGGGCCCGCGCAGGCGGGTTGCGGAACAAAGTGGAGCAATGGAGGCGGAAGCCGGAACCCCGAAACGGCGGTGACGAAAGAAAACGTTCCGTCGAATTAGCCAACAAATAAAATCGTAGAGCAAGTAGGACTACCGTCCTAAAGACTAACATCCTAAAGATGAAGGGCATGGCAGAAATTCCATTGTAAACACAAGCCAATTTTCGTATAATGTCCTTATGGAAAAGAAACCATTTTCACCGGACAGCCCGGAAAAAACCGAATACCAGGCAAAAATTTTTGCAAACAGGCTTTCCAAGCAGTACAAGCAGCTTCGCAAGTGGGCAAGAAAAAACAGAATCACATGCTACAGGCTCTACGACAGGGACATACCGGAAATTCCCCTGGCGGCAGACATATACACTTTGCTACCAGAAGGAACGCGGGACAAATATTCGGCAATTCTGCAGCAAAACGAGTTCAACGCAGCCATAAGCCGTAACGGGCCGGATGCACAAACGGTGGTTGCAGAAGAGGCTTCCAGAACATACATCCACCTATACCTCTACGAACGCCCCTACGAAAAGGACGACGAAGAGGAAAACCAATGGCTAAAGAGCATGGCAAAAGCGGCGGCGGAAGTTGCGGGCATTGCGGAAGACCACGTGCTTGTAAAAAGACGCAGGCGCATTGCAGAGGATGACGGTAAAGGCGGAAGAACTGCCCAGTATTCAAAGCTGAGCCGTGAAGACAGGCCTTATGTTAAGGGTCTTGTCTTTGAACAGGGGCAGATTTTTTACGTTAACCTTACGGACTACATAGACACAGGGCTTTTCTTTGACCACAGGCCGCTCAGGGACACAGTGCGCTCTGAATGCAGGCAAAAGGCTGTCCTAAACCTGTTCTGCTACACAGGCTCATTTTCTGTATACGCTGCGGAAGGCGGTGCTTCTTTTGTGGAAAGCGTGGACACTAGCAACACCTACCTTGACTGGGCAAAAGACAACATGGCCGCAAACGGTTTTACGGACAAAACAAAGTATCTGTTTACCAGAGAAGACGTAAGCGCATACCTGGACAGGAAGATTGCAGAAAAAGCTTATGGAAAATCAGAAGGCAATGCAGGGGGAACAAGGCTCTTTGACATAATAATCCTTGACCCTCCAACTTTCAGCAACTCAAAGCGGAGCGATGCAACTCTGGACATAAACAGGGACTGGCCCGCACTGGTAAGAAAGTCACTTTCTCTTCTTACCCCGGACGGAATCCTCTACTTTAGCACAAACAGCCGCCGTCTTGTCTTTGAAGAGCAAAGGCTACCCTCCCGCATGAACGGAGAGCTGCTCTACAAGGCCACGGACATAACGGAAAAGACAATTCCTGCCGACTACAGGAACAACAAAATCCACAGGGCTTGGAAAATAGAGAGGAGGCGCTAGCGGAAAAACTCGTAAATGCAGGGACTTGTGGGCATACAGTAGCAAATCTCCAGCGATTTCCCAGAAAATCCCCTGCCCTGCAAAAATATTTTATTTTTTTTGATTTTTTTCTGTTTTGCTATTGACACTTTTTAGCTAAGTTGATATATTACTATCATCTTAACCACGGAGAATTAACTCAGCTGGTAGAGCACCTGGTTTACACCCAGGTTGTCGGCGGTTCGATCCCGTCATTCTCCATACAAATCGGGACGTAGCGCAGCTGGTAGCGCATCTGGTTTGGGACCAGAGGGTCGCAGGTTCAAATCCTGTCGTCCCGACTAAAGTCTTTGACCAGAGGTCTTAGAACTTAGTTATAAAATCAATCTCCTGTTACGGGAGATTTTTTTATTTTAAAGCAGTTTTCTTTCTTCTTTTCTTGGACGGCAATTTTTCTTCCACTGTGTCCGGCCCTCCGGAGCCGTCCAAACTTCTTGCAAGTTCCCCGCTTTCCAGGGCTCCGCTTTCGCTCCGGCCCGCTGCGCGGTCTTGCCAAAGGCAACCCTTCCAATCGGGCGTAGGCTCTATGGTTTTAGTAGAAATTCAACACTTTTTTCCAAATTTATTGCGATACTACTAGAATTCTGGCGGAAAATCATGTATAATAATAGATGTGCCTCTTAAAAGGGAGGCAATAAAAATTCTAATCTGGAGAAAATTGGTATGAACAAGACAGAATTAGTAGATGCCATTGCAGCAGACACAGGTCTTTCAAAGAAGGACACAGAAGCAGCTGTAAAATCATTCATCGAAACAGTAACTAAGCAGCTTACAAAGGGAGAAAGCGTTCAGCTCATCGGATTCGGTACATTCGAAGTAGGAAAGCGCGCAGCCCGCACAGGCCGCAACCCACAGACTGGTGAAGAAATCAAGATTGCAGCAGCAAAGACACCAAAGTTTAAGGCTGGAAAGGCTCTCAAGGATGCTGTAAACAAGAAGAAGAAATAATTCTTAATTCTTCCATACAAAAGGCGCTTCCCGCAAAGGAAGCGTTTTTTTTTGCATTTAGCTAAATGTTGCAGTGAGGAGCCTGTCCCTGCCCTTCACTCTTTCCGTTCTTTAGCATTTCTTCCATTGTGTGCCAGCCAAGTACGGCGCATTTTACGCGTGCCGGCATAAAGCTTATGTTCTTAAGGCTTGCGGCTTCATCCAGTTCTTCCAGTGCGGAATCGTCAGAAATCTTTCCGTGGATCATGTCCGTGAACAGGTCGGAAAGGCGCAGGGCTTCGTCTGTTGATTTTCCAATGATGTCGTCCAGCATCATGTCTACGCTTGCCTGGCTTATTGCACAGCCAGATCCGTTAAAGGAACCTTCCGTTATGATTCCCTTTTCGTCTACCTTAAGCTGAAGGTAGATGTCGTCCCCACAGCTGGGGTTTACGCCGCGCAGTGTAAGGGATGCGTCCTGCATTACCCCCTTGTGTGAGGGGTTCAGGTTATGTTCATTAAGAATTTCTGCATAAAGTGATTTTACGTCCATGAGTATAATATAGCGTTTTTTGCGGTCAAAAGACAAGTGCAGGTTTTACCAACCGCCGGATGCACCGCCGCCTCCAAAGCCACCGCTATAGCCACCGCCGCTAAAGGAGCCCATACCTGCAACAACGCTTCCGAAAACGGAATCCTCCAAGGAATCGCGCAAGTGAGTTCCCAAAAGGTAGTCGATTGCGCTTGGGAGGCGGAATTCCTTTAGTCGTACATCCAGTGCGATTTTATTTCCGAAGCTTTGCCACCTTCAAGCTCTATGTAAAATTCATACCATGCAAAATCACCATAAGAAGAGTTTCCGTCACTCGTATAATGCATAGTATTATTCTTTTCGCTAATAGGCACACCTATAAGGCTAATAATCTCTGCCCTTTCCATTCCAAGTTCAATCTTGGGAAGGTTATAGGGATTAAAGCTTTTTTCATGTCTGGTATCGATAAGCGGGTTGTATATGCAAAGATTTTCATAGCCCCAGTAAAATTCAATTATGCAGAAAAGAACAGATATTACTTTCTTCAACAAAAAAGGACCGATTTAAAATTAAACCGGTCCTTGAA
>JAGCWT010000189.1 GCA_017961705.1 Treponema sp.
TAGCGGAACCCCGGAAGGGCGGTGACGCATAGGCATGGGTGTCGAGATTTAGCCGATGCGTGAATGGTAGAGCGGTTAAAGGTCCCGTCCTAAAAATCACCGTCCAAAAAAATTAGAATTATTTTCCACAGAAAATTTCCTTGTAGCTGAAGAGGGCGGTTCTTGCTTTTATGGAGAGTTTTTTTCCGTTCCATTCGAGTGTGCCTGTGTCGTAGAAGCATTCGGGGCTTTTTTTGTTGCTGAGTACGGAGCGGTCTTTTTCTGTTCCGCTGAAGTTTGTGAGCAAGAGTTCAACTTGTAATTTTACGGGTTTTTCTGCGAAGATTTTTTTTGCTTCTTCTGCGGATGACGGCAATTTTTCTAGGCTGGTTATGGTTCCGATTGAATCTTTTAGGAGCACGATAATCATGGAGCCGTCTGTGGAGAAGAATACGTAGGCCGGTACAAAGGGAGTTTCCGTTGCTATCTGTACGCTTGCCGTAACACCGTCGTCTTTGTCTTTTTCTTCTGCGTAGTGGGGCAGGAAAATCATGTCAAAGTAGTCTACGTATGAATCTTTTGCGTCTGAATTTAGTGTGGAGTTTATTTTGTTTGCGTCAAAGTCTTCTATTATTTTTGAGTAGTTTTGAATGCGGCGTTCCACCAAGTCCAGTATGTTTGAATAGATGAGTTCTTTGTAGGATGCAAGCTGGGCAAAGTTTTCTGCGTTGCTTGTCATTATCTGGTTTCCGAAAGAGGTTACCTGTTTTATCTTTGGGAAATTCAGCCTGTTGAGGAAGGTGATTCTTGTAATGAGGTCTATGATACTGTAGCCCCAGCGTGATGTGCCTGCGCTGCTGGATGTTTTTTTGGATTCCTCTATTTCTTTTTTAAGTTCGTCCGCGCATTTTTTGTTGAGGTCTATTACATTTTGAACTTCCGTTCTTTCTTTTATGGAGTAGCTTTTTCCGTTTTGCAGGGTAAGCTCTGGCTGGAAGTATTTTTCCCAGTTCTTTCTGGGGAAGAGGGTTGCGGTTCTTAGGGTTATTGTGTTCCTTTGGAAGATGCCCCTTTTTGTCATGAATATTACGTATGTGTCCTGCTGCTGTTCGAGGGGGGAAATTTTGGAAAGAAAGCTTGCACCCTCGGAGCCGTTGATCGTTATCTGGAAGTATTCAAGTGATGCTTTTGCGGAAAAGACGAAGAGCTTGTGGTTCCGTTCGCCGAAGAGTTTTTTTAGTATGGAAGAGAATTCGGGGGAGTAGCTGTCGAATTCCTTTTGGTCAAATTCTGGGGTGATGAAGTAGTCCCTTAGGCTTTCGTCCCTGCCCGGGTCGTAGCGCTGCATGTAGGTCCATTTTTCTACCGCGAAGAGTTTGCACTTCCACCTTTCGCCCTTGTATGCTATGTTGAGGCTGCAGTCGTCTTCTGAGCAGAGGCTTGCTCCCGAAAGAAAACACCTGAATCCTTCTAGAGCTTTTCCGTTTTTGATTAGTGGGCCTGAGTATTCTATGTTGTCGCTTTTTCCTATTTCTTCTTGCGAGGAGTCTAAGAATAGGCTTTCGTCCAGAATAAGGTTGGCCGGGGTAAAGCTCCAAGTGTCTTCAAATATCTGCTTGTGGTAGAAGCCAGTCCTTCCGTTTTGGTCTTTTCCTGCAACACGCAGTTCCCTTGCGGCGTTTCCGTGGCCGTTCTGCGCTATGCTTATCATTTTGGTGAGCCTTGCCTGTCCGTGGAGGGGAATCTTTGGCTGCTCCATCCAGTCTTCTGCGGGTAGCGCCCAGGGTGAATAGTTTGAAAGGTATTCGCTTCCGCTGTATTTTTGTTCAACTTTGTCGTAGGTGTATTGGAAGAACATTGGGTCGCATCCCATTGTGTCAAAGTCAATCAGGCGGGTGTACATGCTGCCCCTGCTTCCTATTAGGAATATGGTATCTGCGGAGACGCTTATGTTTTGCGCTATGAATGCTCCGTTGAGGGGAACTTCCACGCTTCTGCTAAGGTCTTGCGGCAGGCCTGAGTCTGCAAACCGTATGTGCTGGCCGTCGCTTGTTAGGAAGTAGACTGTTTCTAGTCCCATTGTTCCGTAGTGGTGGGGGTTTCCGTAGCGGTCTTCGTGCCAGAGGACTTCTATTCTGCGCGCTCCCATGCTCCATCCCCTGTAGTTTTTTACAAGGTCGTTCATGCTAAGGTAGGTGTTTTTTGGGAAGCCGAATTTTCTTAGCCAGCTTCTGTCTTTGCGCTTGCCGTCTTTTGCCAGGTAGATGTAGTACTGGGTTCCTTCGCCGTCCCATGCGTAGAAGCTGTCTCCGTCTGCACAGATTTCTTCTATTCTTGCTGGCGGGGTGAACTTGTCTGTTGAAGCTGGATCGGGGTGGGGTAAGCCTGTTTGCTTAAAGAGCTTCCATTGGCTTTCTCCTTTTTCCTTGAAGTATATTCTTCCGTCTACCAGGGTGAATTCTCCGTATGTGCAGTAGGACTGGGTTCTTGTTCTTATGTAGACTTGTTCGGGGAGGAATCCGTTTATGTCTTGTATTTTGCCTGAGTGGGGGGAGGAGAAGAAGTCTTTCTTTGCGTTTGCTTCTGCTGCTGCGTTTGTTGCTTCTGCTGCGGCGTGGGCACTGGGGACACTTAGGGGTGTTGTGCAGAGTATTATTGTGGTTGCCAGTTTTACGAATATTGAATGAAAGCGGTAGCTTTTTGTGGAAACAGACCCTGAAACAAGTTCAGGGTGACGTGGGGCGATTTCAGGGTGACGAGGTGCAAGTTCCCTTTTTTTATGTGTGAAGTTCAACATAGGTTTTTCCTGTTCCTCCGTCTTCCGGGCGGGCAAAGTGAAAGTCTTTTACCGCGGGGTGGTGCGAAAGGTAGTCGTGGACTCCCTGCTGAAGAATGCCGCTTCCCTTTCCGTGGATTATGCTGAAGTTTGCAAAGTTTGTTATTGTGCAGAGGTCAATCTGTCTTTCCAAAGATTTTATTGCGTCTTCGTACCTCATGCCTAAAAGCCTTAGTTCAAACTGTGGGCGGGAGTCGCCTTCGGATGAGGCTGCGCTTTCAAGCACATAGTCTGCCTTTTGAATTGCCTGTGTTTGTCCGCTTCCTGTGCCTTCTAGCGGAAGTGCCTGCAGCTGTCGGGATGGAACGCTCATGCGTATTGCTCCAAACTGTACGCTCCAGCTTTCGCCGTTCTTTTCTTTTTGAACAAGGGTTCCCTTTCTTCTTTCCCTGCCAGCCAAAACTTCTACGCCAGGTGCAAGCTGGGGGATTATCTTTTTGGGCTGCTCGAAAGTTTTTTTTGCGTAGCGGTCATTTTCGTCCCTTGGAATGGGCTTTGCGCTTTTAAGTGCCTCTGTGTTGGAGATGCGTCTTTTTGTTTTTTTGGATGACTTTGATGAATTTGAGTTCCTTGATTCCTTTGTGAATTTTATTCCGTTTTCCGCAAAGAAGGCCTCTTTTTCTTTTAGGGCATCCTGTTGTTTTTCAAGGAGCAGCCTTTCGTTTTCTATTTGGCTTTCCTTCTTTTCCGCTTCCTCTTCAAATTCCTTTATGAATTGGCGGACTTTAAGGTTTTTCTCGCGGGTGATTTCTCCTTCGCGGAGTTCCCTTACAAGGTTTTCAAGGCGGCTTCTTGCTTCCCTAAGGGATGCAAAGTTCTGCTTGGCTTCAAGTTCCCTAAGTTCTATTTCCTTTTGCTTTGCCTCTATTTCCCGTTCTGCAAGCTCCACTTCCTTTATTGCAAGCTTGTCGCGGGCATCTTTTTGTTCGCGGATAAGGGCATCCATTTCTTCGTGCTTGGCGGTAAGGCCTTTGATTAGTGCGCTTACGTCTGCCTGCTGGGTGGAGATGTATTCCTTTGCCTTTTGGATAAGCTTTTTGCTTAGGCCTGAATGCATTGCTATGTCTATTGCGTGGCTTTCTCCCGGTACTCCCATCATAAGACGGTAGGTTGGGCTTAGGGTCTTCTGGTCAAATTCTACGCTTGCGTTTACGCATGACTGGTTTGTGTAGCCGTAGTTCTTTAGTATTCCGTGGTGGGTGGTAACTATTACGAATGACTTTCTTTCGATGAATTCATCCAGGGCTGCCATTGCGATTGCTCCGCCTTCCTGGGGGTCTGTGCCGCTTCCAAGTTCATCCAAAAGGACAAGGCTTTTTTCTGTTGCGTGTTTTTCCATGGAGGCAATTTTTTTCATGTGGGCAGAGAATGTGGATAGGCTTTCGTCTATTGACTGCTCGTCGCCAATGTCTGCAAATACGCGGTCAAAATAGGGTAGCCTTGTTCCTTCTTCTGCTGGCAATGGGAATGCTGCCTGGTTCATTAAAGCGAATAAGGCTATGGTCTTTAGCGTAACGGTTTTTCCGCCTGTGTTGGGGCCTGTTATTATTAGAACCCTCTTTCCGTCCATAAAGTTTATGTCTACTGGTATTGCCTTGTCTCCGAGAAGGGGATGGCGTGCCCCTTTTATGCTTGGCGGTTCTTTTTGCAGGTCGCAGTTTTCTGCAAAGACACCGTGCACGCTTTTTTGCCATCTTGCGCATGCGAAGGTTGTGTCCAAGAGAATCATGGCTGAATGTGCTTCCCTTGCGCTTTCCCTGCAAAATCCTATTTCCAGTGTTAGGTTTCTTAGTATGGTGCGGATTTTTTCTTCCAGTTCATACTGGGCCTGGACAAGTGAATTGTTTGCTTTTACTGCTTCTTCTACTTCTATAAAAACGGTTTGCCCCGAAGAGCTTACCTCGTGGATTATTCCGCTGACTTCGCTTTTTCTGTCCCACCTTACGGCAAGGAGTTCTTTTCCGCCTTTTAGTACAGGAACGTTTGACTGAAGGACTCCGCTAAGCCTTGTGTCTGATGTGTAGCGCCTTAACGCGTTTTCTGCCTCCTTTCGCAAGGAAGAAATTCTGTTGCGGATTTCCCTTAGTTCCGGCAGGTCTTTTACGTTGCCGTCTGAATCTATGACGCTGAAAATTTTTTTTGCGGCCATGTCAAGCTGGTTTTTGTCTATGGAAGAAGAGACTTTTAGAAGCGCCGGTATTTTTAGCTCCGTGGATGCTTCTTGTAAAAGAGAGACCGCCTTTGTGCAGCAGGTAAAGAACTGTGCAAGTGAAAAGAACTGGGCTGCGGAAAGCTGAGCACCTTCTTTTCCCAGAAGTTCAAAGCTGTTTTTTACTGGCGGCCAATAGTTGATTGCCTGTGGACGGGTGGAACCTATGTATGAATTCCATTCGCGTCCCATAGCCTTTCGCCTTTCCACTTCGTAAAAATCCGTGCTGGGGTTTATGCCCTCAAAAAATTCCCTGCCTTCATCGCTTGCTGCATTCTGGGCAACAAGGGAGCGTATCCTGTAAAAATCAAGTTCCGCTGCGGTCTTGTCAAAAGAGGAATCCACATCCTGCAAATTATTAGATCTTCCGTTAAAAAAAACTTTATCCATGTAAACTTCGCCATAAAAAAATTAGTCGGTTAAGTATAAGGGTTATTGGAAGAAAAGTCCAGATTGTTTTTGTTTTTGCAGCGAATTGGTGGTATAATAGTTTACACAAGTGATTTGGATGCATCAGGAGATTGGTTTTTATGAGTGAGAATGAAAAGTTTGATGAATTAAGTAAAAAAGCAGAGCAGGGTGACGTAAAAGCTCAAGTCGAGATTGGTGATATGTATTATTTTGGAAAAGGTGTAGAACAGGATTATAAAAAGGCATTTGAATGGTACACGAATGCTGCCGAACGGGGAGATGCTTCTGCACAATACAACCTAGGGGGCATGTATGATAACGGTCAAGGTGTAGAGCAAGACTACGAATTTGCAGTCGAATGGTACACAAAGGCTGCCGAACAGGAAAACGTCTCTGCACAAAACAACCTTGGGGTCATGTATGCCAATGGTCAAGGAGTAGAGCGGGACTACGAAAAAGCAGTCGAATGGTGCACAAAGGCTGCCGAACAGGGGGACGCCTTTGCACAATACCACCTAGGGCTCATGTATGCCAATGGTCAAGGAGTAGAGCAGGACTGCAATAAGGCTATCGAATGGTACACAAA
>JAGCWT010000190.1 GCA_017961705.1 Treponema sp.
GGATAGGACCAGGAGCTTTTTTCCGCCGTCGTAAAAGTAAAGGCCGCGGGGGGCTTTTCCTGTTCTTAGTTTTGTAATGACTTTGCCACTGTCGTAGTTGATGAGCGAAACATCGTTTGAGCACCAGTTTGAGACTGCAAGCATGTTTTTTTGCGGGCCCCATTCGATTATTTTTGACCAGACTGCGTTTGTGGGGATTGCGCGTTTGTATTCAAAGCCGGGGTAGGTGTATTCGTAGACGGTTGCGGTTGTCATCTGCGAGACAAAGAAGGCTTTTTTTGAAGGGACAAAGATTCCTTCCGCAAAGCCTACTTTTTTTGCGTTTGGCGGGTTTATGCGCTTTATGATTTTCTTTTCTTTTATGCTGAATATGTCAAAGCCGTCGTCTTCCAAAAGGGGCATTACTATGTATTCTCCGTCCGGGCTAAAGACTACCTGCTTGGGCTGCCTTCCGCACTTGTAGACTCCAATTCTTTCTGCCTGAACGCGTGGCGCTGCGTCTGCACTTGCACTAAAGGCTAAAAATGCCTGTGCCAAAATTAAAGTGAGGGGTAATAAAATAAATTTCTTCATGTGTTAATGATAACTCTTATTTCTATGAAAAGCAAATGGAAATCAGTTTTGGGCGTAACGGGAAGGAAAATCTGGCTGAAAATCCATTTGCGAGGAGCAGGATGGGGCTCAACGGTAGCAAGTGTATGTTTTTAATAATTGTATGCAAAAAAATTGTTAAGAAAGCACTGAAATGGAAGTCTGTGTCTACGATTTTCTCTTATGAAAAGCAGCTGGAAATCAGTTTTGGGATTTGGCTGGGAGCGGAACACCAAACTGATTTCCATGTTGTGCCAGTATGAATTATTGCTTTTAGGAAGAAAATGTGCTACAGTAATATTGATGAAAAAAGTTTTTCTTGTGCTGATTTTAGTGTCTGCGTTTTTTTGCGCTTCCTGCTCATCCCAGAACGACTCTTCATCGGAATCCCGCGCAACACTAAGAAGCGAGGCCGAACTTTTGTGCTCGTCTACAAACTGGACTTCCCAGATAGACGCTTCTTTGCTTTCGGGAAAAGTATCCGGCATTCCGGGGATTACTGCGTCTGTTCCGCAAGACACCTTTAGCCTTAATGCCGTTTTGGAAAGCATGCCTCCGGTTTACCCTTCGCTTCCGGATTTTTACGAGCTGGATTTGTCCGGCATGGAAGCAGATGCCCGGGTGGTGCTTGATTCTTTTTGCAAGGCGCTTGTTTCGGGTAAGGATGCGGAATCTTTCTTTGAAGCAAAGAACCTGTATTCCCTTGCAATTTTCCGCTACGACTTGCGCATGGAGCTGGGTAAGAATTTTTCTTTGCAGTCCTACGTGGCGGGAAAGCCGGGTTCAACAAAGAATGTCTATGAATGCCCGGTGCGCTTTTCGCTAAAGAACGGCTATAGCTTTGATGCGGTTGTTTATATTCAGAAGAATGAAGATGCGTGGAAAGTTGGCCAAATAACTTTTAGGAATTCGTATCAGGAATAGATAGAATAGGAGAAATATATGGCAGGAGAGTCTTTAGAAAACATTACCAAGCTGGAACGCGACGTTGTTATAAAAACCTTTAGCGAGCAAAAGATACCGCTTACGCTTACTATGGAGCGTTCTGCAAACCACAACTATGTCTATGCTAATGAATTTTTTCCTGTAGTTCTTTCCCCAGATTCATACAAGATTATGGAAGACGGTAGCGGAGTAATCAGAAAGTCTGTCCAGGATGCCGCAATGTTTGCTGGTATGGTCTGCCGTGTTGAATTCTATTTTAACAGGGTGGGGCTCTTCTTTATGACAAAAATCGTAGAGCGCAGGGAAGGGTATTTCTTTTCCATTCCGCAGGAGATTGCAAGAATCCATGACCCCGCTAAGGACAGCGTTGGTGGAGAATTGAGCTTTAAGGCAAGCCTTTCTTTTGCGGCAAGGGGCAACAGCAGCGTGTATTACGAATGCATTCCCCCCTGCGAGGAATACAACCTTTTTTCCAAGCCTGTTTTTTCCGACATTCCCACTGAATTCCAGAATGCTGCAAAGAACATGCTGGGCGGTTTTATAGCCGATGCAAAAAAGGGCATGTCTCCGTCTATTGGGAATGGCCTGCACCTTATTCCTGTATGCCGCTACCTTGTCTCTCCCTTGGCGGTAAGAACTGCGTCTTTCCAGGGGCGGGTAGAGCCTATGGACATTATCTTTGTGGACGAGCAGCGTTTTGTTGCCGCTACGGGAAATTCCACCAACCTGCTTGAGCTTGAGGGTGAATACGTCCTTACCTTTGAATTTGACATAAGGCCTGAGCATCATCTAAAGCGTACCATAAAAGTTCCCTGTACGGTGGAAAACATTTATTCTGCTGGAGAAAAGAGGTGCTTTGTTTGCCGCTACCTTGGAATTAAGGCAGAAGACTCCCGCTTTATTATGGAAAAGAAAAAGTATTAGCCCGGAAGAAAGCAAAGGTTATTGGTCTTCCTCTTGCTTTTTGCGCCTGTGGCTTTTGTTAGTTCCTATGATTACCGCAAATGGCTGAAGCAATTCTATGTTTTCGCAGACAATTTTGATTATTACCATGAGCGGTACTGCAAGAATCATTCCCAAGAATCCCCACATCCATCCCCAGAATGAAAGGCTTACCAGTATGATGAAGGGGGAAATGCCAAGGTCTGAGCCTTCCCAACGCGGTTCAATTATGTTGCCCAAAATCATGTTGATGCTGACGGTTGCAATTCCGATGAAGAGGACTAAGCCCCATTCCGGGTAGAACTGCAGCAGGGCAAAGATTGTTGTAAGTGCGCAGGATATTATTGAACCAAAGCTTGGAATAAAATTCAGCACGAATGAAAGGAAGCCCCAGAGTACGGGAAAGTCCATCTTTGCAAAGAAGGTTAGGGCAAAGACAAGGATTCCTGTAAGAAGCGATATTATGAACTTGATTGAGATATAGTGGGTTACGTCGCTTATTGTGTTTTCCGTAATCGTAAGGATTTTCTTTCCGAATTCCTGAATGGGGAAAGCCTTTGTTATCTTGTCCTTCATGGAATTTATTTCGAGCAGCAGGAATATCGTAAGCAGTCCAACAACAAGGAACTTCTTTGTAAAGTCAACTATTGAGCCGCTTAGGGTAAAGGCCATGTTCTGCAGGGTTGAGCGCACCTTGATTGAATTCCACAGGTTTACAAAAAGGGATGAATCTTCTTCATAATGAATTTTGAAGGTTTTGCAGAAGGTCTGGTAAATGGCTGTAAAACGCTCTTCGTATTTTGGGTAGGTGTGGAGTATTGTGCTAAGGCTGTTTGCAAGCAGGTTTCCAATAAAATAAAGGGCAAAGAGGGTAGCAACGATTACTATTGTTACGCAAAGTGCCCAAGGAATGCGCAGTTTGTGCAGCTTTTTGCAGAAGGGGTAGAAGACAAATGAAAGCAGTATGCTTACCGTTAGCGGAATAAAAAAGGCGTTTAAAATCTTTAGTATGGCCACCAGGGTGATGAATGCAAAGAAGAGCAGTATAAGAAAAATTGATTTTGCAAAGTTTTGTGTCTTCATCTGCCTCTTCTCCCTGATGGCATATAGAAAGCTAGCTGTTCTGCTTTGGGCTTATCTTGTCAAAGCCACAGAAGGGAACGAGTGCCGGCGGAATTGTAACAGAGCCGTCTGCATTCTGGTAGTTTTCCAGTATTGCAAGCATTGCCCTTCCTACGGCGATTGCTGTTCCGTTGAGCATGTGCACGTACTTGTTCTTTCCGTCGTCGTCGCGGAACTTAACGTTAAGGCGGCGTGCCTGGTAGTCGGTGCAGTTTGAGGTTGATGTTACTTCTCCCCAGTCGCCTTCGGGGTGATTCTCGTCTGCGCGTCCGGGCATCCATGCTTCAAGGTCCCACTTGCGGTAGGCCGGTGCGCCAAGGTCTCCGGTGCATGTGTCCACTACGCGGAATGGAATGCCAAGGCCTGTAAAGATTTCTTCTTCTATTAAGCGCAGCTGCTCGTGGATTTTGTCGCTTTCTTCGGGCAGGCTGTAGACGAACATTTCCACCTTGTCAAACTGGTGTACGCGGTAAAGTCCCTTTGAAAAGTGGCCTGCTGCTCCTGCTTCGCGGCGGAAACAGTGGCTTAGACCGCAGTAGAAAAGAGGAAGCTTTGACTTGTCAAGGATTTCGCCTGAGTGGTAGCCGCCAAGTGTGATTTCTGCAGTTGCAACAAGGCATGTGCCTTCGTCTTCGATGCAGTAGACGTTGCTTTCGTTTCCACGTGGGTTGAATCCGATTCCCTGGAGAATTTCCTGCTTTGCAACATCTGGTGTGATGAATGTTGTAAAGTTGTGCTTGCGCAGTATGTTGAGTGCGTACATGATGAGTGCCTGTTCAAGGAAGACGGCCTCGTTCTTTAAGTAGTAGAACTTTTGTCCAGAAACCTTTGTTCCGCGGTCAAAGTCGATGAGTCCAAGTGACTCTCCAAGCTGAACGTGATCCTTTGGCTTAAAGTCGAATTTGCGGGGAGTTCCAACCTTCTTTACTTCAAGGTTTTCTGTGTCAACCTTTCCGATGGGAACTGCCGGGTTTGCCATGTTTGGGATTTTGCGTGCGGCTTCATCAAGAAGGACTTCCTTTTCTTCCAGTTCCTTTTGAGCCTGGGCAATTTCGTCCTTAAGGGCTTTTCCTTCTTCTATATACTTTTGTCTTGTTTCTGGATCCAGCTTCTGCTTCATTGATGCTGCGTTTGCGTTGCGCTTCTGCTGGAGGTTCTGCAATTTTGTAGTAAGGGCTGTGCGCTCGTCATAGAGTTTTACGACAAGGTCTGCGTCTGCCGTCATGTTGCGGTTTTTGATGTTTTCCTTAACGGCTTGGAGGTTTTCCTTTATGAATCTGTAGTCTAACATATTTTCCTCTGGGAATGTGATGATTGATGCAAATACTATACAGTAAAAATGATTTTACTTCAAGTTAGGCTTTGCAAAAAGAGGCGTGGCACAAGGGGCATTTTCTGGCAGCAAAAAAAATGCGGCGCCTACAGATGCAAGTGCCGCATAAAAATTAAAAATCTATGAATCAGTCTGTCTTTGGATTACCTTATGTCTATGTACATGCGCTGGATGTAGGTTATCCTGTTGTTGGCTGCTTCCCAGAGGGAGCTTTGAGGATAGCGGTTCACCAGGGTTTGGTAGGTGTGGAGGGCAGACTTGATGTTTCTTGATGGGGAAGGGGCTTCGAGTGCACGTGCTTCGAGGTAGAGGGCCTGGTCCATCTTTGATTCATCTGCATTTTTGTAGAATTCCTGGATTGTTGCAAGGCATTCTGCGTACTGCTTTGCGTCGTATTCAGACTGGGCTTTCTTTAGAAGGTCTCCGGATGCTGCATTTGCCGCAGGGGTTTGGCTTACCGGGCGCTGTTCCTGGATTTGTGCGGATGAGCCTGAACTTCTTTCTATTGAAGTGCCTGTGGAAGAAGATGCCACAATCTTTGGGCTTGGTTTGCTTTCTGCCTGTGCTTTTCTTTCAGTTACGGATTCCGCGGTTTTTGGTGCGGCTTCTTCAGACGGGATGTTTTTGCCCCTCTGGCCTTTTGGCACATAGTCTGCATAGTTTGGTGCGCTTACGTGGGTGTCCCTTTCTGTTTCTGTAGAAACTGAGACTGCAAGGTAGTCTTCTATGAACTTTCCTGCAAGTGCGTCGTTCTTGTAGAAATGGAGGACTGTGCTTCCGCTTTTTGTTGCCTTTAGGGTGAATTTTGTTTCTTCACCGTCCGGGGAAACTTTACGTCCGTAGTAGCGCATAAGGTCGTTTGCGTCTTTTTCGCCAAGGTAAATCCATCCTGAACCCGGGTAGATTACGTCCAAATACTGGCTGTTCTTTACAGTAACGGAGCGGCTGGGCTTTTCGTCTTCTGCAGGAACTTGTGGCTTTGACTTCTGTTCGTTCTGGTTTGCATTTGCTGCAGGGCTTGCCTCTTTTTCTGTAGTTACAGGTGCTGGCTTTGCTACCGGGGCATTAGCTGAAGGTGTGCTTTCTTTCTTAGGCTGAGTTGCCTTTGCAGGGCTTGATTCGCTTTTATTCTGAGCGGGCTTCTGTACAGGCTTTGCTTCTGTCTTTTTTTCCGGCTCTTTTGCTGCAGGCTTTGAAGTCTGGGCTTTTGGAGCTGCGGGTTTTGCTTCTGTCTTTGCGGGCTGCTTGACCTGCGGCTTTTTCTGTGGTTCTGTTTCCTTTATCTTAAGGTTTGCTTCCGGTTCCTGCTTCTCTTCTGCCTTTTTTGGTGCAGGCTTTGCTTCCTGGGCATTTGCCTTTGGGGCTGCAGGTGCGGTTTTTGTTGAAGGTGTGTCCCATGAGTGCTTTTCCTGAACAGGTGCGAGTGGGCCGTCAATCCTTTCTTCTGCCGGTAAGCCAGGGCCGGATGTTATGGAAGATTCCGTTGTGCGGGTTTCCGTAGTTACGGTTTTTGTGGTTACGGTTTCTGTGGTGACCTTGGTGGTGGTGTAGGGCGGTTCTACGATTGTGGTTGTCTGTGCAGAAGTTGCTCCTGTCTGGGCTGGGGCCTGCTGTGACTGGCTGCTTTCTGCCGGGGCCGTGCCTGTGGTGGCAGCGTTCTGGGCCTTTGTTTGCGCAGGAGTTGTGGCTTCCAAGTCTGTAGCCTCTTTGCCTGTGTTTTCGTAGACGTTCTTTTTTTCTGCAGGCTCTTTGTCTGCCGCATGGAATTCAACAGGCTCTTTTGTTCCTGCTGCTTGGGGAGGAAGAACTATTGTTTCGCTTTCTGTTAGGTCAGCCACAACGTCTTTTACTTCCGTGCCGTTTGCAGCGGTGGAACTTTGGGCTGCTCCGTTAATCATAGAAAACGGAATTAGCGTGCAGGCAAGGATAAAACCTGCTTTATTTGCGGATAAAGAAAATCTCTCTCTTATTTTTTTCATGGAGCTGCTCCTATTATTTCATCAACAAGCGCATCGTTGGCCTGCTTTAGTTCGTTCATATTGACGGTGTTGGGGTTTGAAAACCATTTTTCAATTTCTTCCTGGCTCCAGCTTTCTTTGGGCTCCCTGGAAAAATAATAGTCTTCCGTAAGCTTTATGTTGCTGGGCGGGATAAATTCGTCTTCTGTCTTAAAGTCTTCGCGCTTTACCTCGCCAATTTTCTTCTGGTTGCATGAATGCACACCCAGGGCAATAAGGGCACACACAAAAAGAAGGAGTATGATGCCCAGTATTGTTACTGCAAGGCGGCTTGTCTTTGCGGCAAGATTGTCGTAAGCGTCTTTTATGTTGTCTAAAAAATCCATAGGTTTAAGAATCTACCTCTTCTCTTTAAGTTTCGGCATTTTCACACCAAGAATTTTATGTATTTTGGTCAGTATTTTGCTCAATTTTGCCTAATTTTGCTCTTCCCCTGGATTTTCCTGCTTTTGGGAGGGATTTTCGCCTTCTTCTGCGGGAATTTCACCCTCGTTGGCAGGGGCATCACCGGTGGAAGCTGCGTTTTCTGCTTCTGGAGGAACTTCCTCTTTAACAGGGGCATCTTCGGTGGAAGGTACAATTTCTGCTTCGGCAGGCGTCTCTGCTTCTAGGGGCATTTCCTCTTTTACAGGGGCATCCCCGGTGGAAGCTGCATTTTCCGCTTCGGCTGGGGACTCATCTTCCGGCTTGGTCGCTTCCTTTAAGGTTCCGTCCGGGTTGTGCTCGCGGCGGGGCGGGCGCGGTGGAATTACGATTCCCTCTTCTTCCGGCACGTCCTCTTCCACAAAGCCATCCTCGTCGTCAAAGGTAAGCTCACCGTTGCTGGTCTTTTCATCAAGGCGGATTGCAATAACCTTAGAAATACCACTTTCTTCCATAGTAACACCGATTGCAGAACTTGCACCCACGGCAGTCTTCCTGTTGTGGGTAATAACGATGTACTGGCTAACGTTTGCAAATGCCCTAAGAGCAGTAACAAACGATGCTACGTTCTTGTCGTCAAGGGCAGCGTCAATCTCGTCCAAAAGACAGAAGGGGCTGGGGCGGACCTGATATGTTGCAAAGAGAAGGGCCAGGGCTGTCATTGTCTTTTCTCCACCGGAAAGCAGGGAAATGTTTTCCAGCTTTTTTCCAGGCGGCTGTGCGTAAATTTCTATACCGGTCGTAAGCACGTTTGCAGGATCCACAAGGCGTAGCTCTGCGCGTCCACCTGTAAAGAGGCGGCGGAACATGTTGTGGAAATTCTTCCTGATTTTTGTGTAGGTGTCAAGGAACATCTCCGAAGACTTTGTGCGGATTTCTTCACTTACTCGGACAAGCTTTTCCAGTGTCTGCTTTGTGTCGTTGTAGCTTGCCTGCTGCCTTTCGTAGCGGTCCTTTTCTTCTGCAAACTGCTCAACGGCCATAAGGTTAACCTGTCCAAGGTCGGTAATCTTCTGCTTGGTCTGGCTAAGCTTTTCGCGGAGGCTTGCAGTGTTTTCCGTAATGGTGTACATGCGCTCTTCGTATTCCATAAGGTCGCGCGAGTAGTTGTCCTGGAAGTTCTGCTTTATGTTGCGGATTTCCGTTTCGTTTTGGGCTATTGAGATGGAGAACCTTTCAAGCTGGGCCTGGTATTTGTTGCGCTCTTCCTGTTTTTTCTGAAGCGCGTTCTTCTTTCCGCTAACAAGGCTGTTTCATTCCAGACTCTGGTGGTCAAGATCCTTAAGCTCCCTTGCAGTTGCTTCGCCCCTCTGCTGGAGTTCCGCAATCTCTTCGTCTATGGTCTCTATCTGGCCTTCCATGTCGTCCTTGTGGCGGTTTTCTTCAAAGAGTTCTTCCTGCTGCTCCTGAAGGGCTGTCTGCTGTGAGGCCAGTGTTTTCTTTAGGGTTGAAATCTGCTGCTGGCAAGAATGAATCTGCTGGACCATTTCTGCATGGTTTATGCGCAGTTTGCCAAGGGTTTCCTTGTATTCCTCTATCTTCTTGTTCAGCTCTGCGTTGCGTTCGCTAAGGTTTGCGTTTTCTTCGCGGATGGAATTAATCTTGGAAATGTTGTCCTGAATGGAAGAGTCAATCCCGCGCTTTTTGGTGATGATACCTTCCGGCGAAAGGAATTCATCTATAAACTGGGGCGTCGTCTTTGTGTAGCTTTCTATGTTTGAGCTAAGTTCCTGAAGCATTTTGCCCAAATCTTCAAAAGCCTGGACTGCATCTGCGCTGAATTTTGCGCTGTCCTTTTCCGAATGGTTGGGAAGGGATGCAAAGTCCTTAAAGATATTGCTTCTTCCGGTTGCAAAGATTTTTATTTTCTCAAGGGTAGTGGAAAGTTCTTCCTTTGCAGCTTTGTTTGCCTGTGAAGAATAGCCTGCGTCCTTTAGCTTTGCGTCAAGTTCTTTTACAATGTCTTCCGTGATAGCCGCAAGTTCCTTCTGAAGCTGGTCGCGCTCTGCGTCAAGGTTGTGAATCTTTCCGTTGTTGGTGCCAATAATCTTCTGGTTCTCGTCAATCTGCCCGGATGACTGTGCTATGTTTTCGGTAAAGCTTTCTATGTTCTTGTTTATGTCGTCAAGGTTCTTGTTCTTTTCGTAAAGCTCCGCGTTCTGGCTGTCTATGTCCTCGTTGTATTCGTCGATGCGTTCCTGGATGTTCTTGATGCGGTTTTCTATCTGGCCGATTTTTTCCTTGATTGTGCTGAACTGGTCACGGAGTTGCTTTGCCATGTTCTTTTTGCCGTTTTGTTCGGTAAAAATCTTTATGCTTTCCTGTTCCTTGCTGCCCCTCTGTTCCTCAAGGGCCTTGATTTTGTCGGTGTTTTCATTAAGCGTTGCGTATATTTCGTCTATTTCCGCAGCAATAGCGTCTCGCTTTTCCTCCGCCTCTTTTTTCTCTGTCTCGTGGCGGCTCTTGTTCTGCGTAAAGTCCTTAAGCTTAAGGAGCTGAATGTCCAGCTCAAAGTTGAATTTGTCTTCATTCAGCTTGCGGAATTTTGCGGTTTTGTCTGACTGGACTTTCAGCGTCTCGTAGGTGCGTTTTGTCTCGGCAAGACCAACGTCTATCTGTGCAAGGTTTGCCCTTGTTCTTTCAAGTTCGCGTTCTGCTTCAAGAACCTGGGCCTTGCTGCGGCTAATACCTGCGGCTTCTTCAAAAAGGTAGCGGCGGTCTTCCGGCTTGGAAGAAAGAATCTGGTCAATCTTACCCTGTTCCATAACGGAATAGGCAGCCTTACCAACACCGGTGTCCATAAAGAGGCGGCGTACTTCCGTAGCGGTGCACTGCCTGTTGTTGATAAAGTATTCGTTTTCGCCTGAGCGGTAAAGCCTTCTCTTAAGGGCAATTTCTGAATCCGCAATGTCCAGAATACCCTTCTCGTTGGCAATTGTAAGCGTAACTTCTGCCACGGAAAGGGCAGGGCGGGCTTCCGTACCGTTGAAGATAACGTCTTCCATGGAAGCTGCACGGAGGTTCTTTGACTTGTTTTCTGCCAGAACCCACTTTATGGCATCAACAACATTACTCTTTCCGCATCCGTTAGGACCCAAAAGCGCCGTAATTCCGTCAGAAAAATTTATGTGAGTACGGTCTGCAAACGATTTAAAACCGTAAATTTCAAGACTCTTTAAAAACACAAACGATTCCCCTAAAAAATAGTTCCACGATTATAGCAAAAAACATGCTTTTTAACAAGAGTAGTATCAAGTTGAAAACTTGCGGGTCTGTAAATGTTGCCGAATTTTTATGATTGTAGACCTTTGGACGGTACTTTTTTTAGTTCTACCATCTGCTTTTTGGCTAATCCGACCGTCTATGCCTCTGCGCCACCGCCGTTCCGCCCTTCGCTTACGCTCATAGCCTTCGGCTACTAAAGGGGCTCCATGGCGGCGTAGGTTGCTTGTTTTTTTATGCCATGTTGGTATTTGTACTTTCGGTGTATGCTAATCCAAGCCTTTCCATTACTTTTTCAAGGGGGGCATTCATTTTTTCCGCTGCAAGCATGGGGTCTATGTTAAACTCTTTTACGGCGATTACGGCATTCTCTATAGATCTTTCTTCTGCCCCCTGAGTCCGCCCCATTTCCATACCTTCTGCTAGGGCTTCTCTGCGTATGTCCATTTCTCGTATACCCATTGTGGCGTATGCCTCCCTAAAATTTTCACTTTTCTTAAGATTTTCCATCCGTTTTGTAAGTCGGACAGAAAAATCATCTTCGCTGGGGTCGTTAGTGTAGACAAAGCGGAGAAAATCCCGTATTCTTGCGTCCGCCTCTTTTTCGTACCCACTTGCATTATAAATCACTTTTGTTATTTTGTCATTGAAATTCATATCCTGAACCTCGTGGCATTTTGTGGTCAGGGTATAGCAGGGAAGCCCGTATTTTTTGCCTCTTTCATCACGGAAGGGGTCATCTGTACAGATAAAGACAATGTAGCTTGCCTTTAAGTCCTCATAGTCATGTCCCTTTAGGAGGTTGTCTGCGTCTATCATGCTCTGATAGTAGCGGGTTCTTAGGGGAAGGGCTGGCTGTGGATACGACTGCATCTCTACGTCTATTATCTTGTCTGAGTCCTTAAGGTAGACATCCATGCGAACACCCTTGCTAGAAAAATATGGGGCAATTTTCTTTTCAATCTCCGGGTACTCAATATGCGACACTTTTATGTGTAAAAGACGCTCTACAAGTTCTGCACACAAGGCTGGGTCTCTCATTACGGCCTGGAACATTCCGTCGTCGGTAAAGGTAAGTTCGTCTACAGACTTTCTGCGGTAAAATTGTTTTTTCATTAAAACTCCTTGCATATTTGGGAGCCTCCAAAAACTTTTGTTGTTGTAGAGTCCCATATATATATGTGCTTTGGAAATTCAAATTTGGACATAAATGCGAAGTTTTTTTGATAAAATATTTGTTAAAGTCATGTTGCAGACAAAGGCGCGGCAGGCCGTGGAGGGGTTGCCGTAGGCAAGACCGCTGCTTGCGGCGGGCCGAGCGTTAGCGGGCCCCGGAAGGGCCACACACAAGGAATGGGTATTCTTTAAAAAAATGAGAGTAATAGAAAAGTGCCGCAAAAAAAAGAAAAAAATATTTGACAGCTAGAAAATTATTCTGGCGGCTGTGCATACCGCAAGTATTCCGGCTGCCATGAAGGGGGCGAAGGGGATTTTTGTGCTGAGGCCTGTTTTTTTACTTAAGAGGCATTTGCTTGCAAAGTAGAGGGCGCAAATAAGGCTTGCTGCTGCGTACGAGATGAATGCGAGGCTTGCACCGGCACAGAGTCCGCAGAGAATGCTGTACTTAACGTCTCCCAGCCCCATGCCAAAATTTGTGATTCGCCTTACCGCGTAAAAGAGCAGGGGAGAAAGTGCAGCTCCCAAAAGTCCCTGTGCAAGGCATTCACGTGCAAAAATGGCTTGGTAGGCAAGAAGGGCCGCGCTTCCTGCAAAAACGGTCCAGTCGGGAATCATAAGTTCCCTTATGTCTTTTATGACTGCCGGTATGGAAAAGAGGGCAAAAATGAGCAGGCAGATCCAGTTCATTATTTTTTGCTGCCACTGTTGCCGCTGCCACTATTGCCTTTGCCAGCATCTTCGCCACCAGCATCACCATCTGCATCGCCGTATTCTGCATCAGGTCTTGGCGCCAAAAGCTTTCCTTTGTAAAGAATCTTGGGGTATACCTTAATCTTTAGCTTTTTTTCAAGCTTTGCAAAGTTTTCAAGTTCGTAGGCATCGCCAATTACACAGTTCATGCCGCTTTTTCCAGCCCTTGCCGTTCGTCCTGCCCTGTGGATAAAGAAGTCCTGTGTCTGGGGCAAGTCCATCTGCACAACATGGGTAACGTCCGGAATGTCAAGCCCGCGGGATGCAAGGTCGGTGGTAACAAGGATGCCAACCTTTCCGCTTCTAAAACGGTCAATTGCGGATTTTCTTTCCTGCTTGCCGATTTTTGCGCTAAGGGCTTCACATTCAAGCTTTCTGTAGCGGAGTTTTGATGCAATGTTTTCTATCTGGTCGCTCTTTGCCGTAAAGACGAGCAGCTTTTTTGGCTTTACCGCATTGATGAAGCTTCTTAAAGTGTCTATTTTGTCCCGCCTTTCTGCAAAGATTGCAATGTGGGTGATTCTTTTTCTTAGCACGTCTTCCGTTGGCATTGTAACAAATTCTATGGTGCCAGATTCGCTTCCGTTTGCCACACTGTCTGTAGATGGTTTGACGGCAGAATCTTTTTTGCCAGAAGCCCCACCGCCAGATGTTTTGCCGCCAGAAGCCCCACCGCCAGATGTTTCGCTACCAGAAGCCCCACCGCCAGCAGACATGCCACCGCTTGCCGCCCTGTCAATAGCATCCCTAGCGCTTTGAAGAACCTTCCGCGTATAGTTGCTAACCGTAGCCGAATTTCCAATAAGCTGAACCCGCCTAGGAAGCCTTTCCAAAAGCCCCTCAGTGTCATTCCTAAGCTCCGGGCTTAAAAGTCTGTCCGCCTCATCAAGAACAAGAGTTTCCACCGCATCAGCCTTTAGCTTTTTAAGATGGATAAGCTCAAGAAGCCTTGCCGGCCCTCCAATAACAATCTGTGGCTTTTCCTTAAGCAGCTCCACCTGTCGCGAAATGGGGGCACCGCCAATGCAAAGGGCACACTTTACGTCGCTAACAAGCCTTACCTGGGCCTTAATCTGGGAAGCAAGCTCGTATGTTGGGGATGCCACAAGCACCCTCACCGGATTTGAGCTTTCAGGATTGTCGCAAAGCCTCTGAAGCAAGGGCAGAAGGTATGCAAATGTCTTTCCAGTTCCCGTCTCGCTCTGGAACATAAGGTTCTTCCCCTCTGCAACCAGGGGCATTATCTTTTGCTGAACCGCAGTCGGGGAAGTTATTCCCGCAGCGTTGAGCCTTTGAATTATATCTTCACCAATACCAAAATCAGAAAATTGCTTGTCCATAAAAAGACTATAGCATATTATAGATTTTTTTGATATACTCTATGCATGAAATTTGGAATTGATACATTCGGCTTGGATCACGGCCGCTCTGGTTTGGGATCCTATCTCTTTTCCCTAATGCCCTTTCTTCCAGACGGTGATGGCCTTGAATATGAGCTTTTTGGGGCGGAAATAGACCGCTACACCTATACGGACAAAAAATCCTGCCCCTTTTTTAGCGCAAATGTTCCCGACAGCCTTGCCGCAGAACGCTTCTGGCATTCATTCCGGGCAAATTCATTCGCAAGGAAAAGAGGCTATTCCGCCGTATTGTATACAGCAGGTTCCCGCATGATTCCATCTTCCTTTAAAGTGCCTGGTGTTGCCGTAGTAAACGACATAATGAGCAGCCTATTTGAACGCAAGGGTGACCGCTGGTATTCAAGCAAGGTCCGTAAGGGGCTTTCCCGCGCCAACTGCATAATCGCAGCCAGCAAATTCATAAAGAAGGATTTGGAAAAGGCTGGCGTAAAGGCAAACAGAATCGAAATAATCCACAACGGCATAGACCACAGCCTTTTCTTTCCAAAAGCGGCGGTTGAAGGCGATGCAGGCATAATAGACATAAAACCCTTTGCAATAAAAAAGCCCTACATAATCTATGCCAGCCGCATGCAGAATGACGAAAAAAAACACGTTGAACTTATAAAGGCCTTTTCTGTCTACAAGGAAAAGTCAAAGTCTCCAATCAGGCTTGTTATTGCAGGAAGCGAAGAGTCCGAATATGGCGAAAAGGTTCACCGTTCAGCCTTGGAGTCTGGTTTTGCAAGCGACATATTCATAACAGGCTATTTTCCCCACGAAAATTTCCCGGAGCTTTACCGCAATGCGGAGGCCTGTGTCTTCCCGTCCGTTAACGAGGGGGTGGGGCTTTCTGTAATGGAGGCTATGGCTACTGGTTTGCCGGTGGCTTGTGCAAACTACGGTGCCCTTCCGGAAGTTACAGGTGGCAATGCCCTTTACTTTGACAGCAATAATATAGAAGATATGTCTTGCGCCATAGAGCGGATTCTTACGGATGCCGAGCTAAGAAAGAAGCTTGTTGCAGACGGAATTGAATGGACCCGCCGCGTCTCTTGGGAGAGAACTGCGCAGGAAACAGTTAATGTTCTAAAAAGTCTCTGCTAGATTTTTTTGATTGAATTTTTTAGGACGGTAGTCTTGTTTGCTCTACCATAAAATTTTTACTCTAATCCGACCGAACATGCCTATGCGTCACCGCCGTTTCGGGGTTCCGGCTTTCGCCTCCATTGCCGGCGGGAGACTTGCTTCCCAAAACATTGTTTGCAGGCTCAAAAAGAGGCTTGGCTTTGCTAACCGGCAGGGGCTCCAAAAATCTGTGGAGCAAGTCTCCCGCCGGCAACGCTACCGCACCCCTCCATGGCGGCGTAGTAGGCCATACGGCTTTGCAAAGCTAGGCGGTCTTCTGGTCTATAAGAAGTGTCTGTGCTTCGGGAATGTATTTCTGGTTTACAATGTCCGGCGTAATCTCAAGCTTCTTCTTGCCCTTAACGCTTGGAACTTCAAACATTATGTCAAGCAGAACCTTTTCAACGATTGCCCTTAGTCCGCGTGCACCAGTCTTGCTCTTTATAGCTATGCTTGCAATCTCGTCTATGGCCTCCTCGCTAAAGGTAAGGTCAACGTCGTCTATTGCAAAACTTGCCTGGAACTGCTTTGTGATTGCGTTCTTTGGCTCCGTGAGTATGCGCTTAAGATCATCGCGGTTAAGCTCTTTGAGTGCACAGGTCATCGGCAGGCGGCCAATAAGTTCCGGTATGATTCCGAATTTTACAAGGTCGTCGCTTGTTACCTGGTTCAAAAGCTCCATGCGCTCTTCTTCCGTGCGGTGTGTTCCTTCTGCACCAAACCCAATGGAAGAAGATGCCATGCGCTCTTCAATTATCTTGTCAAGGCCAACGAATGCACCGCCACAGATAAAGAGGATGTTCGTGGTGTCTATGTCGATCATCTCCTGGTTAGGATGCTTTCTTCCGCCCTGCGGTGGAACAGAGGCATGGGTTCCTTCAAGAATCTTAAGGAGTGCCTGCTGTACGCCTTCACCGGAAACGTCGCGCGTAATGGAAGTGTTTTCGCTCTTGCGGCTAATCTTGTCAATTTCGTCTATAAAGATAATGCCCCTTTCTGCAGCGCTTACATCTCCGTCTGCCGCATTAATCAGCTTAAGGAGTACGTTTTCCACGTCTTCGCCTACGTAACCTGCTTCTGTAAGGGTAGTGGCGTCCGCAATTGCAAAAGGAACCTTTAGCTTCTGTGCCAAAGTCTTTGCAAGAAGGGTTTTTCCGCTTCCTGTCGGGCCAAGGAGCAGGATGTTGGACTTTTCAATTTTTACGTCCGTTTCCAGCTGCTTTTCCTTTGGAATTGAAAGCTGCTTGTAGTGGTTGTATACGGCAACGGAAAGAACCTTCTTTGCCATGTCCTGCCCAATTACGTACTGGTCCAAGTATTCCTTGAATTCCTTTGGAGACGGAACATCCTCCATGTCTATGGGGCGGATGGAATGGCGTTCGTCATTCAGCACCGTCTGGCATGCGGCCACACAGTTTTCGCAGATGTAAATGTCATCATTTGGTGCTTTTACAACGCGGCGGTTGGCGTCTGCCGGTCTTCCGCAAAAAGCACAGTATTGCTGGTCATTCTTTCCAAAACCGCGCATTATTTCTTTGCTCCTTTTTTGGCACTGTTCATGATATGGTCAATAATTCCGTATTCTTTGGCTTCTTCTGCAGACATGTAAAAGTCGCGCTCCATGTCCTTTGCAACTTCTTCTTCGGCTTTTCCTGTCTGCTCCGAGAGGTAACGGATGCTAAGCTTTTTAAGACGGACGATTTCCTTTGCCTGGATTGCAATGTCGCTTTCCTGACCCTGGGCTCCACCCCATGGCTGGTGAATCATCACGCGGCTGGAGGGAAGGGCATAGCGCTTGCCCACAGTTCCGCCTGCAAGAAGCATTGCACCCATGCTGGCTGCCTGACCCATGCAGATTGTCTGCACATCGCACTTAACGTACTGCATTGTGTCGTAGATGGCAAGACCTGCTGTTACGCTTCCGCCCGGGCTGTTGATGTACATGTTTATGTCCTTTTCGGGGTTTTCGCTTTCCAGAAAGAGAATTTGCGCAACAATGCAATCTGCCGTTTCGTCGCATATTTCGCCGTCCACAAAAATGATGCGGTCCTTCAACAGCCTTGAATACAAATCGTAGTAGCGTTCACCGTTTCCGCTGCGCTCAAAAACGTGGGGGACAACATTGTTCATATATTCATTCATAAAAACTCCAAAGGGGCGCGGCATCAGTAGGCTGCGCAAATCTTTATTTACTTATACATATAATATAAATAAAAAAACGGAATGCGACAACTCAAAACGCCAATTATTTTTATAAAGTTAAACAATCGGCAATTTTAGCGGCATTCCGTTCTTTTGTGCAGAAGAGAGAAAGAAATCTTCCTTGTCCTGCCTCAGCTTTATTTTTCTTCCTTAAATAAATCTGCAAAAGTTGTCTTGTCGCCTTTTGCTACCTTTACTTCTTTGTAAAGCTCTTCAAAAAGCTTGCTTTCCTTAACTTCGTCAACAAGGTATTCCTTAGCCTTAAGGTCCTTGTAGTGTTCCTTAACTTCGTCAAGGGTAATACCGTTTTCTTCGGCAATCTTGGCATATTCAGCGTCAACTTCTTCCGGTGTAACGGAGATGTTCTTGTCGCGCATAAGAGCGTCAACGATGATGCGGCTCTTAAGCATCTTTTCTGTATTGCCAACCCACTGCTCAAGCATTGCTTCCTTTGACTGGCCGGATGAAAGAATCATCTTTTCAAGCTGCTCTGGGCTTGTCTTGAACTGCTGGGCAAGCATATTCCATCTTGCTTCGTTCTCTGCAGCAATCATAGACTTTGGCAAGTCGAATGGGTTCTTTTCAACAAGCTGCGAAAGAAGGCTCTGTGTCTTGATTTCCTTAATCTTTCTTGCCTTTGCCAATTCCATCTTGCTGGCAATGTCCTTCTTAAGGTCATCAAGAGTCTTGTATTTTTCGCTAACATCCTGGGCAAGATCGTCATCCAATGCTGGAAGGTTGCGTTCCTTGATTGCCTTTACAGTTACGCTAATTTTCTTTGTCTTTCCGGCAAGGTCTGCATCCGGGTCTTTCTTGTCGTAGGTCTTTGTAATCTGCTTGGTCTCGTCTTTCTTCATTCCGATGATTTCGTCATCAATCTTGTAGATGTTTTCGCCGGAACCTACAGTAAACACAAATCCTTCGCGCTTGCTGCCGTCGATTACCTTGCCTGCATCGTCAAGTTCTGAATAGTCAATAGTTACGATGTTGTCCTTTGCAACAGGATCGCCGTCTTTCTTGTCTATAACAGAAGCATTGCGTTCCTGGATTGCCTTAAGCTCGTCCTGGATTTCCTTGTCGCCAATTTCTACAACAGGTTCTTTTACGGTAATTCCGCTAAAGTTTGTTACCTTTACGTCCGGGAACACGTCGTATGTTACGGTAAAAGTAAAATCCTTTGATGTGTCAAACTCAGGCATCTTGTCGCCTTCGAGGCGGGGCTGTGCGTATGGAAGAGGGCGGAAGTCCTTTGCATCGTCACCCTGAAGAATGTCGTTGAGGGTCTTGTCGATAAGGTCGCCAATAATTTCTGACTTCAATGCTTCTCCGTATTTCTGTTCAAGTACGGAAACAGGAACGTGTCCCTTGCGGAAGCCAGGAATCTGGATGTTCTTTGCGTATTTCTCGATGCTTTTCTTGTATTCAGCCGCAACGTCATCTTTGCTGATTGTAGCGGTGAGCTTTACGCTTGAGTTTTCAATTTTCTTGATTTCTTTGGTTACGTTCAATTAGGGTTCCCCTTTTCTGATAAATGTAAAAAAAAAGGCGAATTTAGAACCAATCTAAATCGCCCGAAGCTTAGAGCGGAAAACGGGAATCGAACCCGCAACATCGACCTTGGCAAGGTCGCGCTCTACCA
>JAGCWT010000191.1 GCA_017961705.1 Treponema sp.
GACAAGTCTTTTACGGACATTGCGGTAAAGGAGCTTGCGGATACAAAGGCCCGACTAATGATGTATCAGTATTACCATGCCGAATCTCCTGCAAAGAAGCTGCCATTATTCCAAAAGTTTGAGGCATGCTATGAGCAGATGAATGACTACGACAGGATGCGCGTGGACAAGACCGCCAACGATTTGTTTGCCGTATACTTAGGCAACCCAGACGGATTCATGCCATACAAGGCTTTGAAGCGCAAGTATTTTAAGATTTGGCTTTTGTGCACTTTTTTTACGATAATAATTATTTCTTTAATTATACATCCGCCATATCCACCTACTTTTACTTTAAGCCAAGGCTGCCTAGAAGAGTGCATCTTAACTTATTTTTGGTTATTTACCGTTCCCACTAGCAGCGGATTTGTTGTTTGGCTACTGTCTTTCGCATGCCCAGGCTTTCATGAAGATCTTAGGTTTGCAAAAGCGCGGGAGATGTTTTCCAAGTTTTCGGATAAGAAAGAAAAAGACATTGAAGAATACAGGAAAAAATCTTGAGCAGCAAAATCCATTCCCGTGACTTGGGAACATGCGTCTTGTATATTTTCTATAACAGATAAAACTGTTAAGGAGGTGCAATAATGCTTGACGACATTATAATAGCCATCGGTGTATTTGTTGTAGTGCCCATAATTTGCGGCTTGTTCGCAAAATTTATTATGTGGTTAATAGCAGAAGACAATTTACGTGCAGCAAAAGCGCGCGACATGCTTTTGGAGGAGTCAGTATGTATAGAGAAGAAAAGATCGTAATCAAAAACGAGACATTCACAGACATTGCCATAAAAGAACTTGCAGATGTTGAGGCCCGTCTTATGATGTACAAGTTCTACCACATGGAAAACAAGGCCCACAAATTGCCGGCATTCCAGAAGCTTGAGTCCTGCTACAGCCAGATGAATGACTACGACAAGATGCGGGTAGACAGGTGTGCAGCAGACTTGTTTGCAAAGTATATGCAGAAGCCAGATGGTTTTATGCCTTATGCAGTCCTTAAGCGCAGGTACTTTAAGTATTGGCTAATGCTGTTTATATCATTTTTACTCACTGCTTATCTATTCGTATTTTTTGAAGGCACTCAAAGCATCTACAATATTGTCGTTGAGCTTGCTGAACAACCTGAAGACAAGCCCCCTTTGTATCAGCCGCATAATATTGATATGGAGCAAGCTGGTATAACATGTACATAAAAAACAGGATGTACTGGTAATGGCAAAAGCATCCAGCTGAGTGGTACAAGGAGGCTTTTAATGATTAGTTTTGCCATTAGAAATTCACCTGAATGGTTTAACCTGTGGGCAAAGGCAGTCAGGCTAGAGCGCCAGTACCAGCATGCAGCAGACGTTCTTGCTGTAACAGACTTCAAACTGACTGTAAGAAATGTCTTGGAATGGCACACTTTATGGCAAGAAGAGCTGGGGATGCTTGCTGACACCTGCAACATGGCAGAGAAAAAATTCTTTAGGAATTTTTGCCGGAACTCAGAATATATTCCAACCGCTCCTTTTGAATTAGAGATGCTTGCACTCGTGTTTAAAATGATGGAACGTAAAATTGCGAAAAGCTTTAATGCACCAAAAGACACTCTCACTTTAATCAAGTTAATTGCAAGTGCCCTAAAGTTCTATTGCAGTTATTCAGAAACAGCGGAAATGGAAAGTAAAAAGTTAATGCAAAGGTACGGAATTACATAATGCTTTCCATTTAGAAAAACGCAACTTTGCTTCTGCAAACAAAACCTACCCCCGATTGGAAGGGTGGCGCTAGCCGTTACGACCAAAGGGAGGAATGGAGTGGGAAGGGCCCCACGGACCCTGGAGAAGCACCGGGTTGCAAGCAACCCTAAGCAAATAAATGCCGGTCCAAAAAGAAAAAAATTATTTTTATTTGCACACAGTAACAGCTTTTACTATTTTTACTGCCGTGGTAAGCAAGGGAGAAAGCGGGTGTATCTTTCCGTCGCTGCCGTCTGGGGAACCTGTGCCGGTTAGATTCAGGCGTATTTCGCTTCCTTCAAATGAAGAAGGGATGCTTGCCATGTAAACCACAGATGGCTGACCGTTTACGCCGCTGTTTTTCTTTGTGTAGGTGTCATTGTAGTCAAAGCTGGTGTTGAATTCCGCAAAGATTTTGCAGTTGGCGTTACCAATTTCAGCCGTAAAAATTACACCGCCTTTTGGGGTTGCGCTTGTAACGGCATCAATGTCTGCTTCACCGCCTTTTTTTGACGATGAGGAATTTGCCTTTGGGGCTTCATTCCTGGACTTGTGGTACCAGACAGGGAGAGACTCTGGGCGGCCTTCCTTGGGGGCAAACCACCAGTTCTTTTTTCCAGCCCGCTCGGTTACATAAAGAGTGCGGATAAAATTTCCGTTTTCGTCTTCAAGCCATATGGCAAACTGAGGTTCTCTTTTCTGCTTCCAACATTGGCCCGCCCCAACGGAAACAGTAACTTCCTTTGCAAAGGCAAAAGAGAATGCAAGTGTAATTCCAAGTGCTAAAAATGTGACAAGTTTTTTCATTCTATTTCTCCAGTTTTTTAGCGAGCTTTTCTGCACGCCTAATTATTTTTTCCGGTAATGTCTGCATGTTTTTTGTTCCTGCAAGCATAATTTTTCCTTTTATTTTTACACCCGAATAATAAAGTATTTCTTTTACGGCCGCATAAGCCTTTGTACTCTGCCCGGCAAGAATGTTGAGCGGGAAAGGCGTTGTGCAGGCGTTTACAATCAGGGCTTTTTTTCCTTTTAGCAAGGGAATTGGAATGCCCATTTTGCTTTCACCCATCATCAGGGCAACCTGGCGGTCAAAGAGGCTTTTTAGCTTTCCGCTTATGTTTCCCCAGTAGACAGGGGAGCCTACAACAAGGGCATCGCAAGCTTTAAGAGAAGCTCCTATGCGGTGGGCATCGTCTTTAGGAAGAATGCAGTCCCCCTTTTCGCGGCACTTCATGCAGCCAATGCAGCAGGTAAAATTAAGGGAGTTCACTTCTACAAATTCTGTTTCGTGGCCGTCTGCTTGCAGTCTTTTTTCCATTGCGCCAAGAATTTGAGAAACCTTGCCCGTCTTTCTTGGCGAAGCGTTTAAAATTAGAACCTTCATTTTTCATCTCCAAAAACAGATTTTATCCACAGCTTGATAAAAGCATCCGTAAACTTTTTTCCCTTGTCCCAGTATTCAACGTCGCTCTTTTTTAGGATAACAGCTTCTATGCAGCCCCACAGTCCCGAAACCAAAAGGCCAATATCAAGGCGGGGATTGGCAGAAGAAGCACTCCCTTCCGCAACAGCTTTTTTTAGGATTTCTTCTCCGGTGCGGTTGCAGATGTAATATTCTTCTATCAGTTCCGGTGGAAGATTGTCTGCGGATTTTATTCCCTGCATTACAAGAAGTGCAAGCCTTGGGTTTTCAAAGCTCCAGTCGCAGAAGGCGTTAACGGCATTCCTTACCTGGCTTTTTGTGCTCCGTCCCTTTACTGCGGCAGACTTGATCCTTTCGTTAAGCTCACGGATGCAGTCAAGGGCTATGGCTTGGAAAAGCGTATCTTTGTCCTTGTAATAGTGGTAAATATTCGTTGCAGTTATTCCACAGTTTTTTGCAATGTCCCTCATTCCAATCTGGGAAGGCTCTGCTTCCATAAGCAGATCCAAAGTTTTCTGCTTAATCAGGGGAATTATCTGGGTGTTGGCATTCCGCATGGCAAACCTCTCTAACTTTGCATTACAATGTTAATATAACACTGTTAAATTATATTGTCAACAGTATTTTGTATTGCAAGCGGGGCAAATTTTGGATATTATGGGATTATGATAGAACTAAGCAGTAAGCAGCGCCACGGTCTTGAAAAACTGGCGCATCCCCTTCAGCCGCTGGTTATAGTTGGCCAGGCTGGTGTGACTGAAGCCCTGGAAAAGCAGGTTGGTCTTTTTTTGAACGACCGTGAACTTGTCAAAGTAAAATTCAATGCCTTTAGGGATGAAAAAAAGGAACTGACCCTAAAGCTTGCGGAAGACACAGGTGCAACTTTGGTGCGCATTATTGGAAACATTGCCATTCTTTTTAAGGAAAGCGATGATCCGGAAAAGCGCAGAATTTTTATAGACAGGCTCAAATAGTCAGGCGGATTTTTTATGCAGAAAAAAGTGGGTATTATTGGCGCAATGGACGTGGAAGTAAAGACGCTCAAGTCTGTGCTTTTGCCTTTGCCGGATGAATCTTCCGTCCGCACTACGGTTGCAGGTGGCTGTGAATTTTACGAAGGGCTTTTGGACGGAGTTGCCGTTGTTGTAGTAAAGTCCGGGGTGGGAAAGGTAAACGCCGCCCTGTGTGCCCAGCGTCTTGCCATTCAGTTTGGGGTAACACATGTAATAAACACTGGAATTGCAGGCGCAATGGCTTCTGGCCTTAAGGTGCTTGATTTTGTTGCCAGTACGGATGCCCTTTACCACGACATGGATGCAACTGGCTTTGGCTACAAGGCTTGCGAAGTTCCGCAGATGAAGTGCTCCGACTTTCCTGCTGACAAAAAGATGCTCGATGCGGCAACGATTGCATTTGCTTCGCTAAAGGAGGCAAAGGGTCACGAACTGATTGCAGGCCGCATTGCCACAGGTGACCAGTTCATTAGCGACAAGGAAATTAAAAAGCACATCCGTGAGATATGCAACCCGGCCTGTGTGGAAATGGAAGGTGCAGCGATTGCCCATGCCTGCTACCTGAACGGCATTCCCTTTGTGATTATCCGCTGCATGAGCGACATGGCTGATGACATGCAGGAGAACGCCTACAACTTTAACGAAGGAACTGCCGCTGAACTGAGTGCAGCTCTAGTGCGCAATATGATTCCCCTATTTTAGGGGAAGAAACCTACGCGGGATTGGAGGGACGGCGCAGCCGTTGCCGCAAGGCAATGGAGCCGAAAGGCGGTTCTCGCAACGAAGTTTCGAGCGACCCCGGAAAGCCCGGGAAAAATGCAAGTGCCTCTTTTTGGAGGGGCATACTTGTAAAAAAAGCAATGCCGTCCAAAAAATTAAAAAAAGATCATATAAATTCTGGAGGAAAATATGTCAGAAGAAAAGAAAAAGTACAATGTTGATTCATTCAATCTGGACCACACAAAGGTTACGGCTCCATTCGTAAGGCTTGCTTCAGAAAAGACAGGACGCAAGGGGGACATTGTTTCCAAGTACGACATCCGTTTTTGCCAGCCCAACAAGGAATTTATGGAAAACGGTACAATCCACACTCTTGAGCATCTTATTGCCGAATACATACGCGACGAAATGCCCAACATCGTGATTGACTTTAGCCCAATGGGTTGCCGCACTGGCTTTTATTTTACGGTCTGGGGAGACCACGAGGAATCATGGATTGCAGAACGCCTTGTTAACGTGCTTAAAAAAGTTGCCGTCTGGGACAAGCCAATTCCTGCCGCTACGGAAAAGGAGTGTGGTAACTACAAGGAACACAATCTTGAAGGCGCAAAGGAAATGGCAAAGAAATGGGTTCAGGGCATTACCGAAAAAGGCTGGAACTGCTACAAATAAATTTTCGTAATAATTAAGAATTAAGCTATGAACCTGTTGCAAAAGCTAAAAGAAACAATTTCTTCTGTCCTACCCATAATGGCTATAGTCCTTATTCTGGGCCTAACCCTTGCCCCACTTGGCAGCGACCTGCTTGTAAGGTTTATCCTTGGCGGAGTCCTGCTGATTCTTGGGCTTACAGTTTTTCTTTTGGGCGTAGACATAGGAATCTTGCCGATTGGAGAGCGAAGCGGTGCAGCCCTTACTGCAAAAAGAAGCCTGCCGCTTTTGCTTGGGGTTTCTTTTGCAATTGGTTTTATGGTAACGGTTGCGGAGCCCGACGTTCAGGTGCTTGCGGGACAGATAAAAAATGTTTCCCCGGCCGTGAACAAATGGACTCTTATTTTTATGATTGCGGCGGGAATTGGTCTTTTTGTTGTTATAGGCCTTTTGCGCACAATGCTTAGCCTAAAGCTAAAATACGTTCTTTTGCTTTCTTACGCTGCGGTTTTTGCCATGGCGTTTTTTTGTCCTTCTGAATTCCAAGGGATTGCCTTTGACGCTGGCGGTGCAACAACGGGGCCTATGACGGTTCCGTTCATAATGGCTTTGGGCGTAGGTGTTGCGGCTGTCCGTTCCAAGGGGCAAATTCACTCTGGGACTTCTTTGGAAAAATCAAAAAATTCAACGGAAAATTCATCGGACGACTCTTTTGGTCTAACAGGCATAGCTTCCGTTGGGCCTGTTGCGGCTGTTTGCTTTTACGGAATATTGCAGAGCTTTACAAATTCAAACAGTTCTCTGGCAAAGGATGCATTTTTTGCAGCCCAAAACAGCGGGAATGATGCGGCCTCAGGGCTTTATGTTTTTCTTAGCGAGCTTCCTTCTGTCTTTAAGGAAGTTAGCATGGCTCTGCTTCCCCTTGTTGCAATGTTCATAGTCTTTCAGATTTTTTTGCTTAAGATGCCACCTTTCCAGGTAAGGCGAATGATAAAGGGACTTTTGTACAGCTTTGCAGGGTTGGTGCTTTTTCTTACCGGTGTGAACGGAGGTTTTATGCCGGCAGGACAAAGCTTGGGAGCTCTTCTTGGAAGTTCTGCTTCTAGCGAGGGTGGCTGGTGGCTTGTACTTCTTTGCGGAACAGGAATTCTTTTTGGTGCGGTTGTTGTTTGCGCAGAACCGGCTGTTTGGGTTCTTACGGAACAAGTGGAAAGCATAAGCGGCGGTACAATCAAGCGCAAGGTTATGCTGGCAGCCCTTTCTGCAGGAGTTGCAGTTTCCATTGGGCTTAGCATGCTTAGGCTTCTTTTTTCTTTTAGCATTTGGTACATTCTGCTTCCGGGATACGCGATTGCGCTTTTTCTGTCTTTTATTTGCCCACCGCTTTTTACAGCCATTGCCTTTGACTCAGGTGGAGTTGCAAGCGGCCCAATGACCAGCACATTCATTCTTTCTTTTACGCTGGGAGCATCACTTGCCTGTGGAGGAAACCCGGTAACAGATGCTTTTGGCGTTATAGCCTTGGTTGCAATGACACCACTTATTGCGATTCAGGTTTTGGGAATAATATTCAGACTAAAACAAAGGAGGGCTAGGACAAAATGAGCAGTTACAACTTGCTTATTGCCACAGTTCCGCACAACAAGGCAGAACTTGTTTCCGATGCAGCAGTTGGGGCAGGCAGCTGGGGCGGAACCGTTCTGATGGGAAGGATGATTAGCGCAAGCCCGGTGCTTTCCGTCTTGGGACTGGGTGGAGCCACTCAGGATATTGTTCTTATCCTTAACGAAGAAAGCGGAATAAAAAAAATAATGGATGCCGTAAAAGATGCCTGCAAAAAAGAGAGGCGGAATTTTGGCATTATGTTTACGCTGAATGCAGATACTTTTTTAAAGACGGGAATTATTAGCGGAGGAGGCAGTTCTATGAAAGATTCGGAAGCAAAGCAGGATTTGATTTGTGTGATTGTAAACAAAGGCTATGCAGATGATGCAATGGCTGCCGCACGCAAAGCAGGAGCTGGCGGTGGAACCGTACTTAACGCAAGGGGAACAGCCCGCGAAGACGACGAAAAATTTTTTGGAATGCACATTGTTCCAGAAAAAGAAATGCTGATGATTGTTACCGAGCACGAAAAAAAGGCATCTGTAATAGAAGCAATCCGTACCCTACCCTGCCTTGAACAAACAGGAAGCGGAATTACCTTTAGCGCAGGGGTTGAAAACTTTACGGTTCTTGGAAAAAACTAAAATGGAAAAACCCAAGACGGAAGACTTATTTACTGCCCAGGAATTCTGGAAAGACTTTGATTCAATAAAAAATTCCTCCGGGGCACTTTCCGATGGACTGTTTTCCAAGGAGAAGGTCTTTCTATACGACACAATCGGAAGCACAAACACTGAACTCCTAAAGCAGCTTAACGAGCAGGTTTATTCCAAAGGAAATTCACTGCTTTGCGAAAGTGACGGAGCTTCCACACTTACAAAAGAAGGGCTTTGCTTTCACAAAAGGCTTCTGGCAGCAGCAGAACAAACAGCGGGCCGTGGCAGAATGGGGCGCAAATTTTATTCTCCTACAAAGAGCGGAATTTATTTTTCTTTTGCATACGTTCCGAACGCAGGCGTAAAAGATCCCTACCTGTACACGATAACAAGCGTTGTTGGCGTGTGCAGGGCAATCAAAAAAGTTTTTGGAATTCAATGTTCAATAAAGTGGGTGAACGACATTTATATTGAACAAAAAAAAATCTGCGGAATACTTACGGAAGGAATCACCAACCCAAAAAGCGGAAGACTTGAATGTGCGGTTGTAGGAATTGGAATCAACATCTTGGCCAATGAAAATTTACCGGATGAACTAAAAGACAAAGCAGGCGGAATTCTTGACGGCAAAAAAGAATCGCAGGCATCCAGAACAAAACTTTTGGCAGCATGCATATACGAAATCCTAAAAAGCCTTGATTCCCACGAAAATATTATGGAAGAATACAAAAGCCTTTCCATGCTCACTGGCCGCACCGTAAGGGTAAGCCCCACAATCGGAGACAAAGGCTCGGAATACACGGCAACCGTCCTTGGCATAAGCGACAGCGCAGCCCTTATCGTGCAAAAAGAAGACGGCAGCAAACAAGAACTAAGCACCGGGGAAGTTTCGCTAAAGCTAAATTGACAAAAAACAGATGCTGTTATCAAGCCACGTGCGTTCCCCCAATTTTACGGCAGCAGAATATTTTTTTTCTAACACCAATCCCCCTTGGGGCGTTGCGGGGATTAGCAAAGGCCCTTCCCCGCTAGAGGGGGTAGCGACCAACGAAGTGGGCGCGAGGGGCAGGCGCCCCGCAAAAAGAGGAAACGCAAGTGAACACTGCAAGATAAACCTGCTAATGATTTTGTCTAGCTTTGATGATATAATAAGAACATGGCATATTCCGAGCTGCTTAAAAATTTAGATACCCTCAGAACTTATATCCGCAGTTTTTACATTTATGGTTTTAAAACCCGCGATCAGTTTTTTGGGAAGAGTACGCGCACTTATGATGACGAAAAGCGCCGACTGGAAAATTATCTTAGCAGCTATATGTCTTTCCGTCATGACGAAAACGGCAAGGTAACATTTCTTTCTATAGATAGCCGCCACACTTCTCACAATCCCCTGTATAAAATTTTTAAGGCAAAGTCTTTTACCGCAATGGACATTTCGCTTCATTTTATGCTGATGGATATTCTGGCAGATGAAAAAAAGAAAAGCCTTAACCAGATTCTTGAAGAAATTAATGCCACTTATTTAAAAGATTTTTCAGCAGACGCCATGCCCGAAGAATCCAGCCTTAGGAAAAAGCTTAAGGAATATGAGGAACTGGGCCTTGTCGCTTCTGAAAAAAGCGGAAAGACAATGCTTTATTGCCGAACGCCAATGACGGACTTAACTGGCCTTGAAGATGCACTTGCATTTTTTTCGGAAGTTGCACCCTGCGGAGTTGTTGGAAGTTTTTTATATGACAAGCTGCCTTTTAAGGACCAGGAGAAGGGCGAAGTCTTTAACTTTAAGCACCATTACATAACATCTTCTATTGAAGCAGATTTTGTGGAGCAGGTTTTTAGGGCTATCCGCGAGCACCGCTACCTTACGATTAAACAGAGGAACAGCAAAAATGACAAGGTTTTTACGAATGAAGTTGTCCCGCTTATAATTTACCAGAGCAGCCAGGACGGAAGGATGTACATGATGGCTTACCGGCCGCATGGCAAACATTTTATTGCCCTCCGTTTTGATTATATCCTTGGAATGGAAAGCGGCCAAGTCTATGCCGGTTTTGAACAAAAGCGTGCTGAATTTGAAGAGCTTAAGAAGCACATCTGGGGAATAACCCTAAGGCAGAATAAAAAGCACAACGACACTTCCACCGTGCATGTTACATTCCGCGTGCATTTTGAAGATGATGAAAAATTTATTTACCAAAGGCTTTTAAGGGAAAAGAGATGCGGGAGCGTTACTTTGCTAGACGGCAACAATGCCCAGTTTGACGCAGACATTTTTGAACCCATGGAAATAATTCCTTGGGCAAGAAGTTTTATTTGCAGGATTACTTTCTTTGACTGTTCAGAAAAATCTATTGTCAGGCGTTTCTTTTCTGACATTAAAAAGATGAATCAATTGTATCTTGAAGAAGAAGACGGAGAGACAAATGCTGTTCAGTGAAATATACAGTGCCTATTACAATGCGGTAGCCTCAATAATTGCAAGTGCACAAAAAGGCAGCCTTGACCCTGATTCACTTTACAAAATAGTAAAAGAGTCTGCTTTTCCGGAAAGCGTTGTAACAATTGGCAGCAGTCTGGAAAGCGGAAAATGGCCTCTTATAAAAAAGGACTACACTACAAACATAAAAGAAAGTCCAACAATGCCACTTTCTCTTTTGCAAAAGAGCTGGCTTAAAGCAATTTGCAAAGACAAGAGATTCAGGCTTTTTGCAGATGAAGGTGTGCTTACCCGGCTTGAATCGCAGCTTGAAGACATTGAACCTCTTTTTACCGAAAATGATTTTTCTCTGTACGACAAATACTTGGACGGCGACCCTTATGATGATGAAGTCTATGTTAAAAACTTCCGCACAATTTTGCAGGCAGTCCACATAAAGAAAGCCGTTCAGGTTGACTATGCTGACCGTCTGGGACAGGGCAAAAGATTTTTATGTTTTCCATTTAAAATAGAATATTCTGAAAAAGATGACAAATTCAGGTTTTTGGCAAAGATACACAATAGGCGTGCCATTCTGAACATTGCAAGAATCCAGTGCTGCGAACTTACGGAAAAGAGCGGCCTCTGCCAACTCTCCGAAAAAGACTTGCCCTTTAGCACAAAAGCCAGCGTTACACTGGAAATATACAACGAACGCAAGGCCATGGAACGCGTGCTTCTTGCATTTGCCCACTTTGAAAAAAGCGCCGTCCAGATAAGCGGATACAAATACCGTCTTACCCTTAGCTACGACAGCTTTGACGAGACAGAACTTGTTATCCGGGTGTTAAGCTTTGGGCCCATGGTAAAGGTTATTGAACCGGAAAGTTTTAGGAATCTTATCCGGGATCGCATTTCCAAGCAGATTGAATTGATGAAGTAATTGGTTGAAAGTCGAGTTTTTGGCACGAACCCTGTCATTATCGGGCCAGACCCGATAATCTGCTTTAAAAGATTCCCGGGGCAAGCCCGAGAATGACATGCATTTGCAAAACTCGAAATTGAACCTAATTAAATTGATGAAGTAAAGGGGATTTTTTCTTCAATATTTATTTTCGCACTAAATTTTCCGTGATAATTAAAATGCCCTCTGATATAGTAAGCATCATAAAGGTTCTAAACCCGCCACGACAAGGTGGAAGAACCTTGCTTTTTTAGGCAGGAGGTAAACCATGAAATTGGTCGAAGGAAAGTACAACACAGCTAAAGTCTTTACGGATGTGGTTGAAGAAAAATCACTGCAGCAGATTAAGACTCTCTGCGACCAGGAATTTACTTCCGGTGCAAAGATTAGGCTTATGCCAGATGTTCACGCTGGAGCCGGCTGCACAATCGGAACAACCATGACCATAAAAGACAAGATTGTTCCAAACCTTGTTGGGGTTGACATTGGATGCGGAATGGAAACTTTGATGATTCACAAGGACTCCGAAGCAGCCATTAACTTTGACCCTGCAAAACTGGATAAGATTATCAGGAAGAATATTCCCAGCGGTTTTGACATTCGCAAATTCCAGCACGACTTTGTTGAAGAAGTTGAATGGGAAAATATCAAGGGAAGTTACAACAAGCACCGGGCAAAAATGAGCCTTGGAACTTTGGGTGGCGGAAACCATTTTATTGAAGCCGACAAGGACGAAGACGGAAACCTCTACATTGTTGTTCATTCGGGAAGCAGGCATGCCGGTCTTGAAATTGCTGAATACTATCAGGAAATGGCGTGGAAGCAGTTGAACGGAAGGTCAAAGGCAGACATAGACGCCATGATTTGCAGGCTAAAGGAAGAAGGCAGGCAAAATGAAATTGAAGCTCAAATGGCGGCAATGAACAGGCAGACAAAGACTTTGATTCCAAAGGATCTTGCATTTGTTTCCGGCTACCTCTTTGACGACTACATCAACGACATGAGGATCATGCAGCACTTTGCAATGCTGAACCGAAAGGCAATGGTCAACACAATTTCCATTGGACTCCATCTTAAGGAAGAGGAAATTGTAGACCAGTTCACTACGATTCACAACTACATAGACACGGAGAACATGATTCTTCGTAAGGGTGCGGTTAGTGCTCAGCAGGGTGAAAAGCTTCTGATTCCAATCAACATGAGGGATGGTTCCCTTATCTGCATTGGAAAGGGAAATGAAGACTGGAACTGTTCTGCCCCGCATGGTGCAGGCCGCGTCATGAGCCGTACTCAGGCAAGGAAAGGGCTTAGCATGGATGAATTCAAGGCGGAGATGAGCGGAATCTGGTCTTCTACCGTAACAAAAGCAACTCTTGACGAAGCCCCAATGGCTTACAAGACCATGGATGATATTGTGGCAAACATTGGTCCTACCGCAGACATAGTAAATGTTATAAAATCAATTTATAACTTTAAGGCTGTGGATTAGGGCGTTCCCACCGCATACGAAAGTAAAAACATAAAGGCACGTACAGCAAAACACTGTCACGCCAACTGTCGCAGGTTCAACTCCTGCCTCTTCCCTTTTGGGAACTGTAGCTCAGTGGTAGAGCATTGGAAAAAAGGTGCCTTGTTTATATAAAGATGCAGACAGCAAATAAAATTGGTAAGTCATTAACTTGACCCAGGTTCAAATCCTGAAAGCAAAATGCATCTTGTTTTGGCAGCTATTTGTTGGCCTAACTTAGAGCTGCCATTTTTTTTGAATTGGAAAAGGAACACTGTTCCGAGGAGATAGACATGAACGCATTGGAAGCAATAAAAACGCTGCTGAACGCAACCCGTACAGAAAATGGTGATGTGGCATACAAGTCCACAGGTTCTGCGTGTTTGGATTTTTTTTCTTTGTGCGGCGGCATGAGGAAGAACCCCGGTGCGCTGGAGAAACTTTTTGCAAAGGCTTACGCAGAAAATCCTCTTGTTGCAATTAAGATTCTTTTTTACATGCGAAACATCCGCGGTGGTCTTGGTGAGCGAGAGAACTTCCGCATGCTCTTAAAAGAAGTGGCAGACTTTTACCCGGAGATGGCTAAGCAAATACTTTATGCAGTTCCAGAATACGGCCGCTGGGATGACCTTCTTGTTCTGCTTGAAACACCGGCAAAAGATGCTGCAATTGCCCTGATTAAGGCTCAGATTGAAAAGGATAAAAAGGCATTGGAAAAAAGCGGCGCCCCTTCGGCAGGCTCAGTAAGCGTAAGTCTTCTTGGCAAATGGCTTCCTTCTATTAATACGTCTTCTAAAGAAAGTGTTGCCAGCGCAAAAATCATAATGGCAGCTCTTGGCATGAAGGCTGTTGAATACCGAAAATTGTGTTCTGCACTTCGTAAGGAAATAAAAATTCTTGAAGACAACCTTCGCCGTAAGGATTACACTTTTGACTATTCAAAGCAGCCAAGCCAGGCAATGCTCCGCCACAAGAAGGCTTTTTTGCGAAACGACAAGGAACGCTACGAGTCTTTCTTAAAGAAGGTGCTTGAACAGGCAGAAAAGATTGCCCGCGGTGAAGACATTCCCGAAGAGGAAAGGGTTAAGCTTAACGTTAGAACCCTTTACCCTTACCAGATTGTTGCTCCATTTATGAACTATTGGGAAACAAACAAGCTTAGCCCAGAAAAGGAACTGCCCTTGGAAGCAAGCTGGAAAACCTTGGACAGAAGCCTTTTTGCTTCCAGGACAATTGTTGTGCGTGACGGTTCTGGTTCTATGTATCATGGCAGGGAAGATTCGCCCATCAACATTGCAACTTCTTTGGCCTTGCTTTTTGCAGAGCAGCTTAGCGGGGTTTACAAGAACAGCTTTATTACTTTTAGCGAAAAGCCGCAGCTTGTCCAAATTCCAGAAAAGTGCGACAGCCTAAAAAAGAAGCTGAATTATATCCAGAAATTTAACGAAGCTGCAAATACGGACATTGGCAAAGTTTACGAGCTCCTTTTGAATACGGCGAAGAGCGGCCATGTTGCAAAAGAAGAAATGATTGAGCGCGTCTTGATTATTTCTGACATGGAATTTGACATGTGCGCAAAAGGAAGTTCTACTTTTGAGCATTACAGGAAGAAATTTGCCTCTTGTGGCTACGAACTTCCCGAAATTGTATTCTGGAACGTAGAAGCCCGCAAGACCCACCTGCCTGTTACCCAGAACGAAAAGGGCGCAAAGCTTGTAAGCGGTGCTTCTGCAAACATCTTTGCAGATGTGGTAAGCGGCAAGCTTAAGGCTATGACCCCCTACGAGTTTATGCTAAAAGTTTTGGAACCTTACGTTGAATTTGATGCAGTGAGTGTTGCTTGAGGAAGAAAAGAGACCTACGCCGCCATGGAGCCCCTTTAGTACCGCGCAAGCGGTATGAGCCGAATAGGCGAAGGGCGGAACGGCGGTGACGCAAAGGCACTTTCTGTCGGATTAGCCAATAATTTAATGGTAGAGCCTAAAAAAGTACCGTCCAAAAAACTGAAATTAACTTGATAGAATCAAAATCCCATGTTATAATTTTCTATATATTAGTGGAGAATTAGATATGAGCGACAATGATGATATTGACCCTGGCATTGCGGCTCTTTTGGAGCAGTCTGAAGCCAGCATGGAGCAGGATTCTTTTAGCGACGGAGAAGACACTATTGCCGTAGAAGAAGACAACTCTCATATGGGTTTTGAGTTGACCAATCAGCGCTATGCAAAAGATGACGATGATGGTAAAGGCGATCAGTCTCCGCTTCCTGTAGACTTAAGCAAAACTCAGTTCAAGCCGGTAGAAAAATATTTTGAAGACACCCCAAACGGTGTTTTTGATGACACTACATATTACAAGACTTGTCTTAGCGGTGAGGGAGAAAGCGCCCAGCGTTTGCACATGCTGCTTTCCAAGTACCTTAAGACCGAAGACAAGAAGGACCGTGCTGTCTACCGCCAGAATATTGTGGCTTCCTGGTGGAATTTCTTGCGTTCAATTGCGCCCAAAATGGCAAACCCAAAGACTCCGATGCCAAAACGTATGGCAATGCGCTTTGGTGTGGTTCTTCCGTCTTTGTTTACTGCCGAACAGAAGGATTTCTTCTCTCGCTCAATATTCCAGAACATTACCGGCGAACCAATAATGTACGCTGACGAATGGATTAAGGAAGTTGCGTCGGGCCGCCTTACATTAAGCGTTACGGACGAAGTTGGACCTTCCAAGAAGAGGGGCCCTGGTGCAGACCAGACTCGTCTTGCTCAGCTTATAAGCAAGAACAGCGGTAAAATTGCAAGCGCAGACAACCTTGTTTCTGCAAAGGAACACGAGCGTGAGCGCCTTGAAAACCAAATCCGCGACCGCTTGAACGATATTTTTTCACATTCACCATTTATTGGCCTTGAACCGCATGTTCACCCCTACGACGACACCCAGCGCAAGGCATTTGCAGAAATAGCAAACCTTATGCGCACGGTTCAGAAAGTTGACCGTGACTGTGCAGGCTACATAAAGGAACTCTTGGAAGCAAGGGAAATCCGCGAAAGCTTGGACGAAAAGGCCCAGGGTATGCCGGAACAGAGTGCAAATGTTGGTCTTGAAGACATTTTGCAGGAAATGACGACAATCCGCCAGATGGCAAAGATGACTTGTGGCCGCCAGGGTAACCAGTTCCCTGTTCTTACTCGCGAATTTAACCACTGCAACGACAAGGAAACAGGCTTCCGCGAGAATGTATTGCGCGAACTTGCCTGGATTGAGTCGATTGACCCGGGTTGTTTCTGCCGCATCCACAGGAACGTGCCAAACCGCATAGTTCCTTATGTTCTTTTGGTGCCAACATACGGCGACAACGGCTTCTGCTGGGAACCATTTGACCGCTACAACCGCATAACAAGCCGTGGACGCATTGTAATTCCTATGTATCCCCGCAACCTAAAGATTGCCTGTCTTACAGCCGTAGCAGACTTAAGATGGCAGGTTGCAAAGGAAAAGGCATCTTTTGACTGGATGTCTGAAGGTTTGACCGGCCAGTATTACCAGTACATTGACAACAAAAAGCTTAAGGGCGACCTAAAGTCCTTCTTTATAGAAGACTATATCTTGTGGATGACAAAAGAAGCAAACGGAACGCAGAAGCTTGAAAAAGAAGTGCGTGCTATCTTCTGGAGATTCTTGCCATTCCCACAGGAGCGCAAGGACGAGCTTAAGAAACGCAGCATGGTCTATCAGGAACTGTACCAGAGGGATATTAACCGTAGCATGAGCGACGGGTATTGATAAGGATAATTATACCATCAGGTAGGCAGGCTGTAACGGCCTGCTTTTTTTATGCCTTTACACTTTTTGTGCCAATTGGGGCACTGAATACAATTAAGTTTTTGGAGTTTCCTTACAAATTGTGATAAAAAATCATTAAATTTCGATATAAATTCAAAAAAAACAATACTTATTTGCCCAAAACGTTGTATTCTGGATTTTGTAAGGATAAAAAGTATGATACAAAAAAGATGTTATATTCCATTAGTGGTGGCGTTTTTAATTTTGCTGATGATTTCTTGCTTTGGCATGAAGGCTCAAATCCAAGGCAAAGGTAAGAGAGTGCTCTATAGTTCAAGCCATACTGCCGTGCAAGTAAATAATCAGTAGATTTATTCCTGAGGTTTATTCTTTTTTGACTCTTCCCATGCCCGGGCTTCTTCTTCCCTTTCTTTTATTAGAGCCTGGGCTTCTTCATTGTTCTTTTCAAGGCCGCGCTTTAGTTCATCTATGCCAAAATTCTGGTAGGTTGGATTGCCGCTAGTCCATTTTTCTTCTTCTTCAGATTCAAGCACAGACTTGGGCATTACAGTCTTTTTCTTGGGTTCCGACACCTGGCTGGCAAACTTTGCACCGTTTGGAAGCTGCCTTGCCACAAAGGAACTTGACAGTTTTGGAGCCAGGTTGAACTTTTTTACCGCCCAAACCGTAAGCTTGGAGAACAGGTAAAAATTCAGGAAGACCCCCACTACAAAGCAGACGAGCAAGCCCATGTAGATAACGTTTCCGTTCTTGCAGCCAATCATTTTGCATGTAAAAAGGAAGGCAACTGCAAGTATTGCTATGGTGGCAACGGTCAGGATTATGTTTATTATTGTAGAAACCAGGGTAAAAAGTATGGTAAATGTGCTTTTAGTCATTTTTTGCACCACCCTTCTTTGAATTTGCAGAAATGGATACAAAGCAGGCTATTAAAAAGAGAATTCCGCAGACGATTACTGCAGTATCCGCTATGTTAAAAGTAGGCCACCTTTCCATGCCAAAAATGTTCCAGAAGTAGCAACTTATAAAGTCAACAACTCCGGCTGGCCTAAAGAAACGGTCTATAAGGTTTCCAATTCCACCGCCAAGGATTCCGCAGATGGCCCAGCGCTGCAAAGAGGAAAATTCATTGTTGCGGAAGTATATTACAAAGACAAGGCCTACGATGATAAGCGGAATGGCAGAAAACAAAACAGCCCTAACGCCATCCGGCAGGGTAGAGCCCATGCTAAAGGCTACGGCATTGTTCCTTACGTGGATGAACCAGAGGTATTTGCCGCAAACCTGTATAATTCCATCCGCGGAAGTTCCAAGCAGGGGAATGAATTTTACGACAAGGGCTTTTGTTATCTGATCGATTAAAATTACAAGTGCGCAAAGAGAAATTGGCCACATTTTTTTTGAACTGAAGATTTTTTGTTCAGGCATACAAACCTCGCAAGTAGTATTATTTGGTATTATATACAATAAAAGTATTATTGTCGATTAGTGCAGCATTTGGGACTGTGTTGCAAAAGGCTTATTCCTCCTTGCTGCCAAGGACTTTTGCCGTTATTTCCTGGGTAAGGCGGATTTTTTCTTCCACAACGGTCGCAATGTGGCTTGGCATATAAAGAGACCTGTCCCTCTTGAGCCCCAGAAACCTTGCAAAAACCGGGTCTGTCTGCTGAACAGGACCAAAGCCGGGGGTTGGGTTTCCGGGTACATCTCCAATGTCAAATGTGCCATAGATAACGTCCGGGCTTGCAGAATGAAGGGCAGAACCACCGTCGTTCATTCCGTCATCAGAAATTGCAAAGACGAAGGTGCCTTTTTTTATGTCCAGCATCTTTGCCAGGGAATTGTATGAATCAAGAAGGTTTTGGTGCCTTTGCATGGTGGCTTCCTTGTAAAGCTTTTTGTTGTGCAGCTTAGCCCAGCGCATTAAAGACCTTCTAAAAGGCTTAAAATCCCTCCAGTCGTTAAACCAGCGCAAATCTTCGGGAAAGAAGTCCGCCGCATAGACCGTATAGCCGTCGTGTGCAAGCTTTACAAGTATTGGCTCGTAGTCCTGGATTGCAGAACATTCATTGGGAACAAAAAGAATCACGTTTTCCGCGTCTGGAGCTGCCTCTTGAGATTTTGGAGGAATAGCTTCGTATTTCTTTACGATTGCGGAATTTAGGCTTAAAATTTTGTCTATTTGCTTAAACCCCTGCGAAAAATTGCCGTAAAATGAATAAGAGCTTTCTCTTACATTGAATTTCTTAAGGTTTGCTTTTGACGGCCTGTAGTAAAGTACAAAGCCCAGGAGCACTGCCGCAAGAATCAAATTCAATATGGAGCTAAGGACAAAGAGAATGCTGTAGTGGTCAACAACCAGCTTGGCCCTAAAGCGCAAAAGCGAGCGAAAGTTTATTATAAAGGCAAAAATTGAAAGCGCAAGGTTTGCACATTCAATTGGACCGCATCCAAATGCCAAAATATTCATCAGCGAAACTACTACGGCAATGGACGGAACGGCTGCTATCGGATCCGAGCGGGTATCCTGTATAAAAAAAATGCGCACGCTGGAAATGCCGCAGAGGAGCAAAACCAGGAGTTGGCTTAAAGTTTGGCTTGTCATGATAAGTATTCTAGCGAAAAAATCATAATTCTGCCAGATGTTATTTGAATATTTTAATAATTGTGGTATAGTTAATAAAAGGGGCTAAAACCCTGAGCATAAGGAAATTAAATGGCACAAGAAAAAAGAATTAAAGTTGACGTAGAAAAAGTCCGCAAGGCCATAGAATCAGGAATTCCGCTAACCGTCACAACTTACACCCTTCCCCACGAGATAGAGGAATATGCGTGTGACATCCTAAAAACCTTTTTGACCGAACTGGATCAGGCTCAAATGGCAGACAGCCTTATCTACTGCCTAAAGGAGCTTGCCAACAACGGAAAGAAAGCCAACACCAAGCGTGTTTATTTTGAAGAAAAAGGCTTAGACATAAACGACAAGGCTGACTATGAACTTGGAATGAAGAATTTCAAGATGGACACCATGTCCAACATAAACTACTACCTTAACCTGCAAAAGGACAAGGGCCTCTACATAAAAATCTCCATGCAGACCCGCAACAACAAAATCAAGGTGGAAGTTAGAAACCGCGTAGAACTTACGAATTTTGAATACAAGCGCATCCACGACAAGATTACCCGCGCCCAGATGTACAATTCCGTAGAAGAAGGAATCGCATCCCTTCTGGACGACAGCGAAGGTGCAGGCCTTGGTCTTGTAATCATGATTCTTGTACTAAAGAAAATAGGCGTTACGGAAGAAAACTACCAGGTTATAAGCGAAAACGGCGAAACCATAACCCGCATGATTCTGCCCTTCAGCGGAAAAACCACTTCCGACATCACAGACATTTCAGGCGAATTTGTTAAGCTCATCGACGGTCTTCCTGAATTCCCGGAAAACATTACGGAAATCAACAGGATAATCAACGACCCCAACAGCCAGATGAGCGACATTGCGCTTAAGATTTCCAACGACGTTTCGCTTACAACCGAATTGCTTAAGCTTGTAAACTCTGCGGCCTTCTCTTTGTCTACACCATGCCATTCAATTGGCGATGCCGTAAAGCTCGTAGGCCTTAGGGGAATCAAAAACCTTCTATATAGTATTGGCTCCATGAAGGCCCTTACGGAAGATTCAAACGAAGAAATAAAGGCACTCTGGACCCACGCATACAGAATAGCCTTCTATTCATACAACCTGGCACGCAACTTCCTGCGCACAGACAAAAAATGTGTTGACGACAGCTACGTTTGCGGCCTTTTGCACGACATGGGCAAAATCATCTTTGAGACGGCCCATCCCGAAGTTCTGGACAAGATAAATGCCATGTGCGACGAACGCGGTGTTTCCAAGAACCTCTTTGAGCGCATGTTTGCAGGCGTAAACCACGGTGAGGTAGGCTCCCTGATTGCAAAGAAGTGGAACTTCCCGGAAGTAATCATCAATGCAATCCGCTACCACCACGACCCGCTTAGCGCACCGGAGGAATTCCGCAAGATTACAACGCTCATCTACTTTGCAGACATGCTTTCACATTACAGCGAAGGTAACTTTGACTATTCCCTCATTGAACCTTCAGCGCTCAAAATGTTTGGCATTACAAGCGAAGAAGCCCTTAAAGTCTTGGCAGACAAGCTGGACAATTCATTCAAGAAGGAACAGCACTAGGAAAACACTAAAAGATTCTTTCTTTTCTCTTCTTGGAGCACACGCCTTGGTTTACTGTGTCCGGCACTCCGTGTCCGGCCAAACTCCTTGGCATTTTCCCCACTTTTCTAAAACAAGCAGCGCCATGGACGGCGCGTCATTTGTTAGTAAAAGAGACTGGCAAGTTTTCTTCAGAAAACTTGTGGGGAAA
>JAGCWT010000192.1 GCA_017961705.1 Treponema sp.
ACTGCCAAGCCCTGCCAAACCGAAAGGCACTTGGAAGGATAGACTTCAAAAAAATCTAAGCCTTGCCACCAATTCCATTTGCCCAATTTTTAAGGACGCCAAAAAGCTCATCATAAGAGCAAGCAGAAAAATCAATGGCATACTCGCGCATGGCTCCATCCACGTCTCCCTGGGGCATGAACCAAACGGAGCTAAGGGAAGCATTCTTTGCGCCAAGCATATCAGAAGAAAGAGAGTCACCTATAACAATGCATGATTCCCTTGGTTGCTTTATGCGCTCAAAAACAATGTCAAAAAATGCCGGATCAGGTTTTGCAACGCCCATGTCTTCGCTTATAAAAAAACCGTCCATAAACTTGTCCAGCCCAGTGGATTTGAGCCTGCCCATTGCGTTTACAGTAGCACCATTTGACACGATGTATATTTTGCAGCCTTCTATTTCACGCTTAAGCCTTTCCACAAATTCGTAAGAGCCGTCAAGCAAAACTCCGTTTACAGCCATTGTCTTTATAAAATCGCCGTTAACTTTTAGCGCATCCAAAACAGACAAGTCACCGCCGCACTTTTCAAAAATATATTTGAAGCGGTTCGAAAAAACATCCGTTCTGGAAATTTCTTTTTTTTCAAGTTTAAGCCAAAGGGATTTGTTGCATTCCTTAAAAGCAGAATAGATATCATCCGAAAAGGGCAAGCCGTTGGCCCTTAGCACAATTTCAAGAGCCTTGCGTTCTGAAGCATGAAAATCCAACAACGTCTGGTCTAAGTCAAAAAGAAAATTGCACTTCATAGGTGAATACACTTTAACTAGAAAAAAATGAAAAGTCAACATAAGAAACAGGAAGCGGGCATGATTAAAAGTTTGTATAAAAAAAGGAAAGGTGTTATAATCAATCTATCAACAGATAAGGAAAAAATGAAAACTCTTTTTACACTTGACCTAAAAAATTACGGTGAAAACTGGAATCGTTTTAGGCGCGACTCAGCAAGGGCAATAATCCACGTAGAAAAAGACAAGCTTGCACTTGTGTATGCTGTTAAACTTGGTTATTACAAATTTCCGGGTGGCGGAATTAATGAAGGTGAAGACAAGATTGCAGCCCTGTTGCGCGAGGTTCAGGAAGAAGTGGGCCTTAAAGTTATTGTGCAAAGCGTTAAGGAATACGGCGTGGCTCACCGCTTACAAAAATCAGGAAAAGAAGCGGACACTGTTTTTGTTCAGGATTCATTCTATTACGAATGCGACGTAGAAAGAGTAAATGGCAAGCTAAAAATCCTAAAGCAGAATTTGGATGACTACGAAGACCAGGCTGGCTTTGAACTTAGAGTCGGTTCCATAAAAGAAGCCATAGCAGCAAACCAACAATACCGCGACAGCAACCACTTTAACGTTGTAATGATTGCAAGGGACACAAAGGTTCTTGAAGGTTTAATCGGAATTCCTTCGGAGCCTTCAAGATGCATGGCGGAGCTTTTGCTAAAAGAAGGTACGGCAAAAAATCCCGGCCCTTGGAAGGAACACAGTTATGCTGTAGCAGAAGCAGCGGAAAAACTTGCACTTGCCGTTAACCAAAATTGCGGCAAAGAAAAAATGAATCCAAACCTTGCCTACATATATGGTCTTTTGCACGACATTGGACGGCAGGAAGGATTCTGCTACATAGCGCATGTTTACAAAGGCTATCATTTTATGATGGCTTTTGGCTACAAAAACGTTGCGCGAATTTGCCTAACCCATTCTTTCCAGCGGCATATCATGGACGACTGGTTTGGGACAGTTGATCTTCCTCAGGAAAAACTGGACGAAATAGAAAAGCTTCTTGGAGCGATTCAGTATGACGACTACGACAGGATGATTCAGCTATTGGATTCCATCTGTGCGGCGGATGGAACAAAAAATCTTGAACTTAGGATAGAAGACATAAAGGCGCGCTACGGTTCTTACCCCCAGGGCAAAAAAGACAAAAACTTTGAGTTAAAAGAATATTTTGAAAAATTAGCTGGAAAAAATATCTATAATGTAATATGATTTATGCGGAGAAGAAAAATGGAAAAACTTGCCATCAGAAAATTGGAAAAAAAAGATGCGGCTGCAATCTGCAAAATAAATGCAGAAGGTCTTGGCGGAACAGATGACCTTTCTCTTGTTCAGGAAAAGATAGAAAAGCTTGACCCGGCGCGAGAAGCAGTTTTTGTTGCAGAAGCGGACGGACAGGTTCTTGGAGTTATTCACATTGAACGCTACGACCTTTTGTATTCAGAGACAATGGCAAACGTTTTGGGGATTTCCGTAAAAAAAGAATTTCACAAGCAGGGAATTGGAAAGGCACTTCTCTTTGAGGCAGAAGACTGGGCAAGAGGAATGGGCATAAAAAAGATGAGGCTTAATTCCGGTGCGGAACGTGTTAACGCACACAATTTTTACAGGCACCTTGGCTACATAGAAGATAAAGACCAGAAGCGGTTCATAAAAAAAGTTTAACGTCAAAAAGTGGCAAAGGGCGGCAAAAAAATATCGGGTCATGGCAAAAAATGAACCACGCCCGATACCACTTGCCTATCGATTAATAGTTTTCTGCGCTAATTTCAAAGTAGCTCTGTGGGTGGGCGCATACAGGGCAAACTTCCGGAGCCTTTGTTCCCACTACGATGTGTCCACAGTTTCTGCATTCCCAAACCTTTACGGAACTCTTTTCAAAAACTTCTTTGGCTTCAACGTTCTTTAGGAGGGCACGGTAGCGCTCCTCGTGATGCTTTTCTATTGCGGCAACTCCGCGGAATTTTGCGGCAAGTTCTGCAAAGCCTTCCTTTTCTGCTGTTTTTGCAAAGCCTTCATACATGTCTGTCCACTCAAAGTTTTCTCCGTCTGCAGCAGCGTTGAGGTTTGCCTTTGTGTCTCCAAGTTCGCCCAGTTCCTTGAACCACATTTTTGCGTGTTCCTTTTCGTTGTCAGCGGTCTTAAGGAAAAGCGCACTAATCTGCTCGTAGCCTTCCTTCTTTGCAACGGATGCAAAATAGGTGTACTTGTTCCTCGCCTGGCTTTCACCGGCAAAAGCCGTCTGCAAATTCTTCTCTGTCTGCGTTCCCGCATATTTGTTTGCCATACATTTCTCCTAAAAAATTATTTCTATTTTACAGGCGCACTAGGCGCTCTCGTAAATCGGTTCAAAATCCTCCGCAGGATGTCCGCACAAGGGGCATGTGTAGTCTGACGGAAGCTCTGGGTTCATATACTCGTAGCCGCATATCTTGCACTTCCAGCCGATGATTTTCTTGGAAGCTTCAACCTTACCCTTTGGCTTTACATTGCTTTGGTAATAGGCATAAGTCATAGGTTCATCAGAACTTGCAACTTTCGCATCCTGTATTTCTGCAACAAAGAGAGTGTGTGTTCCCAGGTCTGTTTTGGAAAGAACCTTGCAGCTAAGAACTGAACATGCGTGCTCTGCCAAATAAGGGCATCCGTTCACATCCGTCTTGTATGCAAAGTCAGCAAACTTATCCACATTCTTTCCGCTCTGGTAGCCAAAGCGCTTAAATAGTTCAAAGTCAGCCGTCTTGTCCAAAACAGAAAGACAGAAGACTCCGCTTTCTTTTATAAGGTCGCAGGTGTAGTTCTGATTCAAAACCGAAATTGCTATGCGGACGGGATCAGATGCAACCTGAATGCAGGTGTTTGTAATGCAAGCGTTTATTTTTCCAGAAGCATTTGTCCCCAGCAAGAAAAGACCGTAAGAAATATTGTAAAGTGCCTTGTTGTCCATATTATCTGTCTGCCCAAAGTCCGTGAAGATTGCAATAGGCATAAGCCCTTACAAGTTCATCGCCCTCGGAAAGTACAAAAGAAGCCTTTGGTTCTGCGCCCGGAGCAAGTTCCCTAAACATAAATCCGCACTTGGTCTGAATGCCAATCCATTCAATAAAATGCTTTTCTTCCATAGGATGAATAACAGCCCCAACCGTTACCTGAACAGAGCTTCCGTTTTTAGCAACAACAGGAACATGCTTTTCTACAGCGGCATCCGTTGTGTTAGCCTTTAGCTCAACAAGCGCATCTCCACAGCAGGCAGTTGCACCTGAAGAATTTCCAGCAGCACTTGAAGTTGGCATTGCAAGAACTTTTCCGCAATCCTTGCATTTGTAAAATTTCATCTCCATACTTTACTCCTATTTTGTATTTACTGCACCCCAATAGTTAAATTATAGCGCTACTTGTTATTTTTATAAATAGTAACAAGTCCGAATTCCCATTATTTTCTTTGCAAAAAATCGCCATGCCAAAAATCCGCAGCACCAGCTACAGAAAATTGGCATGGCAAAAGTTCCACTATCTTTACCACCAGGAAAAGAAGAGCCCCGCAAGAGGAGAAAGCACAATCATTATACAAGAGAAAGAAAATGACTCTATGCTAATAAGAGTAGCCCTCTGCTCCGAAGGGAACATATCCTGCAAACGGGTGTTGGTCCTTACCTGAAGCGCATCATCCGCCATAGAAGCCATAAAGCCCCCGAGCGTCATCAAAAGGTAAAGCCCCGTATGCTCAAGCGTAATTCCAGACAAAATCACCGCCGTGGAAATCAAAAAGATAACCTTGTAGCTAACCTTCTTTGCCAAAAGAATAACCCTTGCCCCAACAATGCCTCCAATCTGGGTGCAAAGCAAAGCAAAGCCAAGAAGCCAGTTTGGAATTCCGGCCATAGGAAGTTTTGCCTGCAAAAAGAACAAAAGCAGAATGTCCAAGGCGCCCACAAAAGAATTTGTGAACATCAAAAGCAATGCCTTCCTTGCTTCCTTTAGGAACAAAAAGCTCTGCTTAAAACACTTGCCAATTTCCTTCCACACATTAAAGTCTTCCGCCAAAGGAGAAAGCCTCACTTCAACAAGCCCAAAAAGAATCACAAGCTGAATCAAGGACGCAAAGACGCCGGTCGCATACGCAAGCCTGTAGCCAATCACCAGTGCAAAGCCAGCCGTCAAAGTGGAAAGCCCTTCGCATACACGGTAGATTACAAGCTGGTTGGAAGCATAACGGTCAAACTTTTCCTCCTGCCCCACAGACTTCAATGAATCGTAAGCCAGCGCATCCCCTGAACCGGACGCAAAGTTGTAGCAAAGCGCATGAAGCCCAATCGAAATGCAGACCATGGCAAAATTGTTGGAAAAAATCATCACCATGTCACCTGCAATCCGCATCAGGCAAGAAATCACAAGCGTCTTCTTCCGTCCAAAAACATCAGCCAAAACACCAGACGGAATCTCGAACAAAATGCTAACGATATGAAAAACCGTTTCCGCAAAACCAATCTGGGCAAGAGAAAATCCTCGCGCTGCAAGAATTGCAACCCAAGCTCCCGAAAGCGAAATCTGGGAAAATACCGCAGATGAATATAATCTTCTAATTTGTTTCTTAATGTTGAACATAATAAGCCGCCCCTTTACGGCAAAAAATAATAAGTCGTAAAAAAGGGAAGTGGTTCTAATGCGTTGGATTTTTTTTAGAAAAGGGAATTACAAAAGCGACAATCGTTTAATGCAAAACCACAGTTTTCTGAAAAAGGCCCACTACCCCTATTGGCGGGTAGAGATATAGCATTTTTCTAACAATAAAACTGAAGTTTTCCACATAATACTTGTATTTTACTCCAACAAATAATTCTTGTCAACTTGAATTTTCTGGACGGAAGCTTTTTTATGCTCTACCATTCATTTCCACTCTAACTCGACCGCCATGCCATATCGTCACCGCCCTCGCTTGAAACTTCGTTGCGAGAACCGGGGTTCCGCGCTAACTATTAAATGTAAAAAAGTAGCGCCAAGGAGGGCGCGTCATTTGTTGCCATAAAAAACAGGTGAGTTTTCGCAGAAAACTCATGGTTAAAAATTGCAAGGAGGCAATTTTTAACCAACTGCCCCTCCACGGCGGCGTAGGATTAAATAAAAGTTCTTCTTGGCAAGAGCAAAATATTCGTTTTTAAAAGCTGGCATTCAGCTGGTAGATATGATATACTTACAGAAGTAATTTCAATAAAAAGTAAGGTGTTTAAAATGAAAAGTACAGTTTTTAAATTGATTTGGTTTGCATTCCCATTAACAAAAGTGGTATATGCTTACCTTGCATATTCCAACCCAAGAGAAGTGAACAATTCCTTTTCGCCGGTAAGCCTATTATTGCTACTCATCGGATTCATCACATGCACGGTCAGCATTATCTTGTCAAAAAAAATATACAAAAAAAGTTTTTATGAAAACAAGATAGTAAAGACATTTTTTTGCAAACCCAATTCTGATGAAAAGACAACCATCTTTGGCCTTTTCGCAATTATGCTTGGCTTGGCAGAGGACGCAGCCCTGTTCGGCTTTATTCAATATATAATTACCGGAAACCTGATTGTCGGAATCATCTTGTTTGCATTTTGCTTTATTGCCTGGCTCTTCAACTATCCTAAAGCAATAGAGAATGACGGCAAATTGGATTAAGAAGCAGGAAATGACAATGCTGGTAATTTAGTTGAATATCTGTTTGCAAAGGCTTTGGCTCACCCCGCTGGCAGCACGCATCTGTCTTCCGCTACCCCCTCTGCGGGGCAATCTCTTTGCAAAGTCCAACAAATGCCCCAAGCAAGTTACAAAGCAACCGCCAGATAAAGCCATACATTCAATTGCCTTGCCCAACCTCCATCCAGCCAAAAGCCGTACACCAGCAAATGCCAAAGAAGATTAAGAGTATAAACAGGGTCAAAAACAAGGCGGGTGGCTTTATGGCACAAATAAGCAATTCCTTAAGGTCATTCTTCATACCTTCCCACTCCTTTTTATGCTTATTCTTGCTGTCTTCTGGAACATAACGTTTTTTCTTTCCGTTTTCCAAAAGTAGGTAAATGTCTGCCGCCATATCCTTAAAGGATGTTACATATTTAATAAAGAGGATTATAGATATTGGATC
>JAGCWT010000193.1 GCA_017961705.1 Treponema sp.
AGAGATTGTGGAAAGCTCTTACAACAGGCGCTTTCCCCGCAGCTCCTTCAAGAAGGCAATCGAAAGGGCGGTAAGAGAGGGTGTCCTTAGCGACTACCTTAGCCGAAAGACCCGGGAGGTAACAAACATGCTCTGTGCCAAGTATGACTACAAGATGGACATTGCCGTAAAACAGGAAGAAGCCTTCGAGGACGGGATGGAGAAAGGGCTAAAACAAGGTATAGAACAAAAGGCCATAGAAAATACCATAACTCTAGTACGGGAATTCGGTATATCAATAGAGGAGGCTGCGGAAAAAATGGGAGCCCCTTTGGAAAAGGTCTTAGAAAAAATATCTACCGAAAGACCCGGGAGGTAATAAACATGCTCTGTGCCAAGTATGACTACAAGATGGACATTGCCGTAAAACAGGAAGAAGCCTTCGAGGACGGAATGGAGAAAGGCATAGAACAAAAGGCCATAGACACAGCAACAAATCTTCTAAAAATGAATATTGTAAGCCATGAGCAAATTGCAGAAGCCACAGGCTTACCCATAGAGAAAATAAATGAACTTGCCAAAGCCCCTTCCGTTTTTCCTTGAATTTCAAAGCAAAGCATTTTATAATATTCATAACCTATGAACGAAGTTTTGTCACAAATCGAAAAGACCGGCATAGTACCTGTCGTCGTGCTAAAAAACGCAAAAGATGCAGCCCCCTTGGCCCAATCGCTTTTGGAAGGAGGCTTGCCTTGTGCGGAAATCACATTCAGAACAGATGCCGCGCTTGAATCAATAAAAACAATCGCCGCAAAATTCCCGCAAATACTTCTTGGAGCAGGAACAGTCCTCTCTGAAGAACAGGCTGACCGCGCAATGGACGCAGGCGCAAAATTCATCGTAACCCCAGGGCTAAACCCAAAAGTTGTAGAACACTGCATCAAAAAGGGCTACACGGTTTGCCCGGGCATAATGACCCCCAGCGAGCTTGAACAGGCACTCAGCTTTGGGCTGGACACGGTAAAATTCTTCCCGGCAGAAAACGCAGGTGGCCTTAAGATGATAAAAGCCATAAGCGCTCCCTACCAATCAGTAAAGTTTATGCCCACCGGAGGAATAAACGCAACAAATGTCCGCGAATACCTTGCCAGCGACAAAATTCTTGCTTGCGGTGGCTCATGGATGGTAAAAGGCGACCTTATTTCAGAAGGAAATTTCAGCGAAATTTTAAGGCTAACAAAAGAAGCCGCCCTTATTGCAAAGGAATTTCGAAGCTAACTTTTCATCAGGAGTGTTAACATGAAAGTCGTTACGTTCGGCGAACTTATGCTCAGACTTGAACCACCGGGATACTTCCGCTTTGTCCAGACGGAAAACCTAACCGCAACTTTCGGCGGGGCAGAGGCAAACGTTGCAGTCTCCCTTGCCAACTTTGGCATTAATTCCGTTTACGTAACAAAGCTCCCATCCCATGAGATTGGGCAGGCTGCGGTAAACTCTCTCCGCAAATTCGGCGTGGACACAAGCTTTATCGTGCGCGGAGGCCCCAGGGTCGGAATCTACTACAACGAGCGGGGTGCATCCCAGCGCGGCTCAAAATGCATCTACGACAGGGCAGGCTCTTCCATTCAGCTTTCCAAACCGGAAGACTTTGACTGGCAAAAGATAATGCAGGGCACATCATGGTTCCACATAACAGGCATTACGCCGGCACTTGGCCCCAACCTGGTGCAATCCTGCATAGAGGCGGCAGAAGAAGCTCACAAAGCCGGAGCCATAGTAAGCCTGGACCTTAACTACCGGGCAAAACTCTGGAGCCGGGAAGAAGCCAACAAGGCCATGACCGAACTCTGCAAGTACGTGGACATCTGCGTTGCAAACGAAGACGATGCGGCAGACGTTTTTGGCATAAAGGCAGAAAACACCGACACAACAAAAGGCGAACTTTCCACGGAAGGCTACAAATCCGTAGCAAGGCAGCTAATGGAAAAGTTCTCCTTCAAGAAAGTTGCCATCACCCTGCGCACTTCCATAAACGCAAACCGCAACGACTGGCAGGCCCTCCTCTACGACGGAAAAGACTTCTTCTTCTCAAAGAAATACGAAGTCTGGATAGTGGACAGAGTTGGTGGCGGAGACTCCTTCACCGCAGGCCTCATTTACTCACTGCTAAGCGGCAAATCCAACCAAGAAGCTGTTGAATTTGCAGTAGCAGCGTCATGCCTAAAGCACACCATAGAGGGCGACTTTAACATGGTAAGCGTTGCAGAAGTGGAAAAACTTGCATCGGGCAACGCAAGCGGACGAATCCAGCGCTAGTTTTACAACTGCCGTCACCCTGAACTACCTTGCCGCCATATAGGCAACCGTAAGCGCATCCTTCGAGATGTTCTCCACAATGGCATACTCATTGGGCTGGTGGCAAGTCTCATCCAGAGTTGACCAGACAACCGCATCAAAGCCAAGGTTACGCAAACCGGCAGCCACTGTTCCACCTCCAATTCCAACAGTTTTTGCGTCTATGCCATGAACAGCCTTTATGGCAGCGGCAAGTTCCATAACAACAGGGGCATCCTTTGGCGTAGCCTTGCTCTCTTCCGCCTGAACCTCCGACACCTCTATCTTTACGCCATACTTCTGCTCAACAGCCTCAACATGCTTTTTAATCTCTGCCCTAACCTCGCTAAGCGGATAGTCCGGGTTAATCCTGCAGTCAGCATAAAGAACGTCATCACCGGGAATCATGTTCACTCCTTCAACATTCTGCAGCTTCATTGTAGGCTGGAAAGTAGAAGTTGGCGGGTCAAAGAGCTCGTTGCGGCCGTTAAAAGTCTGCTCCATAGAATTTATGCGCAGGGCAAGATCCGCAGCTGCAAGACAGGCGTTCCTTCCAAGGTCCGGTCTTGAACCGTGGGATTGTTTTCCAATAGTGTGGAAACGTGGCCATAGAATATTCTTTTCCGCAATCTCTATCGTAGCCCCGGCACTGTCTCCCCCATCGGGAATCAAAATGCGGTCATTTCTTCCAAAAAGTTCAATATGGTTTTTAAGAAGATAATTCATACCGTACTTTGAACCAACTTCCTCGTCCGCCATAAACAAAAGCTTTATCGTATGTGCCGGAATGCTTCCTGTAGCAACAAAGGCAAGAGCCGCAAGAACTCCGCTCACCAAACCCTGCTGGTTATCCTCCACACCGCGACCATAAATCTTTCCGTCCTTTTCCACAAGGGTCCAGGGATCGGTGTTCCAAAGAGACTTCTCCCCAACAGGGACAACGTCAAGATGGGCGCAGACCCAAATGCAGTATGAATCCGGCTCCCCGTCATCAGCACCAGGGATTTTTGCCACCATGTTAGGGCGGCACTTAGAAGACACACGGTCATCAGGCGCATCGTAGCGGGAAATGTCAGTAATTCCATGTGCACGAAGCCACTTCTCCAAGGCAGCAGCCTTCTCAAACTCGCCGTCACCGCCATTCTCCGGGGCAAGAGCTGGAATAGCGGTCAAAAGGGCCTCAAGTTCAACCATATCTTCTGTATGGCTCAAAATATATGACTTTAATTCTTCAAAAGACTTTTCCATAGGCTCCATTATATTAATATTTCCCAGAAGGGGGAAGTCCGATTTGTTTTACATTGTATCCAGTTTTTTCTGGTTTTGCATTAAGTTTGTAACTTAATGATTTTTTTTGTAGGCATCAAATAAAATCATCCTATATGAGTAACTTAAAATTCATCCGCTGGTGCAAATGGAATTCAGATGACGACACAGACAGCCGTGCAAGCCCGGAGATTTTCTATAAAATGGAAAAACTGACCGTGCAGGAAATCGTAAGGAATCGATACAAATTTTCTGGGGACACGCATCAGAACAAGAATGTTCTTGGAGTACCGGAATTTGAAGACGAAAAGGGGGGAAGGTACCTTTTTCAGTGCTCAATGCGCTATTGGGGAAAAGTGATGGCAGACTCATGGAACGAAATTGAACAGGCGTTCAAATATGATTATATGGATTTCTACGTAGACGGATGGCCAGATGAGATGAAAGATATGAAAACACCTGAATAGAATGGCTTTGGCAAAAAGTCTGCTTTGGCAAGAAACCTGCTTTAAGCCCCAAGAGCATAATAGTTCTCCAGAGCCAAGATTACTTTCTGGCTGGCATTCTCTTGGAAAAAACTCATGTCCTCATTTGAAAGACCGAAGGAAACACAAGGTTGGCCTACGTTCAAAGCATCAGTTTTCTCCATCCTGATGACAATCAAATCGTCAAGAGAAACCTTGTACAGCTTTGCCAGAGTTACCAGATTATCCAACCGGGGCAGATATTTGCAAGCTGAATTCTCCCACGTGTAGATTGACTGTGGATTTTCCATTCCCAACAGCCGCTGAATCTCGGCAACGGAGATACCGTGCTGTACCCTAAGTTTTTTGAGATTTTTTGAAGTCTCGGCTACATCAATCACAGGAAGCTCAAATGACTCCTCAATTTTATACGGCGCCATGTTATAGAAGATACTAATATTTTTTGTTGGCGGCAAGCAGGAAAAATTAAATTGACCGGCCGCAAATTGCGACCAGTCAGCTGTCTTTCAAACTTTTATTTTTCCGCTTCCATCTGGTCTATGTATGCGTCCAGCTTTTCAAGCGAAAAGTCGCTGTAAATGCCTACCGCAGCAAGAACTCCGGCTGCACTTGCAAGGTCATCGCCATAGCCAATTACAGGAGTAAGGTCGGGAATCAAATCGAGCGGCAGGATGATGTAGCCGATTGCTCCAATGATTAGCGCCTTCATGTGCTTTGGCGTTGCAGGATTTTCCAGGGCAGAAAGCAACTTGCCCAAAACAGACACAACAGCCCCCGCCGTACCAGCAATGGCCTTTGGCTTGTTGCGCGTGGCTTTTCTAAGCTTGACCAAAAGCTTCATTGCAACGTTCTTGTCAAAGTGCTTCTGGTATTTTTCAATAAGCTCCTCGTCGGAAACCTTCTGAGCGTCCGGCGGAATGTCTGTCTCGTCTGTGGTGTATTCGTCCATAGTTATCTCCGTTTAAATACTATTGCAAAAAAGGATTGTCGGCAAGGTGGCTAAAGATTTGCTGGCGATTCTTTGTTCTGACATATTACCAATCGGCAATTTCATTTCTTGCATTCTTTTCTATTGAATGCATGATTAATTTTAAGGTAGGTTGAAGTGTAAGAGACTGCGGTTTAGTTAAGATTAAAAGCTATTTTTTTTGTTAATACAATCCACTATTTTTTTCCACGTATCTTTATCCAAGCCTTTAGGGCAATCATCATGCTTAGAAACGTACACAGCATCACTAAATAGAGTAAAGGGAGAATTTGTCAGCTCATAATTCCCATTAGACAAAAAAGTTTCTTCACCTTCGGAAACATCACATGATGTATCAGGCAAGCAGAAACTGTGCTGTTCAACATCTTAGCTAATTGACTTCACAGTCTCTAGTGCTTTCTTTGGATTGACTTTAAAGTATTCTTTATTAAAATGCTCATTCTCAAAATATTTTTGTGCTGTTTTTTTTCAACTACATTTGGAGCATTTGTTTTCATACATATTCCATCACATCTAAAATTAAAGACACACGCTAAATCAATGCTTCATCCATTATGTCCGCAGAAATGCCAAGCTTATTTGCAAACTGCGAAATTATCTCTAGGCGTCCATCCTCATCCTCTTCAAAGAAAAACATTTCATCTTCACCTCCACTATTGTAGTCTTTGATAAATTTATTGTCCGAAATTTCTTCATCGTTTTCATCATAAGCATGGATTTCATTAATGTAAACAAGACCTAAATCGCTTTTATCACCAAAATTTTCGAGGAGCACAGCCCTTGCAATTTCATTTTTCATACAAAATGTCTCCTACATAAGGCCTGCTGCTTCCATAAAGGCCTGCTGCTTCTCAATAGCAATTTTAGACATGTATGTAATAGATACACCTCCATCCTTCTCTACACGGTCTTTCGGAAAATTAAGATATGCCAAATTCTCACCTTTCTCAAAAGTCCAGAAATCTAAATATTCTGGCGTTTCAAGCATTTTATAACCTTGTTTTCCCAAACAATCATTCGAAAGAGCAAATAATATTTCGTATAAAGTTGAAAATTTCTGTTTCTCCATAGTCGCAGGCGAAACATCAAAGCAAACAAATAACTCCTGCAACTTATCATCTTCGTCAAAACCAACATCAATTCTGTATGCAATATAGTTTTGAAATAGGGCAGTGTCGTGTACATTAAACATAAATAGCGAATCTATGCCAGTCAAACTTTTATTAGAGCTCTCTCCTTTGAAAGACCAGCCCTTATCCTCAAGAAGTTTAAAAATATCTTTCTTTTTGGTTCCAAATTTAAAATCAGAAAGCATTAAAGGCTTAATAGGCTTATTGGAAACAGAATCACTTTTGACACTGTCGTTTTCACTGGTAGGCACGACTTTTTCTTCTACAGAGGAACTTTCTGCGTTCTGACCTTCAGCTTCATCATCCGGGAGAATTGCTCCAAAAATGACCAGCACTGCAAAAACGGCAGCAACAATTTTCAATATCTTTCCAATTTTTATGCCTTTTGGTGTCTGCTGGTTATTACTTTCGTTTTTAGAAATATCTTTTTCCGAAATTATCATATTGCTACCCCTCTATTCAACTCAATGGAAGTCCGTCTGCATCGGTAAAATTGTTAGTAAATACAAGTGTGAACAAATCATATAATCCCCAAATTACCCCAAAAAAACCGGCAGAAACAAAAGATATAAGCAGAAGTGCCCCTCCACTCTTTATCTTCCCGACATAAAATCTGTGCAGTCCAAATACACCAAAGAAAATCAAGCAAAGTAATATTGCCACCGCCTTTTTCTTTGTAGATTTTGTACTGTCAACACCACTACCACGATTGTTATTAAGACCGTCACCTGTTACAATCATTTTATTCTCCTTCTTTTTTTGACTCCTCTTCAATCTGCATTGCAAGAGGAATTATTTTCTGCAAAAGCCGTGCAAGAGCCTTTGTCCCGTCGTTCAAGACTTGCTCAGACTGCATTTCTACCTTGTTGATTATCACTACATTAGAAAATGTTGCAACCTTGACATCAATAAAATTCACATCGGGCAAAGGTATCTTAGCTAACAATATACCACTGTAACCGATGTAAATATTCTTTGTAGTAAGCAAAAGACCATTTTTGCAGTTCTTCGTAAATGTATTGTCAAACAGAAGAATTACATCCTCGCCGACACATCCTTTCGCATAGGATTTTACAGCTTTGAGGACATAGTCCGGCTTGTCATCCGCCAGAAATACATGCTTTGAAAAGTCTACATTGTTTTTTCCAGCCTCAGCCATTGCCTCATAATACAGTTTCGTAATTTCCCCTCTCGGATTTTCACAAACTACAGGAGCCGGATCTTGCTCAGGAACAGGTGTTTGATCCAGAACGGGAGAAGAAGCTGGTTCTGAAGGAGGAGGAAGTTCTTTTTTGACTTCCACACGGACAAATGACGGATTTTCTTCCTCGATTTTTTTTATGGCTTCATCCGAAGTGACTTCCTCAAATTTATCCGCCGCATCATCGGTATCCATCTCCAGCTCCTCACCGGCAAATTTGTAACACACGGCAAGCTCTTTTCGTTCCATCTTCAAGGCTCTTTTTATAAGAGCTAGGTTGTATGCATACGCAGAACTTACAGAATCTTCCTCTGTCACCCCTGCAAATAACAGAAGGACTGTTGTATAGGAAAGAACCGCCTGCTCCCTGTCATAATCAATCTCATTCATATCCGCGAAATATTCTTTTGCAGTTTGACTATTTGCGGCTTTATACGCTTCATCAATCTTGTCTTCAATAGAGAAAAGAGAGATGTCTTCTCCATACATACCTGAAAGGCATTGAGCTATCGTTTTTTTATCGCTTCTTTCAAGATTCCGATTGTTTCCCATTAAGAAAACCAGAGTTCTAAGCATATCATTTCTATTAATAGGGCATCTTTCATTCTGCCCATTTTCTGCATCTGCCGAAATACGTTCAACCTCAGAAGAAGCCCCATCTCCGCTATCCGAAAATGAATCAACTACAGCATCTGCAATCCTTGATCCTAATGTAGCCTTAAAAAAATCAAATCCGATACCCATTTTTATTCCTTTGGTTTTTACCACACATACTCATATTTATTGCTCTACAAGCAATACAGAGGTTATTATATAGCCTAAAAAGCAATTTGTCAATTAAAACATGACTTATAATGCTATATGTTATGGAAGAATACAGCGTTGCTACGGAGGAGTTTTTTAGGGACAGGCTCCGTTTTTTGAGGAACGAGAGGAAGATTTCGGCTAGGGAGATGAGTCTTGCGCTGGGGCAGAATGAGACTTACATTAACAAGATTGAGACTGGAAAATGCACCACTACTATTGCAAGCTTTTTAAAAATCTGCGACTACCTTCAAGTGACGCCTGAGCATTTTTTTAGCGCCGACGTAAAAAACATAACGAATAATGACAGCGAAATATTAAAGCTCTTCCATAAACTTACGGCTTATCAATCGGAATACATGTTTTCTTTTCTAAAGGATTTGACGGAATGATTGCCTCTTTCTTGGTAAACAAAAGTCCGTCATGCTGAGCTTGAGTCAGCATCTGTACAAGTCCTGAACGTCAGGTTTTACAGATCCCGAATCCACATTCGTAGCAAGTGCGTGCAAATGTGGCGTAGCGTTCGGGATGACTGATGGCAGAAAATCTTTGCAGTCCCAAGCGCGGCAGGCACTGGAGGGGCGCACGAAAGTGCGTTGCGAAGCAATGGAGGCGAGAGCCGGAACCCCGGAAGCGCCACACACAGGGCATAAATGTTTGCAAGAAAGAATGGCTGTCCCAAAAGCAAGCGCCGCCAAAAAAATAAAAAAAAGCCACAATCCGGCAAGAACCAGACTGTGGCACGGGAAAAAAATTAGTTTATATTTCGTTGAAGAAAATTATTTTTTCTTCAAGTACTTTACGCAGTCAAGAGAAACGGCTGCAAGGATGATGAGTCCCTTAAAGACGAACTGCAAGTTGGTGTCGATTCCAAGGAAGGTAAGGCAGTAGGTTAATCCGGTAAAGATTATTACACCGAGTACCGCACCGCTTATTTTTCCGATACCGCCGTAGAAGGAAACGCCACCGACTACACAAGCGGCAATTGCATCCATTTCGTAGCCCTGTCCGGTTCCTGCGCTAGCGTTGGCACGGAAGGCTTCCAAGAAGGCACCGCATCCGTAGAAGACACCAGCCATTACGAATACGCCGAGCGTTACCCAGAATACGCTGATTCCGCTAACGGATGCAGCTTCGGGGTTGCCGCCTACAGCAAACATGTTCTTGCCGAAGGTTGTCTTGTTCCAGATGAACCATGCCACAAAGACTGCGATTACCGCCGGGACAATCAGTTTGGGGAAGGTGATGAAGTCTCCGCCGACATAGCCCAGTTCCCATCTACCGCCTATTGTGTCCTTGATTGACTTGTCGATTGAGCCAACCGGAGTTCCGCTTGTTCCAAAGAAGAGAAGTCCGTAGATGATAAGCTGCGTTGCAAGGGTTGAAATAAATGGGTGCATCTTAAAGTATGCAGAGAAGAATCCTGCTATTGCGCTGAACATTACGCAGAAGAGGATAGAAAGAATGATTGCAGTTGCAATTCTGCTTCCCACAGACATTGCGGTAAAGTTCCAGGGACCAAGGCCAAAGAGCTTTACAATGTTTTCGCCCGGGTGCAAAAGAAGTCCCGTGATTACGGAACCAAGTGCTACCATGCGGCCAACGCTCAAGTCTGTACCGGCAAGAAGGATGAGCCCTGCTACGCCAAGTGCATAGAACATGCGGACTGATGACTGCTCAAGAATCGTAAAGATGTTGGGCAGGTTAAGAAGCACGCCCTTTCCTGCAAGAGGTGCAATGATTATACATGCAATAAAGAAAATGAGGATTGCAACGTAAAGTCCGTTCTTTAAAAGGAATTCCTGCGGGGTGAACTGGTAGGCGTAGTTCCTAATTCCCTGCTGGAACTCTTCCACAAAATTTGTGCGGCTGTTGCGGAGGCTAATGTTCTTTTGAACGTGGTCAACAAAGGCCTGGTGGATGGCATCCTTACAGTCCTGCAATGCGTCCTTGTACTTGTTCTTTGCGTCAAAGAGGGCGCTCTTTAGCTCGTAGCGGGCAGTGGCAAGTTCAGCCTTGGTGTTTTCGCTGCGTTCAGAAAGAATCTTTGACTCGCGCTCGGCAGCTTCCAGCTGAATCTGCTCAACGGTGGCAAGATATTCCCTCTTTATGTTTTCCTTTATGGCATTCTGTTCTGCAGTAACTTTTGCAACAATGTTCTTGCTAAGGGCATTTGCATAGGCAACGGCTTCTTTTGTGATTGCCTTGTCCTTAGCATTGTTCTTTGCGGCAACAGACTTTGCTTCTTGCAGCTGAGCCTTGCATTCAGCAATTGTCTTTTCCTTTTCCTGCGCATTCATCATCTTGCTGCGCTTTACTTCCGCAATTTTTTGGTTCAATAAAGAAATCTTGTTCACGCCGTCTTTGCGGAGTTCTTCAAGAACCTTGCTGTACTCGTTTAATTTTACGCTTTCTTCCAAAGAATTTACGCTTTCTATATCCTGTGCCATTGCTTGCCTCTCTTACAAATATTTTGCGGAAAGCCGCAGGAGTTCTTCCTGATTCGTTTCCTTTGTGTTTACGATTCCTGAAAGCCGGTGGTTGGACATAACCGCAATCCTGTTTGTAATGCCAAGAATTTCCGGCATTTCGCTTGAAACTACGATTATGGTTTTTCCCTCTTTTGCCATCTTGATTATAAGCTGGTAAATTTCATACTTTGCACCAACGTCAATACCGCGGGTTGGCTCGTCCATCAGGAAGATATCCGGTGAACGCTCAAGCCACTTTCCTATGATAACCTTCTGCTGGTTGCCACCGGAAAGGCTGGAAATAAGTTCGTCTGCGGAAACGCATTTTGTGTGCATTGCCTTTATTTCGCGGTCAGCAGCTTCCTGCATCTTGCGCTCAGAAAGGATTCCTCCGCTCTTGTAGCTTCTAAGGTTTGTAATAACCGTGTTGAATTTTATGGTGTCTTTGCCGAACATTCCGTTTACCTTGCGCTCTTCCGTAACAAAGGCAAAGTTGTGGTCCATGGCATCCTTGCTGTTCCTAAAGCGCAGCTTCTTGCCGGCAGCAATTATTTCTCCCGAAGCAAGAGTGCGCACACCAAAGAGGGATTCAAGGAGTTCAGACCGTCCAGCACCAACAAGACCGTAAAGCCCAAAGATTTCTCCCTTGCGCACAGTAAAGGAAATGTCCTTTAGCACAGGGGTAAATTTTGTGGAAAGGTTCCGCACTTCAAAGTAAGGCTCACCTGGAACATTGTCTACGTCCGGGAAGCGCTTGTCCAAAGAACGGCCTACCATTGCGGCAATCAGTTCGTCCATGTTGGTTTCTTTTACGGACTTTGTAAGAATCATCTTACCGTCACGCAAAACAGAAACATCGTCGCAGATTTCAAAGATTTCATCCATCTTGTGCGAGATGTAAACAAATGATATTCCTTGCTTCTTCAAGTCGTTTACGATTGAAAAAAGCTTCTTGATTTCCGGTTCAGTTAATGAAGAGGTTGGTTCATCCAAAACAATTATCTTTGCCTTGTAGGAAACAGCCTTTGCAATTTCCACCATCTGTCTCTGGGAAACGCTCATAGTGCGCATGATGCGCTTTGGATCTACATTCATCTTAAGGGAAGCAAAGAGGCGCTGAGACTCGCGCTGCATTTTTACTTCGTCAACAATGCCGAACCTTAATGGATAGCGGCCTAAAAACAAATTGTCCTGAACCGTACGGTCCAAGCACTGGTTCAATTCCTGATGAACCATTGAAACTCCGTTTTCCAGAGCTTCTTTTGGTGTCTTAAAATCTACAGGCTTACCTTCAAGAAAAGTCTGTCCCTCATCGCGGGCATAGATTCCAAACAGACACTTCATCATTGTAGACTTGCCGGCTCCATTCTCGCCCATAAGGCCAAGAACGCTTCCGCGTTTTACAGTAAGGTTTATGCCGTCCAGAACTTTATTCTTTCCGAATGATTTTGACAGGCCTTTAATCTGAAGCATTACGTCTTCGCTCATAATTCTCCTGACCTTAGCCTTTACAAGGGTAGGTATTTCCGCGCATCTTTTGCAAGCCAATCACAAAAAAATGGCTGATGCAAAAAATCCGGCCTTAAAAAATGGCGGCACCGCAAACAAAAGTGATGCCGCCATATCCATAAACTTGCTCTCGTCAAGCCCGACAATAGCAATTAGCTGTCAACCGTCACCCTGAACTGCTACGCCACATTCGCACGCACTTGCTACGAATGTGGATTCAGGGTCTGTCCGGAATGACACGCTAATTCTACTTAGTACTTAAGTCTGTCTGTGTAGTCACGACCAGAGTTTGTCTTAACCATGTTGATTGCGTATGCATCATAGTTGCCAAGGTTCGTGAACTTGTCAATGCAGCTTGATTCGTTCTGACCGTCGCCCTGTACGATTGTAAGGTCAATGTTCAGCAAAGGTGCATAGTAGTTCAATGCAGGAACGTAGCTAGAAGAAAGGAAGTTGTCTGCTGAGTTGTAAACTGTAAGAAGAACCTTCTTTGTTTCTGCGTTTGTCTGCTTGATTCCTGTGTCGCGGTTTCCAGCCTTGTACTGTTCCCAGTTGGAAGAGTTTACGCCAGAGTTCTGTGCAAGAAGTGCCTTTGTGCTGTTAACATAGTCAACAGGGGCAGAAATCTTGTTGCCGTAGCGGTCTGATGCAGAGATACCCTGTGTGTAAACATCAGAGCCTGTAAGACCGTCAAGAAGGTTGCGGAGAACCTGGAGAGTTGCTGTAGCCTGTGCGTCTACGTTCTGTGAAACTGTACCTGTAAGGCGGCCTGCACCAATTGCTTCGATTGCGTCTGCGTTTGCATCATAACCAAAGATCGGAACTCCAGCAGGATAGTTTGAAGCCTGGAGACAACCCATAGCCATACCGTCATTGTTAGAAACAACCATATCAATCTGGTCTGCAAACTTTGTTGCCCAACCGCTCATTGCGTCTGTAGCAGCGTTTGCGTTCCATGTAGAACCGTCTGTACCGGTCATTGCCTTTCCTTCAAGCTCTACAACCTTGAGAGTCTTTCCGCCAACATTTACGGAACCGTCCTTTACGTTAGTAGGATCTGGTGAACCGTTCCATGTGTCCAAAGCACGGCGGATACCTTCTGTACGAGCGCGTGAGTCGTTGTGTCCAACATCACCAACGCAGAGAACATAACCCAAGATGCCGTCACCATTGCGGTCAATAACAGCAGGGTCTGCGGATGCAAGGAAGTCCTTAATGAGCTGTCCCTGAACTGCACCACCACCAGCTGCGTCAAAACCAACATAGTATGTGCTTCCGTTCCAGTTCATTGACTCCATGTCAATTTCGCCACTTACAGGATCAGATGGCTGTCTGTTGTAGAATACGAGAGGCTTATCCTTATTTGCCACTTTTGCAACGTTCTTTCCGCCGCAGGATACTGCAGAAATTGCAGCTGCGATAACCACACCAGCAAGAATTACCTTTTTCATATTACCTCCAAAAAAAAGATAGCTTTATCTTTAACTGATTACGATTTTATTTTAGAGGCGTGTAATTGTCAAACAAATTTGGCCTAAATTTGGGCGTTGTAATTTTAGTTTAGTGTAAAAATTTCGGGATTCAATATACGGGCTTTTATGCAAGGAGGGGAAGGTCTTCCCCTGCGGCCGCACTCCGTTGCGTCCTACCCCTTCTACAGGGGGTCACACCCCCCGTAACGCCCCCCGTATTTTAGAAGGGAACCTTGCTTTCAAAAACCATTGATTCATTCGTTACCGGATGAACAAATTCAAGGTGGCAGGCATGGAGCATAAGGCGCTCACCCGGTGTGCATTTTCCATAGAGCGTGTCTCCGATTATGGGAATTCCAAAACCGTGGCTGTCTGCACTGGCAAGGCGAAGCTGGTGGGTACGGCCTGTGTGCGGAACAAATTCAACCCGGGTAACATTCCTTACGGACAAGTCAGGGGCTGTGTAGCGTTCAACGTTGAGTATGCGCCAAGAGGTTACGGCTTTTTTTCCGTAAACACTGTCCCAAATCTGATGGGGCCTATTGTCCACGTCCAGGCGGAAGTAAAGTTCCATGCATCCTTCCTGGGCAATCCCCTTCTTTGCAAGAACACCGTCCAAGAGAGCTGTGTATTTTTTGCTTACCTGTCCTTCCATAAACTGCCTGCTCAAAATGCGGTGGGCTTCTTTTGTAAAGGCAAGAACCATTAGCCCGCTTGTTTCCATGTCCAGGCGGTGAACGGAAGGCTGTTCAATGCAAGCAGGAAAAAGGCGCTTAAGGCGGGTTGTAACGCTGTCCAATTTTTCTATACCCCTGCCAGGTATACTCAAAAGCCCGCTCGGTTTGTTGATGACGGCAATATGCTCGTCGCGGTAAAGAAGTTCAAGCCCCAGCATAGAAGGCAAAACTATTCCGCACCTCTCGTCGCAGGGTGTCCTTGGCTTTAGCTCCTGCCCCTTTTGGTAATAGGCTTCGCAAAGGCTTACAGGCTGCATGGAAGAGGCAAAGGCATAATCCAAAAGCTTTGGGGCGCAACATTCGCCTGTTCCGGTTGGAGGCAGGGTTTGCATGTTTCGCTCAGCGCAGATTGTTTTTAGCGAACGCATTTTTCCGTCTGCGCAATGGAATGAATAAAGATCAAAAACTTTTAAAAGGGACTGGTCGGTTAAGGAAGTTCGCCTAAGTTTTAGTTCTCGGATTTTTTGGCTGTCTTTGCAACCTGCTATCTCTTTGGTAAGCTCGTGAATCGCTTTATCGTTTTGCAAAAGGGCTTGGTCTATTTTACTTGCGCTTACAATGGGGGGAAGAAATTTTATTGATGCAAAAAAGGCACATTCAGAAAGCATGCTGTCGGCGGCGAAGTCTCTATTACCTGTACTGTCTGCAAATATCTCTGACAGGCTAAAAGGAGGAAAATCTTCAAGCGGGGTATCGCATCCCCTTTTAAAAACAGCCCTGGTTGTTCCGCTAACCGTTACAAGGGCATGGCACTTTTTACCGTCGGTATTGTTTTCAGAAACGACAAGCGCACCAAGCATTATTCCGCCAAGAGTGCGTTCCGTTGCCGAGCGGGAAGAATCCACAGCCCTAAGTTCCAGAAGGCCTGAGTCCAAGGCACGGGAAAGGAGCTTGCAGATTTTTAGCGCATCATCTTCCTTAAATGGAGGGAACATTGCGTCCTTCTTTTAGGGCTTTTTCCACCTGGTTTATGATTGAATCCGGGGTGCTTGCTCCAGCCGTAATTGCCACGGTCTGCAAAGAAAAAAAGTCTTCCGGAATTTCCGAAGCGTCTTCTATTAAAGCGGCGCGGTGGCAGACAGAAAGTGCCGTTTCGTAAAGCCTTCTTGTGTTGGCAGAATTCTTTCCACCAATTACGATGATTGCATCAGCCATGCCCTTTAGCTCAAGCAGTGCTTCCTGCCTTTCCATTGTTGCAGAGCAAATTGAATTGAAGACCTGTACACCGGGATTTTTTTGCAGGATAATGTCGCTTATGGCCTTGAATTCCACGGGGCTGAACGTAGTCTGCGCAATAAGCACAGCCTTTTCCGGCACCTGCAAAGAGGAGGCTTCTTCTTTTGTCTGCACGACGACCGACCTTCCGTTTGCAAAGCCCTGAATGCCGGTAACTTCACCGTGGTTTTTGTCGCC
>JAGCWT010000194.1 GCA_017961705.1 Treponema sp.
CATTTATACAGAGTCATTGCGTACGTTTTCTTCAGTACTCTCCATGTCTGAAAGGAAGCAGATTACGCTTCTTGAATCTTCTGTCTGCTATTCCAGAGAGCTTCATACAGACTGAACAAGTTCGTCCGTTTCCTGGATGCGGCTTGAAACTCCTGCAAATGCAGTGCTTGATTCCTGGGATGCGGAGACAATCTCGCCAATACTGTCCTGTATGTTCTTAAGCTGCTCTCCGATTGTCTTTGACTGGCCTGATGATGTTTCCGAAAGCTTACGGATTTCGTCTGCAACAACAGCAAAACCCTTACCTGCTTCTCCTGCGTGGGCAGCCTCAATAGCCGCGTTCATGGCAAGGAGGTTTGTCTGTTCCGCAATCGATGCAATTGCCATGTTTGCTTCCTGGAGCATCTGTGACTGCTGGTCAATCTGGGAAATGCGATCGTTTACCTTGGCCTGCTTTGACATACCGCTGCGGGCTTCTGTGTCCAGGGACTCGAATGATTTTGCCATGCTTTCCATGGACTGGCCAATCTGCTCTATGCTTCCTACAAGCTGGGATACGGATGAAGATGATTCCCGAATGCTTCTTGTCTGGGAGTCAATCATCTCGTTAACAGTGGAAATGCTTGAAGTAACGTCTTTTATAACCGATGAAGTTTCGTCAAAACCGTTGGACTGTTTTTCTACCTGGGTCTGTACGTTTTCTATTCCAAGGCGGATGGATGTCATTGAATCCGAAACAGTTGCTACGCTGTCCTTCATGTTCTTGGAAACAACGTCCAGGTTGGAGCTTGACATTTTTATTGTTCCAATCATGTCCTGAATGCGCTGGGAGAAGAGGTTGAATCCGTTGGAAAGAAGGGATGCCTCGCTTGTAACATAGTCCGGGTATTTCTTTGAAAAATCACACTTTGCAAAGCGCTCACAGCCTGCCGCCATGTCCTTGAATCCTTGGGAAAGCCTTGAGGAAGCTGCAATGTCAACTAGAACCATAAGGGCAACCAGTACAAGAAGAACCAAAAGAACGAATGTTACCAGCTTAAAGTAGCCGGATGAAAAGTCTGACGTTGGGCCTTATATTACGATGAACCAGCTTGTATTCTTGATTGGGTGAACTCCGTAGAAGAAGCCTCCCTCGGTGAATGACTTTACGCTTCCGTCCAGGTATGAAATTTTATCTATGGACTTGGAGGAAACTGTGTCAAAGTAGTTCTGGGTCATTATTGCGGAAAAGTCGTCGTTGGTTACGTAAAGGCCTTCTTTTGTTATTATGTTGATTTTGCAGTTTTCGGAAAGCTTTATGTTCTTTACCATGTCGCTAAGGGCATTCAGGTAGATGTCTGCTGCGGCAACGCCAACAAGGCTTCCTGAATCATCATAGGCCGGGCTGGAAAGGGTAACGCAAAGGGTTCCTTCCATGGCGTCTACATAAGGCTCACCCATGGCAACCTTGCCGTCTCCTGCTGCAAGGGCATCCTTCCACCAGTCGCGCTCGCTTGGCACCCAATCTTCTCCGGGTTTCCAGTCTGCACCGTCTATATAAAAGCCGCCCTCTTCGTAGCGGGAAATTTTTGTGGCGTAATATACGTCGTTCTCCATATTCTTTAGATCGTCCGCTGCCCTTTTTACCATTTTTGCAAGGGAAGCCTTATTTGCGGAAGAAGATGCAGCCAAAGCCACATCGTGAACCGTAACTTCATACGGAGTAAAAATTGCAGAAACTTCTCCGTTAAGCACAACCATGGCCTGGGAAACGGAATCGACCGTTGCCCTGTCAATTATGCGCCTCATAAGCTGAATAAAAGAAAAGCTCAAGAAAAGCGCAACCAAAATCATTGAACCGACCGATGCTATAAGAACCTCTGTCCTAAGCGACATTTTGTTACTTTTCATAGTAATTTAAGTATAACATAAAAAATCAGAAAAAACAGTAAAAATAAGAGATTTTTGAGAAAAAAGTTAAAAAAAATAGCCTTTTTAGAGGAATTTTTAGGAAATATGAAAAAAGATTCCCGTGTCAAGCACGGGAATGACAGTTTGCGGAGGCAATGACTGTTTGCGGAGGCATTGACTGCTTGGGGTTGCAATGACTGTTTGCGGAGGCAATGACTGCCTGGGGTTGCAATGACTGTTTGCGGAGGCATTGACTGCTGTTTTATGCCATTAGGCCTTGTTCTACAGACAGCACCGCTTTTGTATTTTAAAAGTCTCTTTGCAAACAGCGCCACACTTATTCCAATGGACAGCCTCTAGAAAGCAAATTCCAGCAGAATCTCCAAGGTCTTGCTAAAATCACCTCCAGCATTCTCAATAGTATTCACATCGAGCGGAATAAGCTTAATAACAATATTTCCATATTCATCATTTGAAAGGCTTTTTACATATTTCATCGGAAAGAGCAATTTACTTCCTTCAACAAAACAAATTATGGAATCATAGTCTTTTCCGTCTGCCTTGCCATTTGCAACAAAAAGCATGTGGATTTTTTCTTTTGGAATTGCAGCAAAGAGTGATATGGATTCCTTTTTATCGGAAAACAGCTGCATGTCTACAGCAAAGCAGCGTCCCTTGGCATAGAATGTCCTTACAACATCACTTGCAGGGCTTGCAAAAGTGCAGAGTGAGGCAAAAAGAAAGGCCAACATAAAAACAAATTTTTTCATCACATTACTCCTGTAGTATGGTATTAACAACTTGGCCCGGGGGCTGAACCGCCATTCACCAACAAGTTATTAATGACAATTCTTTTCCTTTTGGTCCTTCTGGCGGATTTCCACACGGCGGATTTTTCCGCTTATAGTCTTTGGAAGCTCATCCACAAATTCTATAAGGCGGGGAATCTTGTAGGTGGCAAGATTTGACCTTGCGTAAGTCATAATCTCTTTTTCAAGCCCATCCTTGCGGTTCTTGTATTCCTCGGTAAGAACAATCGTAGCCTTTACAATCTGACCGCGGCTCTTGTCTGCAACACCAGTAACAGCACATTCAAGGACTCCGGGGAAGCGCATCAGTACGCTCTCTACTTCGAAGGGGCTTATTCTGTAGCCGGTGCTCTTTATAACGTCGTCCTGCCTGCCAACAAACCAGATGTAGCCGTCTTCATCGTAGTAGGCAAGGTCACCTGTGTTGTAGAAGCTTCCACCCAAGGCCTCTTTGGTAAGGGTCTCGTTCTTGTAGTAGCAGCCAAAAAGACCTACAGGCTTAACCTTGTCCAGATGGATAATCATGTTGCCGGTTACGTTGGGGGCGCAGTGCTTGCCGTTTTCGTCCACAATCTCAAGATCGAATCCAGGGGCAGCCTTACCCATGGAGCCTGGCTTTACCTTCATGCCGGGGAAGGTTCCAGCCGCAAGGGTAGTTTCCGTCTGACCGTAGCCTTCCCTCATCTCGTGGCCTGTTTTTTCCAGGAACTTGTTGAATACCTCGTCGTTCAAAGCCTCTCCTGCCGTAACAAAATACTTAAGGTTGGAAAGATCGTACTTGGACAAATCCTGCCTTATCAAAAAGCGGTATGCAGAAGGCGGTGCGCAAAGGGTTGTAACCTTGTACTTTGAAATCTTAGAAAAGAAGAGGTTTGGAGTAAAACCAAGAAGGTCATAAACAAATACGGAAGAACCGGAAATCCACTGGCCGTAGAGCTTACCCCAGACAGCCTTTCCCCAGCCCGTCTCCGCAACGCTGCAGTGAAGGCCTCCGTCTATAACGCGCTGCCAGTACTTTGCAGTGATGATGTGGCCAAGCGGATACAAAAAGTTGTGGGCAACCATCTTGGGGTAACCGGAAGTTCCGCTCGTAAAGTAAATGAGCATGGGGTCTTCGTTAGTAGTAGCGGCATCTCCTGTTGGGCGGTCAAATTCCACAGACTGCTTTTCCAGTTCTGCATGGAAATCCACCCAGCCTTCCCTTGGGCCAGAAACAGTCACAAGCTTTTCTACGGTTGGAGACTCTGGCAAGGCAGCTTCAATTTCTTCTTCTATCTGCTTATTGTCCAGGGCAACAATCATCTTTATGTCTGCGGCGTTGTTGCGGTAAACAATGTCGTGCTTTAAAAGCTGGGTCGTAGCAGGAATTACAATTGCGCCAATCCTGTGCAGGGCGGGAACAATCCACCAGAACTCGTAGCGGCGGCGGAGGAAAAGCATTACCCTGTCACCCTTCTTAAGCCCCTGCTGAACAAAAAAGTTGGCGGTTTTCTTTGACATGTCGGAAATGTCCTTAAAAGAGAAGAATTTTTCCCCTCCCTCGTCGTCGCACCAGACCATGGCCTGCTTGTTAGGCTCTTCCTTGGCATAAACATCTATTACGTCGTATGAAAAATTAAAATTTGCGGGTATTTTAAGCGAAAAATTCTTTTTTACTTCATCGTAGTCTGCGTCAAGATTGCAGTCCGTAAATCTTTCCAATAAATTCATCTATATCCTCCAAAGCCCCAAGTACAAAGGCAGCAAAGAAAATTCAACATTCTAGGCGGGCCAAAAACATCTTATTATTGACACTTTTGTCCAAAATGTCAAGATAAAAAACTGCGTCTGCAGAAGGTAAGTGCAAGTCTAAACGAAACTTAGCAAGCATTAATCCAAATGCGGAAGCAATTCCATTCCCGGCTGAAACCACGTCAAAAAAGCCGAGCGCGGATATAAGGTATCTGACTCCCTTCGGTCGCACCGCGCAAATGCTTTTTTGACGAGTTTTCAGCCTCCATTCCATTGCTTCCGCACATTGTTTTGCTACATTGCATTCCCTGTTTGTTGCACTTACCTTCTGCAACTGATGAAAGAAAGGAAAGAATGATGCAGGATGCGTTTACATAACGATTATATGCCAAGATTGAGAATTTAGATTAACAATTATTAATGACAGATAAAAACTGCGTCTTGGGAATCAGGGTTTGGACGGTAAAGGCTTTGCTCTACCAATTTGTTCCCTGGCTAATTCGACATCTTGCCATTTTTTACTAGGCTAACAAGGAGCGCCAAGGAGGGCGCGTCGTGTGTTTGCAGAAAGGCATGCGCATTTTTGCAGAAAACGCGATAGTAAAAAATGGCAAGGAGGCCATTTTTTACGGGCTTTCCGGGGTTCCGCCTCTCGGCTCCATTCGCTTTTGCGAACGGCTGCGCCGCCCCTCCAATCCCGCGTAGGATTGTCTTTTAAAAATTCCCCCGTGGATTTTTTTTGCACAAAACATGCAACTTATACGTACCCATAGATTGCCGTGTCGAGCACGGCAATGACACATTATTCTTTCTTGCCAAGCAATATCAAGCCATGGAGGGCGGGTTAGCAGCGTGCAGAATTGCGTAGCGATTCTGCAATCCTAAAAAAATCCAAGGAGGGATTTTTTTAGGTGACCTACGCGGGATTGGAGGGGCGCGAAGCGTTGACGCGAAGCGGCAATGACCGTTAGGGAACCCCGGAAAGCCCGTAAAAAAATGGCATGGGCGGTCGAATTAGCCATAAAATATGGTCGTAGAGCATACAAAAGTACCGTCCAGAAAAGCACAAAAGAGTCTAAAAATGCATATTTTTTTTGCTAAATTTGCGTTTTCGGTTTACAATATATTATAGAAGAGAATTTACAATACAGGAGATTTTCATATCATGAACGATGAAATCAAAGAATTTATTTTGGGCGGAAATGCCTGCCTGGGTCTTGAATTTGGCTCTACCAGAATCAAGGCTGTTTTGATTGACGGACAGAAGAAACCGATTGCTTCCGGGGCCTTTGACTGGGAAAATTCACTGGACAATGGAATCTGGACCTATTCAATCGACGAGATTCACAATGGGCTTTCCACCTGCTATGCTAACCTAAAAAAAGACGTTAACGAAAAATACGGCGTAAAACTTACAAAGCTAAAGGCCATGGGTATTAGCGCAATGATGCACGGCTACCTTGCCTTTGACAAAAACGACAAGCTTCTTGTTCCATTTAGGACTTGGCGCAATACAATTACAGGAGAGGCTTCCCAAAAGCTTTCAGATCTTTTTAACTACCCAATTCCTGAGCGCTGGAGCATTTCCCACCTCTACCAGGCTATGCTTAACAAAGAGGCTCATGTTAAGGACGTGGCTTTCTTTACCACTCTTGCGGGCTACGTTCACTGGAAGCTTACGGGGCAGAAGGTTCTTGGTATTGGAGATGCTTCCGGTATGTTCCCTGTAGACATGCAGACTAAGAACTATAGCGCAAAGATGCTTTCTGCTTTTGACGATCTTATAAAGCCATACGGTTTTAGCTACAAGCTGGAAGACATTCTTCCAAAGATTCTTGTGGCGGGCAAGGCGGCTGGAACTTTGACGGCAGACGGGGCTAAGCTTTTGGACAAGGACGGCGACCTTGAAGCAGGCTTTACTTTTGCTCCACCGGAAGGAGATGCTGGAACAGGTATGGTTGCAACAAATTCCGTGCGCTCTAGAACAGGTAACGTTTCTGCAGGAACATCCGTATTTGCAATGGTTGTTCTGGAAAAGGAGCTTTCTGCGGCCTACAACGGAAAGATTGACCTTGTTACAACTCCGTCTGGAGAGCTTACCGCTATGGCACATGCAAACAACTGTACCGGCGAATACGACAAATGGATTAAGCTTTTTGGTGAAGCAATTAGCGCTTGCGGTTTTTCCGTGGACAAGGGAAAGCTTTACGACAGCTTACTGGATGCTGCTCTTAAGGGAGACAAGGACTGCGGTGGCTGTATTCCTTACAACTATATTTCTGGCGAGTCAATGACGGGTCTTTCTGAAGGACGTCCGCTTTTTGTACGCACACAAAAGAACAGCTTTAACCTTGCAAACTTTATGAGGGCACAGCTTTTTACATCCCTTGGCGCTCTCCGTACAGGAATGAACATCCTCTTTGACAAAGAGAACGTTAAGATAGACAGGCTTACGGGGCACGGCGGCTTCTTTAAGACACAGGAAACAGGTCTTACAGCCATGTCTTCTGCAATGCACACACCTATTTCTCTGATGGAAACTGCCGGTGAAGGTGGTCCTTGGGGTATGGCACTTCTTGCCTCTTATGCCGTAGACACAGAAAACCTTTCGCTTGCAGACTGGCTGGACAAGAAGGTTTTTGCCAACAGCAAGTGCAAGACATTCGAAGCTTCCAAGGAAGACATTGAAGGCTTTAACAAATTCTTTGAAAATTACACAAAGGGTCTTGCTATAGAAAAGTGCGCAACAGAGAGCATTGAATAGGTGGAGTAGAAAAATGGGTTCAATTTATCAGACATTAAAAGAAGAGGCGTTTGAGGCCAACATGCAGATTCCAAAGAGGGGTCTTGCCATCTACACATGGGGCAACGTTTCTGCATTTGACAAGGCAAAGGGCGTTTTTGCAATCAAGCCGTCAGGGGTTCCCTACGATACAATGACAGTTGAAGACATTGTTGTTGTGGACCTGGATCTTAACAAGGTGGAAGGCAAGCTGAATCCTTCTTCCGACACGCCAACACACGCAGAGCTTTACAAAAACTTTGCAGACATTGGTGGCGTTACCCACACACACTCACCCTACGCAACGTCTTGGGCACAGGCATGCAAGGGTATTCCGCTTTTGGGAACCACCCACGCAGACCACAGCGCAAATGCAGTCGTATGCACACCGATGATCCAAAAGGATGCGGTTGAAAGGGCCTACGAAAAAGAAACAGGTGTTCTAATCGTTAACACTTTCTTGCACCCGGAAAAAGTTGGGGCAACTTCTTACGACGGAAGTCCACTAAAGCCACTTGTTCCTTCAGAAAATCCAATGGTACTTGTTGCAGGCCACGGTCCTTTTACGTGGGGAAGCAATGCAGACAAGTCCGTTTACAATGCGGCCGTTCTAGAAGAGATTGCAAGGATGGCTTGGGTTACCATGACGGTAAATCCTGCATGGAAGCCGCTACCTGATTACGTGGTGGACAAGCACTACCAAAGAAAGCACGGAAAGAACGCATACTACGGACAGGCAAAGTAGGTGGCAGAATGAAGAATCGCTTTAATCTGATGGCAGCAGTTTTTCTCATGGCCTTTGTAACATTCACGGCTTGCACAATACTTTTGGGCTGCAAAAAAAAGGATTCCCCCGGCGACGAAAGCAAATCAGAGAAGAGCATAATCATGGGCTTTTCCCAGATTGGTGCGGAAAGCGAATGGAGGACCTGCAACACCCAGAGCATAATGCAGGCTGCGCAGGAGGCAGGCATACAGGTAATCTATTCCAATGCCGAGCAAAAGCAGGAAAATCAGATTAAGGCGATCCGTTCTTTTATTGTTTACCAGGTTGACGTAATTGTTTTTTGCCCAATCGTACAGGACGGCTGGGACAACGTTCTTTTGGAAGCAAAGGAAGCAAACATTCCGGTTATCATTGTAGACAGAAAGATAAGGACAAAGGACAATTCTCTTTATGCGGGCTACATTGGAACAGACAGCATCACTGAGGGACACAATGCAGGCCGCTTCCTGGTAAAGAAATTCAAGGACACAAAAGAAAGCGTAAACATCATGGAGCTTTATGGCACCGTAGGTTCATCTGTTTCCGAAGGGCGCAACAAGGGCTTCCACGAGATAATAGATTCAGACCCAAAATTTTCCGTGGTATACACAGAGTCCGGTGACTTCTTGCGTTCCCGCGGAAAAGAAATTGCAGAGAACCTCTGTGCTGCAAGTCCGGGCAAAAGCCTTGTTGTAAACGGAAAAAAAATCAATGCAATATTCTCCCACAACGACCAGATGACCCTTGGCTTTTTGAGCGTACTTGATGAATACAATATTCAAAGCGGAAAAGACATTGTAATAATAACGGTAGACGCAGAGCAGGCCGCAATCGACGAACTCTTAAATGGAAAAATCAACTGCGTAATCGAATGCAACCCAAAGATGGGCGACCAGGTAATCCGCTTTGTAAAGACGCTGGCAAGCAACAGGCCAATTCCGGCTGTAACCTATGTTCCAGAAACGGTTTTTGCAGAGGACAGCCTTCCTGAGCAGATTGAAAGCCGGGGCTACTGATTCAAAAGGCAAAAAAATGAAGCGCAGAAAAGAAAAAATAAAAAGCATACAAAAGACACTGTGGTTTTTCTACATCCTCATCCTTACGCTGATGATAATTCCGGCAGTTTGCTCAATGGCAATCACCCAGCACCACACAAACCAATACAACCAGATAATCAAAAATGTAAGCAGGGCAAACACAATAAACCAGATTATAAAACAGGACATCTCCAGTGAAATATGGGAAATCGTAGCAGGCAAAAAATCCTTTGCAGAAGGGCGTCAGTACGAGATTCTTACGATTATAGAAAACGGCATTAGCGACATGATTGCAACAACAGACCTTAAGGACAACAAGCAAAAACTGGAAGTTGCAAACAGGGCAGAAAAGACGCTAAAAAAATACATAGACCTTTTGGGAAACCAGATAAAAAGCAACACGCCTGTTTCCGTTCAGGAAGAAACCCTGGAAGAAATAAGAGGCTGCTGTTCCCTTATGGACGACATCTTTGCAGACTTTATAGTTGCAGAAATAGAAACGCTTTCCAAAACAAACGACAGCATCCTGCATTCATCCATACTCTTGCTGATTATCCAAATCCTAATCGTAATATTCGTGGTCTTTCTGGCATTCTTTTCCATGTCCACAATTTCCGAAAGCATACGAAACCCCATCCACAGCATGGAAGTGCTTTCCACAAAAATTGCAAGCGGAGACCTTGATTCCCGCATAGAGCGCCCCAATGTAAAAGAACTGGACAATCTTTCGGACAACCTTAACAGCATGGCTGGAAAAATCAAGGGGCTTATAGAAGCAAACATCCGTGAGCAAAAGAATTTGCAGAAGGAAGAAATGAAGACTTTGCAGGCGCAGATTACACCCCACTTCCTTTACAATACCTTTGACACAATCATCTGGCTTGCAGAATCAGGACAAACTGAGCAGGTTGTGGAAATCACAAAAGCCTTCTCCAACTTTTTCCGCATATCGCTAAGCAAGGGCCACGACTGGATTCCCATTGAACAGGAATTTGAGCATGTAAAAAGCTACCTTACCGTTCAGAAAATCCGCTACAGGGACATACTCAACTATTCAATAGACTTTGACGAAAGGCTTTCCGGCACAATGGTTCTAAAACTAACGCTGCAGCCTTTGGTGGAAAATGCAATCTACCACGGAATAAAAAACAAGCGCGGCAGGGGCAACCTAAAAGTTTCCGCAAAAATTGAAGGAAGCGACATTGTTTTTTCTGTGGAAGACAACGGCAAGGGCTTTACGGACGAACGGCTAGAACAGGTTAAGGCAGAGCTAAAGGCAGAAAAGCAGCCGGACGACCTTAAGGTAGTTTATGGCCTTTACAATGTTAACAAAAGATTGAATCTGTATTACGATAAGAGCGTTAACCTAGAAATTAAAAGCGAGCTAGACAAGGGAACTGTTGTTTCCTTTAGAATTCCATGGAGTAAGTAGATGTACAGCGTTTTTATTGTTGATGATGAACCCATTGTCTTGGAAGGAATCCGCACCACCATAGACTGGGACAATTCAAATTTCTCTTTTGCAGGAGAGGCCTCGGACGGAGAGATTGCACTTTCCATGATTCAGGAAATAAAACCGGACATCCTTATAACAGACATTAAAATGCCTTTTATGGACGGACTTGAACTTTCCGCAACAATCAGAAAGACCCAGCCCTGGATAAAGATAATAATCCTTTCCGGCCACGATGAATTTGACTACGCAAAGAAAGCCATTTCCATAGGAATTGAAGACTACCTGTTAAAACCCTTCACATCAAAGGAAATTGTCGCAAGCCTTAACAAAGCGGCGGAAGAAATAGACAAAGAACGAAAGCAGCTTTCCGACATAACAAAGATGCAGGAAGAGCTAAAGTCAACCGAGCGTATAATTCAAAAGGATTTTTTGAGCGGGCTTGTCCACGGAACAATAGACACTTCCACCGCAAGGCAAAAATGCCACGAACTAAAACTAGACCTGCTTTCACGCTACTACAAAATTATAATCAGCAGGATAGAAAGCACAAGCGGCAACAGCCAGAACCAGAAGATGGCATGTTCACTTGTAAACTCATATTCTTCCTCCTGGGAACAGACCATTTCCTTCTTTGAAAATTCAACACTGGTCTGCATCTGCAAGGGAAGCGACCAAAAGGATCTTGACGACAAAAGCTACCACATAGCAGAAACAATTGAACACATAGCAACGCAAAACCCGGACTGCAAGGTTTTTACCACGATAGGCAAAACAGTTGAGCATCTTTCCATGCTGGCAGAAAGCTACGAAGACGCAAAGAAAATTCTTGAGCTAAGCAAGGCAAGCACACAGACCAGAATCATAAGCAGCGATGACTTCTTGGCAGAGGGAACGGAACTCTTGCACCTAAAGGAAAACGACCCAATGGTTGAGCGGCTAAAATATGCATCCAAAAACGACATCTCAATCATCATAGATGAATCCATGAACCTTATCAAAAGCAACCCGGGCCAGTTCCAGTTCGTGGCATCCTACCTTCTTGGCGACGTAATTTTTTCCGTCTCTGAGCTAATAGAAAGTCTTGGCGGAAACATACAGGTAGAAAAGCCGGAGATTCTTCAGCGCAACTACATAGATTCCGCAATACAAAACGCAGAGGCTTTTTCGCAGGCGCTACAGTCAATCCTTAGCTTTGCCCTAGACTACCGGGACTCAAAAGTCATTGGCAAGTACCAGGACGTAATCCTTAAGGCAAAAAAATACATTGCAGAAAACTATGCAGACCAAAACACAACCCTTACCAAGGTTGCAGACGTAGTGGCACTTAGCCCCAACCACTTTAGCACAATCTTTTCCCAGGAATGCAACACAACTTTTATTGAATACCTTACGAACGTGCGCATAGAAAATGCAAAGCGTCTTTTAAGGACAACGGACATGAAGGGTTACGACATTGCCTACGAGTGCGGCTTTAGCGACCCCCACTATTTTAGCTACATCTTCAAAAAGAACACAGGCCTTTCCCCCCGCGAGTACAAGACAAACCTATAAGAAGCAAAAAAGCAGTTTTGTGCGCAAAAAAAAATGCACTTCCGCGCTAACAGAAGTGCATGCGTAAACGCATTTGATATGTCCGCTGGCAAAGACCGGAAAGATCAGCTTTCCATGATCAGCCGCGTTTACTTTATAAAAATTGGCAAATAGGAGTTACCAATTATGAAACCGTAGCTACTGGGCAGCCGTTCCCAGCTTCTTTTTTCTGGCAGAAAGGATTACGCTCTGCAAAAGGATAAAGAAACAAAGCATAAGGCCTGTTGTAATTTTCTGCCACCAAGGCTGTGTCAAACCGGATGTAATTACAATAGTTGTAATCGTCTTAAGCGACATTACGCCAAAGAGTGTTCCGATTAAGCTACCAACACCGCCGGTCAGCAGGGTTCCGCCAATAATGGAAGAAGCAATTGCCTCCATCTCCGCACCGTCCGCATTGGAAGCGTTGCCTGCACCAGTGTGCAAAAGATAGACAAAGCCTGCAATTCCAGCCAGAAGTCCGCAGATAAGGTAAGCCAAGAACCTTGTGCGCTGAACGTTTATACCAAGCATAAGGGCACTTTCGCTGTTACCGCCAATCGCATAAAAGTTACGTCCAATTCTTGTCCACTTAAGTGCTGCCCACAAAATTACAACCGCAAGAATTGCTACGACCGCTCCTATTTCAAGATAGGAATTAATGAACATGCCGGACCTTGTATGCTGACCTATGCCAGGAATGTTGATGGTAAATTCCTTTAGCTTAAGGAAGAAGTCGTTTGCCTTTACCGTAACAGGATTAACGCTAACGATTGTAGTCATACCCTTTGCAAAGAACATACCGGCAAGCGTTACAATAAAGGGCTGAATCTTAAGATAAGAAATCAAAAATCCCTGAACAGCACCAAATGCAAGTCCTATGGCAAGGGCTATAACAAGGGCACCAAAAACACTGCCGCCCCTGTTTTCCAAAAAGCAGACCGTAGTCATTGTAATAAGGGCAACCTGTCCGCCAACAGAAATATCAATTCCGCCGGAAATCATTACGATTGTAAGACCGCAGGCAATGATAATCAGATAGGCATTGTTGTTAAAAATGTTAAAGAACTGCTGGGGGTTCAAAAAACCGCCGCCCCACACTGCCATCGCAAGAATGTACATTACGACAAAAGTGCAGATTGTAATCGTCAAAAGCAAAGCTGTATTGGAAACAGGCTGCTTAAATTTTTTCTTAAAAAAATCAGTAATACCGCTCATCTTATTTGCCCTCCGCTTTTACAGCCTTAGCAGGAATCTTTTTTACCGCTTTGCCTACAAACTCTTTTACCACAGGGGAACCGGCCACAACTATAATCACGATTACGATTGCCTTGTAAGCCTTAATGTCTGTAGAAGAAACCTTCATAGCATACAAAGTAGTTGTCAAAGCCTGAATGATGTAGGCACCGATTATGGAACCAGCAAGCCTGAACTTTCCTCCGCCAAGAGAGTTACCGCCAATGGCAACCGCAAGAATGGCATCCATTTCTATATCAAGCAAAATCTTCTCGTGGTTAATAAGACCAATGCGGCAAACATTCATTGAACCCGCCAAGGCAACACAAACGCCCAGTATTACAAAGACCAGCATCTTCATAAAGACAGGGTTTATACCGTTCTGCTTTGCTGCCCTTTCGTTGATTCCCACAGACTGAATAAAGAGGCTAAGGGTTGTCCTGTTCAGCAGGAGAAGAATCAAAAGAACAAAAATTATTACGATAAGGATTGGGCTTGGAATTGGGCAGCCCGGAATGAATCCGCCAAGGTAGCCAAGAAGGTTGCTCTCCACGTTTGGGGTTGCACCGCCGTTAATCCAGTAAGCGATTGGACGACCAGCCGTATATAGGATAAGGGATGCAATCATAGGCTGAATGTTGAACTTGGCAATCAAAAGTCCGTTAAAGAGGCAGAAGATTACCGCAACAAAACAAGCCGCAAGCACGCCAAGGAAAATTGAAGGAACCGTAATCTGCCCAGTGCGTAGAATCTTAACAAAGATACTTCCTGCAATAGCGGCACAGGCACCAATAGAAATATCCTGACCCTTTGTAGCAGAAGTTACCAGAGTCATTCCTATGGAAAGAATCACAAGTTCCGAAGCACCGTTCAAGATACTAATCAGGTTTCCGGTAAGAACCCTGTTACCAACATTGTTCACCTTAATTCCAAGAGAAAAGAATCCCGGGTCACGAATCAGGTTAAAAACAACCAGAATAAAAAGCGCAATAACAGGAATGATCAACTGCGACGATGTTAGCGACTTTATTTTTTCTGCAAAAGTTTTCTTTTCGCTCATTTATCACTTCCTCCCGCAATAGTTTTCATAATATTCTCCTGGCTAAGCTCGTCATCTTTAAGCTCACCAACAATATTGCGGTCTTTCATAACCACAAGCCTTGTGCAGACATTGAGCATCTCCTGTATTTCCGAAGAAATAAAGGTAATGCCAACACCGTCCTTGGAAAGCTTTAGAACCTGCTTCTGAATCTCCGTCTTTGTACCAACGTCAATACCGCGCGTGGGTTCATCCAGAATAAGGTACTGGGGGTGGGTCAAAAGCCAGCGGGCAAGAATTACCTTCTGCTGGTTACCGCCCGAAAGCGACTTGATTGGAGTTTCCTTGGAAGCGGTCTTAACCTGCAAAAGCTTTATGTATTCATCTGCAATCTTTTCTGCCTCTGCCTTTTTGAATGGATGCCAGAAGCCTTTTAGAACCTGCTGGGCAAGAAGAATGTTGTCCTTTACGGAAAGGTCTGCAATAATACCGTCGCCCTTTCTGTCTTCGGGAAGATAGCCAATGCCGTTCTTCATTGCATCCTTGGGCTTGGTAATCTTTACGTCCTTGCCGTTAACCTTTATCTTGCCGCCCGTAACCCTGTCAGCCGCAAAAATAGCGCGGACACTTTCGCTTCGGCCGGAACCCAAAAGCCCCGTAAAGCCGTTAACCTCTCCCTTCCTAATCTTAAAGTCAAAAGGCTTTACACCCTCTGCACTGGAAAGATCATGGGCCTCGTAAACCGTTTCGGAAGCTTCGTTGAACCTGCCCTTTTCATCCTTAAGCTTTGAAATATCATCAAGGGCCTTGCCAAGCATTGCAGAAACAAGCTCAACCTGGGGCATGTCCTTTATTAAATATTCACCAACAAGCTCTCCGTTACGAAGAACCGTAATCTTGTCGCAAATCTCGTAAACCTGGTCCAAGAAGTGGGTAATAAAGATAATGCCTACTCCGTCTGCCTTAAGTTCCCTCATCAGGGTAAAGAGAAGCTCAACCTCCCTCTCGTCCAAAGAAGACGTAGGCTCGTCCAGAATCAAAACCTTGCATTCCATGTCAACTGCACGCGCAATTGCAACCATCTGCTGAACCGCAAGCGAACAGGTTCCAAGCTGCTGTGAAGCCTTAGCCGGAATGTTAAGCTTTTCCAAAATTTCATCCGCCCTTTTTTCCTGGGCAGACCAGTTTATGAATTTATAGTTTCCCCGTCCAATGAACATGTTTTCTGCAACAGTCAAGTTTGGACAAAGTGTAATTTCCTGATAAACAGTGCTGATGCCAAGATTCTGGGCATCCTGCGGTGAACGGATACTAACAGGACCTTCCTTTCCGTCAATACGGATTTCTCCGGCATCCTTTTCGTAAACACCGGTAAGGCACTTTACGAGAGTGGACTTTCCCGCTCCGTTTTCACCCATAAGTGCATGGACCTCTCCCTTGCACAAAGTAAAATCTACATTTTGAAGGGCCTTTACACCAGGGAATTCCTTGTAGATTCCCCGCATGGTCAAAACAACATTATTTTCCATTCTGATTTCCCAACTTTTCAAAAAAAAAGCGGTGCAACAAGCGGCCACCCAACACACGTCAGGCAGCCGCCGGTATTTACACCGCGCCAGCTTTCTGCAAATTAGTCGCCAAGACCGTACTTGTCAATATCTGCCTGTGTAAGCTTTGTTGCGTCAAAACCTTTCTCTTCTGAGATTACTTTCTTAGAAGGAACTTTTCCACTCTTAATCATGTCTTCGATTACAGCAGCCTGGAATGGAGAGCACTGACCATCGTAGTCCCAGTTTCCGGCAAGAAGTTCGCGGAGAGCCCACTTGTTGCAGTCAAAGCCCATAACCTTAACCTTTCCGTTTACACCGTGTGTAATACCAGCTTCGTCAAGAGCGGCAACTGCACCCTTAGCCATACCGTCGTTTTCTGCGTATACAACGTTAAAGTCTTCGCCAGAGTTGATTACAGATTCAACGATTTTCTTAGCTTCTGCTTCGTCCCAAGTAGCTGTCTGCTGAACAACCTTTGTCATTGTTCCTGCTGCAAATTCCTTGTCCAAAGCTGCTGTACGTCCAATCTGAGCGTCAGAACCCATAGCACCCTGAATGTGGATTACCTTGTATTCAGGAAGGTTCAAAGACTTAAGCCATGCTACGGCAGTATTACCCTGGTTTGCCATGTCGGAAACAACAGCTGCTTCGTAAAGGCTTTCGTCCGTGTTAATCATACGGTCAAAGAGGAATACCTTGATTCCAGCCTTCTGTGCATTCTTAAGAACTGCATCCCATCCGTCTGTAGCAGCGGCAGAAAGAAGAATGTAGTCAACTCCTTCTGTAATGAACTGGGAAGCCGCATTCAGCTGCTCGTCGTTCTTAAGGCTGTAGAAAGTCTTTACCTCGTAGCCCTTTGCAGCAGAGAAGACTTCTTCCATGTCCTTAACGTTTGCAGCACGGTATCCAGATTCTGACGGCGGGTTGTTAATGATACCAACTTTAATTGCACCGCTCTTCTTTCCCTTGCATCCTACGAACAAAGTCGCGGCAGCCAAAACAGCAACAGCAATAGATAAAATTTTTTTCATACCAGATTCCTCCAATTTGTGTGTCTCTGATTGTACTATAAGGGGGAATCCTTAAATTTTGAATGCAATTTTTTAAGTATTTGAGTGTATATTTTTATGAATTTTTTACCGCCCAAATGGAGAAAGCCAAGGCTAACTCAAAAAAAAGTTTAAATTCTTACGGAAAAAAGTTAACTTTTTCTATTCTTCTCTTCTGGAGCATATTTCTTGGTTAAACTGTGCCCGGCACTACGTGTCCGGTCAGACTCCATGGCATTTTCCCAAATTCTAAGACAAGCAGCGCCACGGAGGGCGCATCATATCTTGGCAGAGTTTCTGGTGAGTTTTCACAGAAAGCTCATGCGGAAAAATGCCATGGAGGGCATTTTCCCGCGCTTTCCGGGGTTCCGCTTCCGCTCCATTGCTCCACTCCCTTTCTTACCCGCAAAAACCGCCTTTCACCAGCATTCCTCGCGCAAAGATTCGCCTAGAGTTCCGCAACGGCTTCGCCGCCCCTCCAATCCCGGCTAGGTCTCTTGGGGTTGGGGATTAAAGAAAACAATTCTTTTTTGCAAAATTCCATGCTATACTAAAAGCGGAGGTGTGTATGGAAAATAGCGGAAGAAAAATATTGGGCTACAAAAGCAGGCTTTCGGTTGCGGGAGACAGCATAAGAAAACTCATCTTTGGCTTAGCAATTACCTTTCTTTTGGTCATTGCTTTTTTTGTATTCCGGATGTTAGGACGCATACCCCTTCTGGTTGTAATTTTAACTCCATTAGTATTCATAGTAACAATCGTAAGCTTTTTTGCAACTTCCTACGTTGAATACGACGACAATACCATGTTCATAAGGCATCTCTTTTGGCCAGGTGAGCGTTCCATAAGATTTTTGGACATAACAAAAGTTAAGAAAGAAATACAGGTTAAAAGCATCGGAAAAAACAAGAACGAAAGCACAACGGAAACAGTGTGGACACTTTTTGCAAACGGCAAAGAAGAAGAAGCCTCCTGGTTTTCAAATGCATCCTATGGAGAAGTGGACAAGCTTCTTAACACAATCCGAAGGGCAAACCCAAACCTTGAATACGAACAAAATGCAAACTTCCAGGCTACAAGCACAAGTTCCACCGCTTCCAATGCATCAGGCAACGAGCCTCCACCAATAATGGTAAAATGCCCCAACTGCGGTGCGGAAAACACAAGCAACCTAGACTTCTGCAAGAGCTGCGGCCACGCGCTATAGAATCCCAACTTACCAAAAGGCTACCTGTTTTGCAGAGAGAAAAGCACCAACCTACGCCGCCATGGAGCCCCTTTAGTCCCGCAAAGCGGGATGAGGGTTACCGAAGGGCGGAACGGCGGTGGCGCAAAGCAACATCCGGTCGAATTAGCCAAGAGACAAAGTGGTAGAGCTTTTAAGTTTACGTCCAAAAAAATACAATCCAAAAAAATACAATCCAAAAAAATACAATCCAAAAAAAACTCAATTGATTTTTATACGCCTTTCCGTGTATAATCCAAGCCATGGAACTCCTCGGAACAATTTTACAGTTATTGGGCAGCCTTGCTTTTTTGCTCTACGGCATGAAAATGATGAGCGACGGTACTCAGAAAAGCGCTGGTGCCGGCCTTCAGAAAGCCCTTGGTTTTATGACGGGCAACCGCTTCACCGGATTCCTAACAGGCTTCCTTCTTACAATAATCATCCAGTCGTCCGGGGCAACCACAGCCATGGAAGTTTCATTCGTAAACGCAGGACTTATGACTTTGCAGCAGTCCGTGGGCGTAACCCTTGGTGCAAACATAGGAACCACAATTACAGCCTGGATTGTCGTACTCTTTGGCTTTAGCTTTAGCATAGCGGCATTCGCAATACCAATCTTTGGACTTGGCTATTTCTTCTATTCATCCAAAAAAGTAAACAAGGGGCCACTCGGGCAGGCAATCATGGGCTTTGGCATGCTCTTCATAGGCCTAAGCTGGCTTTCCTCCGCAATAAGCCCGGAAAAAGGCACACTCAACTTCTTGACCAAGTTTGGAGACATGGGCATTCTTTCCATATTGATTGGCGTAATAGTCGGCATAATAATCACAGCCCTAATCCACTCATCTTCCGCAGAAAGTGCAATCGTCATCACAATGGCTTACAACCACCTTGTAAACTGGGAATTTGCAGCGGCACTTGTAATAGGAAGCAACATTGGCTCAACAATAGATGCCATCATGGCGGCAATGAATTCCAGCGCAAACGCCAAGCGTACGGCTTTGGTCCACGTACTATTCAACATTGCAACCGTAGTCCTTGCCTGCATATTCTTTACCCCCTTCCTGAGCCTGATTGACCACCTGGTTCCCGGAAGCCCAACAGAAAAAATCACCTGGCACATAGCAACCCTCCACACGGTTCTAAAAACAATAACATCAATACTCTGCCTCCCCTTTACCAAGCAGATTGCAGCCCTTGCCACAGCCCTCATAAAAGACAACAATGAAGGCCTTACGCCAAAGACCTACACCCTGGAATTCAGCGAGACAGGCGGAAGGGAAAACGCAGCATCCTACATACTCCGTGCAGAAAAAGAAATACAGGACATGACCCTTCTCGTAACAAAGATGTTCGAGGGTGTTGCGGCAGGATTTAAAGACAGAAGCGTAGCCTTTATTGCAAACCACATGGAAGAGCTTACCGACCAGGAAGACTTTGCAGACCAGATGAAGGAGCAGCTCACAAAATACATCATCAACTGTTCCCGCCTTCCGCTAAGCTTGCAGCAAAAGGACAGCCTTAGCATAATGCAGCTAATAGTTGATGACCTTGAAGAAATGACCGACGACTGCTACAACGTTGCCCTACTCCTGCAAAAGTCCGTCAAAAAGAACATGGTTTTTGCCCAGGAAGACATGGACAGGCTTGACCCCTACCTGGATCTTGCCCGCCAGATTATGTACTTTATCCGCGACAACATAAACAAGCACCTAGACCACGACAAGCTCCTCATTGCAAAGGAAATAGAAAGCCAGATAGACGTATTCCGCCACAACCTAAAGAAAGTTGCCCGCAAGAAGCTCGAAGCAGGTGCAGACGTAAAGACAGAGCTTTTGTACATAGACCTTGTCCGCCAGATAGAAAAGTTCGGAGACCGTGCCTACAGCATAGCAGGTGCCCTTTCCCAGCTCTAGAATCTTTTTCTTTTCTCTTTGCGGCACTTTTTTCTGCTGTCCATCCGCGTCTCAAAAGAACACTTGCCATTTTTCTTTGGCTAACAACCACCCCGGTCCCTGAGCTCAGTCGAAGGGCTGTGCATTAATATAAGACCCGTCATCCCGAACTCGTTTCGGGATCTGTTAAAGCCTAAGCCCCAGACTTTTACCACAACTCCACAAAACTTAAATTTCACTAAAGTTCATTTAATTAAACTTAACTCTTAAAAACAAAAACCAAAATTTCACAAAATTTAGGCAAAAAAAAACAAAATTCTTATAATTTCCTTGAAAATTCAGATTTTGGAATATAAAATGATTTTGGGAGATTCGGTTTATTCGTGCGTAGGGTTTAAAACCCGGCGCTCCATGGCACAAAAAGAATTCCATGCCTAAATGCTAGGCGCAATGCTTGTTGATGCCATTAGTAGTAAAGAAAGTTGCAAATTTTACAATGGAGCAAAACATGAAGAAAAAGAATTCAAAAGTCATCTACGTCATTTTTGGCGCACTTGCGGCAATTGCTATTGTATTGGTTTTCGTCAACATACAGGCAAAAAGAAACTTCATCCGCACCGAAAACACCTTAATGGAAAGGCACGTAGAAATCAAAACCCTGGAATTCAACGCCAGCATGAACAGCCAGCTGGTTCTCGTAAGGCAGATGATGAAGTCCCCTTCCATCGTAGAGTACATGCAGAACCCCAACGACGAATCAGTAAAAAAGGCAGCCTTCAGAGAATTCGAAGCATTTTCCGACTCCTTCCTAAGCAAAAGCGTATTCTGGATTTCCAAAGAAAACATGGAATTCTGGAGCGGAATGAAATTCTCATACGTAGTAGACCCCAAAGACCCCAACGAATACTGGTACAACATGACCATGTACGAGACGGAAGAATACAACTTCAACATCAACTACAACCCCAACCTTGGAACAACAATGCTCTGGCTCAACGCAGTAGTACGCGACAAGAACCACGATCCGGTCGGTATTGTAGGAACAGGCGTCCCCCTTACAGACTTCATCCGCACAATGTACGCAGGCCTTGACGAAAACATAGAAATGTACCTTTACAACGACCTGCTGGAAATAACAGGTGCAGCAGACGAATCAATCCTCAAGGACAAAATCAAGATAACAGACAGGCTCCCTTCCCTAAAAGACATAGACAACGTCCCAAAAACATGCACAAACCACACGCGTCTGGAAGGAAACTACGTTCTTGCCCCTATCGAACTCGTAAACTGGCACATGGTTCTTTTTGTCCCCTACACCCACAAGGAATTCTGGAAGAATGCCTACAGCTCCCTCATCCAGGCCCTGCTTGTAATAGCGGTAATCGTTGCGCTCACACTCGCAATCGTAAACATAATCTCCCAGATGAAGGTTCTAAAAGACGCAGTAGACGAACTTTCATCAGGCAATGCAGACCTTACCAAAAGAATCAAAAAGCCGGCGCGCTCACTCTTCAAGATTTTCGAAGAAGTTGTAGACAGCGTAAACGGCTTCATCATCAAGCTCCAGGAAATCGTGAGCGAAGTTAAAAACGCCAGAAACGAACTGGACAACACCGGACGCAACCTAAAGTCTTGTACCCAGGACACAACAGACGCCATCTCGCAGATAAGCCAAATCATCAGCAACATGGGGCAGAGCATCACAGCCCAGACAGGCAGCGTAGAAGGAACCGTTGGAACCGTTAGCGAAATAAGCACCAACATCAACTCCCTGGGCTCAATGATCAACACCCAGTCAAACAGCGTAAGCCAGGCTTCAGCAGCGGTAGCCCAGATGGTTGGCAACATAGACAGCGTAAACGTATCCGTAACCCACCTTTCAAAGTCATTCGCAGGCCTCCAGGACAAGACCCAGAACGGAGTAAAGAAGCAGGAAGACGTTAACAACAGAATCCTTAAGATTCAGGAACAGTCCCTCATGCTCCAGGATGCAAACAAAATCATCTCTTCCATAGCAGAACAGACAAACCTCCTCGCCATGAACGCCGCTATCGAAGCAGCCCACGCAGGCGAAGCAGGAAAAGGCTTCAGCGTTGTTGCAGACGAAATCCGTAAGCTTTCCGAAAACTCTTCATCACAGTCAAAGACAATCGGTAACCAGCTTCAGAACATCCAGAGCGCAGTTACAGAAATCGTAACCGTATCCCAGGAATCCCGCGAAATGCTCAACTCACTCTCACAGGACATCTCCTCCACCCACCTTCTGGTAGACCAAATCACCAGCGCAATGCAGGAACAGAAGAACGGTTCAAGGCAGATCAACGAGTCGCTCGGAATCCTTAACGACAACTCAAACGAAGTAAAGAGCGCATCCGCAGAAATGGAAAACGGAAACAACGCAATCCTCAACGAAATCGCCAAGCTCAAGAGCGCCGCAAAGGACCTCCAGCACGGAATGGACGACATGTCTTCCGGTGCCATGACGATTACCCAGACAGGAGAAAAACTTTCCGCCCTCTCAAAGCAGATGGACGAATCTATCAACAACATCGGAACCCAGCTTGACCAGTTCAAGGTCTGATTCCTTCTTCTAATACGGACGGCATGCCTGGTAAAACTGTGTCCGGGCCTACCGCCCGTCCAAACCACCTTGGCATTTTTACCAATCCGTAAACAAGCAGTCCATGGAGGGCACGCATGTCTTTGCGGTTACATGGGTAAGTTTCCAAAGAAAACTTGCGGGTAAAAATACCAAGGTGGGCAGTATTCCCCGCTTTCCAGGGCTCCGCTCCCGCTCCGGCCCGCCTTGCGGCGGTCTTGGCTTACGCCAACCCTTCCAATCGGGCGTAGGCTCTATCTCAAGTCCCCTTTACCACAAGCAATCTAAAGACAAAACCGCATAACATCATCCCAAACAGTCCCTAAGTCTGTCCGACTGTAATTCAAAATCTGCACCGCAAACGAAAGAACCGTCATTCCAAACTCGATTCGGAATCTCCTCTATGCAAACCAACCGGATGTCACCCTTCGGGTACGGAGCGGAACGCCCCCGGCAGCGTAGCTTCAAGCCCTGCAGTGAGTTAGACACCTATTACCGCGCATCATGGGGTTTCGGCGCGGTTCCCGGCGGGAATGAAAGCCTACCGTGTTTTATACTAATGATTGCCAAGTTTCATTCAGATTTGCACTTACCTTCTACAGTTTCAGCTTGCAAAAGTGCCATCAGTTTTCGTTAACATAAATTCTCAATCGTAGCACACTTAAGACAAAAGAAAATCAGTTTCTTTTATTTTTCCTATGCTCCCCTTCAGAGTTGAAATCAAGTGATGTTCGCAAACAAAAACTGCACTATGCGGTAAAAGTGTAGGTAGGCTGGAATGGAGCCGGGGTTCGTGTCGAAACCCCATTTTGCGCGGTACGCCCCCGGCAGCGTAGCTTCAAGCCCCGCAGGGAGTTAGACACATATTACCGCGCATCATGGGGTTTCG
>JAGCWT010000195.1 GCA_017961705.1 Treponema sp.
AATTTAAATGACTATAAAAAAGAAATTGCAGAGTATTGCAACAATGTGTATGAAATGTGGAGAGACAAGCGAATTAAGCCTGAAGATGTCGAAAAAGAAATTTCAATAACGGCAATTGCAATAAATGTATCGGAAATTTGGAAATCTGGTGACGGTTCTGTAATTTATCCAGAGATTTCTTTTTATGGTGATTGCAAATGTGATGAAGAGCATGGAATATGTATTGGTTTTCGTGATAAAAAATATTTAGGAGTTGCAAGTCAGGATTGGACTTTGTAATATAGAATAATCACATAACAAAGGTTCGTAGCCGACAGGCGGTCAAGCCGCCTGCGGTACAACCAATTGTTGTGTGGATGCCCCACAGTCGCGCAGGAGGTGAAAATGAAAAAGAAATTCAAGATTTTGCTAATTATCCTTTTTATTATCTGTTTGATTCCTATACCTACTTTTTATAAAGATGGTGGCACGGTAGAGTATTCTGCAATACTTTATAAAATAATAGACTGGAACCAGCTGGAAGGAAAGCAAGGAACAGAATTACATATTTTTCCAACTAATTTTCATTCGCTTGATTATTATGACAGATAAAGTTTATAATGAATCAGGAGGTTTTTATGTCAGATTTAGCTTATTCATATTATAAGCAATTAGATACTCTTGATTTACCTGATTTAGAAATTCTTTTTGATAAAATCAGTAATTTGATTTTATCAAAGAAAAAAAATTATAATTCTGAAATTGAAAACGGACTTGCTTTCTTTGACAGTATAAAAGGCAGCGTTAACCGTGAGATTAACGAAAAAGAAGAATTACTTGCAGCTGTGGATGAAAAATATGCGTATTCTAATTGATAAAAACATAATTATAGACCTTGTGCAGAACAGAGAACCTCATTCTGATAATGCTTCAAGAATGAGAATATTGGATATATCTCGGCTCATTCACTTTCAGATTTATTCTTTGTTTTGAGAAAAGATAAGTCTGTGGAAGAAAGAAAAGCTCTTATTTTGAATCTATGCAAGTTTTTCAAGGTTGTTCCAGAGAATAAGGACTTTTATACTTCTGTATGCAACAATCCTGATTGGAATGATTTGGAAGACGGCCTGCAAATGAAATGTGCTGAAACAGAAGAGTTGGATTATATTATTACGCGGGATGAAAAAAATGTATTTAAGAATTCTCCTGTAAAAATTATAGCGCCAGAAGATTTTCTAAAAATCAATAAATAAATCGCATAGCAAAAGGTAAAAAAACAATGGTTTATAGGAACAAAATTGAAGATGAAAAGAAATTCTTAAAGAATCATTATTTAACAGTAGGAATTCCCATTTTAATTGCATTGCCTGTATTTTTCTTTATGTTTAATTTTGTATTTGATTCCAGGGAAGATTTGACTGGGGAAAAATGGATAATGTACTTTTCGCTGTCCTTAGCAACTGCATTTGTAATAGCGGTTATGTTGATTTCTTGGAGGATACTTAAGAAAAACTATGAAAAATATGAATTGGAAATTTCAGAAAGTGAACTTATTTCGCGGACGGGAAAGTTTCAGAAGACGATAAAAATAAATGAGTTGGCAAAAGTTGATTTTTCAAAGAGAGGCAGAATCTTTGTTTATGATATAAAGGGCAATCTGATTATAATAAATGATTATTTGAATGGTTTTGAAGAAATTAAAAAATTGTTAAGTTCAAAGGAAATACCCGAAGAGAACTTGCGCTTGTTAAGAAAAAATAAAATTGCTAAGATTGTAAAGAACCCAAATTTTATAATTTGTTTGATAATAATCCTAATGGTGGTTTTGCGGATTGTTAGTTACTGTATGTCCGAATAGGAGATTGGCTTGATGAAAAAAGTTTTTTTGCTGGCGGCGCTTTGTCTGCTTTTTACGTCTTGCAGTGTTTTATTGAGTGCAATAGAACTTTCTTATGATGATGTGAGCATTACCATAGAGAACGATACAGAAAGAAGGGTAAAGTTTACCTACATAGACCACGATAGCAACCCGGAGCCTCCTGTTACGGTGGAAGCAGGTTCGTCGCGCAGGATAGACTTTTCGGAAACGAGCGGAACTTTTAGGGTTGAGTTTGTTTATGCAAGCATAACTTACGAAGACACCCTTTTCCTTTCCGATGGCAACACTACTTACAGAATTTATCTGGATTCGGATTCGCGGCTTACGGTTAAGGAGGGAAGCAGCAGAAGTAGCCATCCGCACAGGCTGGAGTAGATGCTACTGTCATTACAAGGTAAGTGCGACAAACAGGGAATGCAATGTAGCAAAACAGAGGGAGGAAGCACTGGAATGGAGGCTGAAAACGTGGCAAAAAAGCATTTGCGCGGTGCGAGCGTAGCGAGTCTGATACCTTATATCCGCGTTCGGCTTTTTTGACGCGGTTTCAGCCGGGAATGGAAGTGCTTCCGTATTTATATTAATGCTTACTAGGTTTCATTTAGACTTGCACTTACCTTTTACATAATGGTGGGTGCTACTTGACATTTTTTTGGGAATTTTGTAAAGTTCAAATTCCTGAAGATACTTCTCGGGCGAGGATGGTGAAAAAACAATGGCAACAATCAGCGTTGATGACAACGAGAACCTTGAAAAGGCAATTAAGCGCTTTAAGAGAATGGTTGAAAAAGAAGGTATTATCCGTGAATGGAAGAAGCGTGAATACTACGAAAAGCCTTCTACAATCCTCAACCGCAAGAACAAGACTTTGCAGCGCAAGTTGATGAAGAAGAACCACAAGGGTCATGATTCAAAATCATTCTAATGGCTTTTGTTTAAGGGCCTCCGTAAAAATGCGGAGGTTCTTTTTTTTGCCCGCCAGCCTAATCCTGTTTTTCTGCCTACTCTTTTTTTCCTGTGCAAGCAATCCGCAAACTTTGCCGGGTGCTCTGTCTGCTCAAGAAAAGCTTTCTGTAGAATCTTCATATATTCCAAGCAAGTTTGAATGGTCGCCTTTGTGCAGGGGGATTGATACCTTCCGCTTTGAAAACACGGACATTCCCTTGGTTTACCATGTAGTTCGCATTGACTTGACGGAGCCAACCCTTGCCCTTGCCTGCGTTAAGGGGAACGTTCCTTCTGCCGCAAGAAATGCTTCTGTCCGCCTTGCATTTAACGCCACCCAGTTTGAAAGCAAATTCCTTGTCTTTAACAGGCTAAAGGGTGTCTGCCGGATTGACGGAGTGGAAATTAGTAAGCCTGTGGAAAAGTATTGTGCGCTTTTGTTTGATTCTTCTTTGCAAAAGGGGGCCTGCGGTAAGGGCTTTAGGGCTTCCATTGTGGAAAGTCAGACGGAGGAGGCTCTTTTGGGCTGGAGGAATGCCGTTGGCGGATTTTTTGTTGTGCTAAAGGACGGGATTCCCTGCCAGTTTAAGGTTGAATCGCTTAGGGCACGCGTGGGGGTGGGGCTTACGGAAGGTGCAAAGACCATGTATGTTCTTGTGGTAGAAGAAAATAACAGTTCTGGGCTTTCTTATGGGCATTGCGCGCTTTTGTTCAAGGCTTTGGGCTGCAGGGACGCTATGGAATTTGACGGCGGACATTCAACGGCACTTTATGTTGGCGGTAAGAGTGTGCTTTTGGGCTATCCCTGGAGAAGCTCACTTAATGCAATCGTTGTGCTTTCTGATGATTCGCGCAGCAAAGGGATGGAATAAACAAACCTACGCCGCCGTGGAAGCCCGCAAGTCCCGCGCAAGCGGGATGACCGTTAGGGAAGGCTGGAAGGGCGGTGACGATAGGCATGTCTGTCGAGTTAGCCATAAAATAAATGGTAGAGCAAGTAGGACTTTCGTCCATAAGACTTTCGTCCATAAAATTACCGCTAAAATTTGCCGATAATTTGATATGCGCAATAAATTTTCTATTATAAAAACAGTTTTTTTTCTCTTTTTGGTTTTTTATGCTGAGGCCGCTTTTTGCCAGCAGACGGATGATTCTGAGGCGGATGCAAATGACCCAATGACGGTTTTGCAGAGCGACATTTATGTTGAATACAATGACGGAAAGCTTCCCGGCACAAGTTCCAAGGGCGTGAACCTTTACGTAAGGAAAAAGGATGGTGTTAAGAGCGTTCTTCTTGTTGAAACTTCCACAGACCCGGAGCGCAAGATGGACAACTATGCCTACCGCGCAGAGCAGTTCAACCCGGTGAATGGACACGAGAGGCGGCTTTTGAACGGAAACTTTTTGGAGAGCAGGGGGGCGCGCTATTCGCTTGTGTCTTCCACCGTAACAAAGCACCCCAAGCTTGGCGAATGTTTTTTGATTTACATTCCGCCGGTGATTGTTTACGGCTACCCTTGGGAAAGGCACGGCTCTGTTACCCTTGGAAAAGGCACTTTTGTTAACATACGCACTTTTGAAAAAAAATACGCTGACTATACCGGCCGCTACAAGGACAATCCCTTTGTCTTTGACTTTAACAGCTTGCCGCCAAATTCTTCGGAGGTGGAAGCCCAGAAGAAGAAGTGGCTTGATGCTGAGGAAGAGGCCAAGAGAAAGCAGGCAGAGATAGAGGCACAGGAAGCGGAGCGCAGAAGGCAGTCCAAGCTTGCAAATGAAGAAGCTGCCCGTAAGAGGAAGCAGGCCATAGAAGAAGAGATGGAAGCCCGTAAGAGGCAGGCCTTGGAAGAAGAGATGGAGGCACGCAGGAAGCAGGCTGAACTTGCAGAAAAGGAAGCTGAGCGGAAGCGGCAGGAAAAGCTTGCGGAAGAAGAGGCTGAGCGTAAGAGGGAAGAAGCACGCAAGGCGGAAGAGGAGGCCAAGAGGAAGCAGGAGGAGCTTGCCAAGAAGGAAGAGGCTACTGTTGAACTTGTTGGCGGAATTGATCCCAAGGCTGCAAAGAAATTCAAGGAAATTTCCAACGAGGGCGGCGGTCTTATAACCTATTCTAAAGGCCCACAGACCCTTACCAAAGACCTTGTTAAGCTTATGGACAGCATTGAGCCAAAGAATAAGGTAGACATAGTTATTGCCCTGGACACAACCGGCAGCATGAGGAACGACCTAAAGACCCTTCGCGCAAAGTGGATTCCAGAGCTAAGAAAGCAGCTTATGGAATTTAATGACATTAGGATGGGGCTTTTGTGCTACCGCGACTACAAGGATGACTATTCGCTGAACGGTCTTCCGGTAAAGATGTTTGACTTTACTTCGGACATAGACAAGTTTGTAAAATACCTTAACACTCCGGTAATCAAGGGGCTTGAAGGCGGGGATGTTCCAGAGGCTGTTTACGAGGCGCTTTTTGCCAGCATCTACTTCTACAAGTGGCGTGATGATGCCCAGAAGGTTATTATCCTTATTGGCGACGCAGAACCCCACCGCACCCCCCGCGGTACAAAGAAGATAACCCAGAAGACGGTAACGCAAGGCGCAAAGAAAAAGGGCATAAAGCTTAACTGCATCATCGTTCCGAACACTAAGTAGAGGCAGTTTCTAAGTTTTTAGGTGATAGCCGTCATTCCGGTTGGGATAGACCCTGAATCCATATTCGTAGCAAGTTCGTGCGAATATGGCGTATCAGTTCATGGTGACGGTTCAGAGCTCAGGAATTGCAGGCTCACCCACCATTCATTATATAGTGAACGTGGATATTTTGAGAGTTTCAAAGATTATATAACGCAAACAAATAGAATGGCTTCTTTCCCGCATAATTATCTTGTATAAG
>JAGCWT010000196.1 GCA_017961705.1 Treponema sp.
ACAAAGGCGACAAATGGGACGACACCTGCGTTTCCTGCCTTGTACCAACTAGACTTGATTAATCCTAAAATTCTTCTGGAGCGGCTTTTGTGGTCTTACTGCGCGTAAGGCTACGCCGTTCCGCGGTCTTTCGTATTACCCGCTTTCCACGGCTGCGCTTACGCTCCGGCCCGCCTGCGGCGGTCTTGCTTCGCAACCTTTCCAATCGGGGCTAGGCTCTATCTGCAAAAGCTGCTAAGAAAACATTCGTCTTTTGCTTTAATAATTCAATCCGCTTCGTTTGGATGTTTATCAGTTTTACCTTGCTTTTTTTTCAGGCAAGTTGCAAAAACAGCCACCAACATCAGCGCAATGATAAGCCACCCCCCGTTTTTTTGAATAAATACAAGTATGTGGTTAATCAGATTTTTTATGTCATCAATCAAATCGTAGAAACTTACGGATGATTTTGGATTGTGGCTCATTCGTGGGAAGTGGTAAAAATTTCTACCCCATGCCGTTCCCGAGGGTACAAGCGCCACCAAAAGCCAATATTTCCTTTTCATCATAGTTATTCCTTGCAAAGATTTTTTTTAAGAAAAAGATTTTCCGTCTAGTCTTCGTCCTTGTCGTAGCGGCTGTAAAACTCTTTGGAAGAACTTGCCCCGCTCCAAGCACTACGCTTTTCGTAAAGCATCTCGGCATCTTCCCGCCCCTGAACATTAGCCCACTCTGAATACCGTCCGCTTTCCAAAGGCCTTATTCCGTCTTTTTTCTTTTCGTCCAAATCTTCCTTACCGTTTGCCATCTTTTATTGTCCTTCTACGCCCCAATAATAATTACAAAAAAGCCCCCTGTCAACAAAATTTTTTTCTTTGCCAAATGCATGTCATTCTCGGACGGTTGGTGAGCTTGTCGAACCACGGCCCGGGAATCCTTACCCATAATACTCATAATGTTATTTTATATTTCCATGTCATGCAAGGAAATTTTTTTCAAAATTCTCCCCAGTCTATCATAGGATGAAAGTCTAATATGATATATTACTCAGTAAACTAACGGAGGTATATATGGCAAACAAAGACAGCATCAACTTTAATGTATTGGACTCAATTTCCGTAATTGCAAACAAGCTTGCCGATTCCAGGCTAAGAATCAGAAGAACTCAGGAATTTTCCAAGGCACAGGAAAGACTCGACTCCTATTTTAAGACAACAAGCGATGCAACATGGATGCTTTGCGGCATCATCTCCTACTATTTTGACAACAATGGCCATGCTTGCAATTTTAACGAACTTTCAGATTTCTTTTGCGTACCAGTAATGAAAGTCCTATCTTACAAAAGCGATATTGAGTCCCTGCTCAAAAAAGGCTATATAACAAATACGATGGGGCTGGATAGCAATGAAGTGGGGCTGCAAAATAGTTTTGAACTTTCTAGAGATCTTCTCCATTGTATTATCAGCAACAAGAAAATCACCATCACAGACAAAAACGAAGGCGAAGACTTTGTGTTTTCAACAATTAGAAAAATGGGAGCGCTAATAGAAAGCCCCCTTATGAGCTTTGAAAAGATTTCAGAAATAATGACTATGGAAAAAAAGCTTGTACACAATTCTTTCTTTGCCGAGACAATAAAACTTGTTCCTGACGTTCATGACAGAATGTTTTTCTATAACTGCTGCTCGGATTTGTTTACTGGATTCGAATCAAGATTGTCTTCTACAATAGAAAGCGCTTATGGCGATAGCTCAAAAAAATTCAAAGTCGCAGATGAGTTCATGAATGAAAGCCACGTCCTTCTAAAAAAAGGCTTGATTGAATTTACAAATAAGGGAAACCTTATGGATTCTGCTGTTGAACTTTCTGCAACGGCTAAAGAAATGCTTTTGGGCGAAAACGCAAAGCTCTTTACAAAATCCGCAAAAGGCACGGAAATAATTCAGCCCCAGTCCATAAAGCAAAAGGCCCTCTTCTATGCCAGGGAAAACGAAGCAGAAATCAACCGCCTAAAATCATCCCTGCACGAAGAAAACCTGCGCCCCATTCAGAAGCGCCTGCTAGAAAAAGGCCTCCCCCAAGGAATTGCCGTCCTGCTCTACGGTGCGCCAGGTACCGGAAAAACGGAAAGCGTCTATCAGATTGCAAAAGAAACAGGCAGGCAAATTCTCCATGTGGACATAAGCAGCGCAAAATCCTGCTGGTTTGGTGAAAGCGAAAAAAACATTAAGAAAGTTTTTACCGACTACAGAAGCTTGTGCAAAACCGCAAAAAGCGACAAGAACGGAAAAATGCCTATCCTGCTTTTTAACGAAGCGGATGCCATACTTTCAAAGCGCAAAGATTCTGCAAGCGGAAATGTGGTTCAGACGGAAAACGCCATGCAGAACATCATCCTGGAAGAAATGGAAAAGCTCGAAGGCATAATGATTTGCACCACAAACCTTGCCACCAATCTTGACGCCGCCTTCGAAAGACGCTTCTTGTTCAAGATAAAATTCGAAAACCCAACAGTAGAAGCCAAGCAAAAAATCTGGAAGTCAAAATTGGACTGGCTCAATGATGACATGATTTTGTCCGTGGCACAAAACTATGACTTAAGCGGCGGCCAAATAGACAACATAGTCAGAAAAATCACCATGGACGAAATCCTTACCGGCAAAAGGCCAGATTTGAACGAACTGGACCAGCTCTGCAAAAGCGAAAGACTTGGCAACACCGAAAAAAGAATCGGTTTCTTCTAGAATTTAAACAATTAGTCATTCTCGGGTGGTTGGTAAGCCAGTCGAACCACGGCCCGGGAATCTTTTTAAGCAGATTATCGGGTCGAGCCCGATAATGACACATTTTGTGCAAAAAGAGCCTGTCATTCCGAACTAGATTCGGAATCTGTAAAACTTTACATTCAATCTATCACAATGTGATAGCATTTTTAAAACAGCCATGTTATAATATGAGCATGAGTAAAAAACTTGACGACTTAGTAAAGGAAAGAAACAAGGAAAAATTAGAGGAAAAACGCCGCAACAAGCGCTTAAACCCAAAACTCGCCGAGCGCGATTATGACATGCTGCGCATTCTCCGCACTCCGCCCACTGATCCTACAATAAAATACAACGCAAAGTATTTTGAAAAACGTTTTGGTGTTTCCGAAGTTACAATTTACCGCATGGTAAAAAAACTAAAGGACATGGATCTTCTAGAAGAAAAGCAAAAAGGTGGAAGCTATGTAATCAAGAATGAAGTAGAACAACTATATACAGAAAAAACAGAAGAAGACATTGCCCTTGTTGCAAGCCTAAGAGGCCTTCTACAGCACTTTGAAAAGACGCCTCTTTTTGAAAAAGTCACAAAGCTCATATATTTTCTGCAGCCTAAAATTGCAAAAAACGACTCCCTCTTGTCATCCGGCCGCGTAATAGTTGCGCCCCAGATGGAATATAACATCAAGACAGAAAACTGGGATCTTGTTAATGAGGCTCTCGATAAAAACTGCAAAATAAAATTCCACTACACAAAATTTTATTCCAACAAAAAATCTCAGCGGACGGTCTGTCCCTACCAGCTTATCTTGGACAACGGAGTTGTATATCTTTTTGCCTACAGTGAATATGCAGACAACATCATTTTGTACGACTTAAATTTTATGGCGGACATCATCGTTACAAAAGAAAAATTCACCCTGCCCAAGAATTATGACTTTAACAACTACAGTGGCGGCGGAAGACTCGGAGCATTTAAAGAAGACAAAATACAAAACTTCGAAATCCGCTTTACCGGTTACGCCAAAGACTGGATGAAATACCACAAATGGGCAAACGACCAGCAAATAAAAGCAGAAGACCAAGACTCCCTAACCATAACCTTTTCCTCAGCCCAAGAATTCAAAGTCCTAAGGGAAGTCCTAAAATGGGGCACCGACGCCCAACCTCTTGCCCCCAAATCCTTAGTCAAACGCTGGCGCGAAGAAATAAATGGCATGTACGAAATGGCCATGGCGAGCAAAGAGAAATAAACGCAATCTGCCAAATGGCGTTTCTGTAGACGCATGTGTTATTGTCGTGTGTCTGTTTGATGATGGCATATTTTGTGCAAAAAACTCAACATTCGGCCTATATAAAAAATATTTTAGGCTATCACGCTATGATAGACCACCTGTGTTATAGTATATCCGTGAGGTAAAGCATGACATATTACGCAATAGATTTTGAAACTGCAAATGTTTATCAGAATAGTGCTTGTTCTGTTGGCGTGGTGCGCTTTGTGGATGGCCAGGAAAAAGACAGCGTTTATTCACTCATCAAGCCTGCAAAGATGTATTTTTGCCCGGACTTTACGGATATTCATGGAATCAGTTATGGTGATGTTCGGAACTGTCCTCACTTTCCAGAAGTCTGGCAGACTGTTGTGGAACCTTTCCTAAAATCATCTGGGGAAGAAAAAATACATTTTGTGGCTCACAATGCCCGGTTCGACATGGGTGTTATCCGTGCTTGCTGCGACTACTTTGGTATGCCTCTGCCCAATGCGGACTATGCCTGTACACTTCAAATAGCACGCAAGGCATGGAAAGAGTTGGAGAGCCACAGGCTTACCTTTTTGGCAGAACAATTCGGAATTGTATACGATGCACACAACGCCCTTGACGATGCAAGAACCTGCGGAAAAATTTTTGCAATGGCGGCTAAAGAACTTGGCTGTAATATAGAAGAATTATTTTTAGGTTGCCAAAGCACGCTTTGAAAACTTTATCATTGAGTAGCTTTACAAGGCATGGTATAATCTGTATGTACTTTCCATGTTGAATAAAAATATTCTTGCGCCAACATCACCCCTTTCCTCATTCCGCTTTGTTTCCAACGGCGAGCATTATACGGAAGTGATTGAGCGCATTCAGTCTGTAAAGAAATTGCTCTGGATTGGGACTGCGGATATAAAGGATTTGTATGTAAAAGGCTGCCACACTTCAAAGCCTCTTTTGGAAAGGCTTTCGGATCTTGTAAAGTGCGGTGTGGAAATCCGTCTGATTCATGCAAAGGAACCGGGCCCTGCTTTTAGAAAAGACTTTGACAAGTACCCTGCGCTTATTGAAGGCATGGAACGAGTCTTGTGTCCCCGCGTGCATTTTAAAATCATTGTTTTTGACTTAAAGGTTGCCTATGTTGGTTCTGCAAACCTGACGGGAGCTGGGCTTGGCATGAAGGGTGATAACACCCGCAATTTTGAAGCCGGTGTCTTAAGCTCAGACAAGGATTTTGTTAAGGCCGCCGCAAAGCAATTCGATGACGTGTGGATGGGTTCCTTTTGCAAAACTTGCCGCCGCAAGCAATTCTGTTCAGATCCAATTTTATAAAAAATTGTGAGGACATTAAGTATCTAAAAATGCGTTCTTTATTTCTTCAATTTTGCCTTTGTAAGACTCTAGGAATTTTTGCATAGGTCCGTTTTTTGTAATTGGTTCGATTCTTACATAAACCCAATTTTTCTTATCTTCCTGAGGCGCTTCAGATGGAATGCTTTGACTCAAAATTTGTTTATATTTACTTATGTCGTTTTTATTAAATTCTTGGTTATGGTGTCCAAAGCCTATTTCAAGATTCCAGTGTTCTGCACAAGCATAAAGAAAATGCTTCTTTGTTCTAGCCCATACTACAGGGTAAGTTTTATTCGTTATATCTTTGTAGTCTTTAAAATCCATATTATTTTTTAATAAAGGGAATAATATGTTATTTATATATTTATCAATTACTTTTGGAGAAGTGCCTTTGTTCGGTTCTAATATTTCGTATAAAACCTTTGCAGCTTGCAAAAGAGTTGGGTCTGAATAGATTTTCTCTATTACTTTATTACCAAGTTCACTCATTTTAGCTTTTCCTCCTAAATGCTTTAAAAGTGTTTGATATTGTTCCAAGTAAATTTTTTTTAGTGAACATTTATCTGCCAATCCATTTATACATTTCTGCAAGAATTTTACCAAGTCATCTTTTGTGTTGTCACTGTCAACTGCGGAGCGATATTTTAGGATGTCTCCGTCCTGTCCGTTTTTAGCATCTTCCAGCAACTTTGTATAGGGTGAAAAACTAGGGGCATAGTCATCTATGTTTGGTCTTTTTCCATTGGGTATCAAGGTTAGGTAAACAACTCTAACATTTTTCTTGAACTCTTCGAGAGGTATTGGTTCTCCGAATTCTTGTTCTTGAACATATTTCATGTATCGAACAAGCTGATTTTCCATGTCTGGCGCATCGTTGATTTTGTTTTCTATGATGATTGCCTGATCGTAATTGTTTGTAATTAACAGGTCTATCTCCCCCTCTTTATCGTCTACGACATTGTATACTTTTTTGGAAACATTCACTGTACCATCGATTTTGAATTTAAATGAGTCGTCATTAGCAATCGTTGCCACAAAGTTATCAAGAATTTCTTTGTTGCGGATAGGACCGATTTCTGGCGTAT
>JAGCWT010000197.1 GCA_017961705.1 Treponema sp.
ATTATACTTAGAACCGGAAGTAAGTTCGAGGTGCGACCATTCCGCAAGCCTTCAACAAAAGAACTTGCAGAATGTGCAATAAATCAAAAAGAGGAATCAGGAGCGGCTTAACCTATTGACAAAAAACATAGGAGGCTCAGGGACCGCAGGAACCGGGCTCTGTGTGTTCTGAAAAAATGGCAAGACCTTCTTTGAGGGCACTTTTGTTGAGCAGATTAAAGCGCCGCAATAAGGAGAAAAAAAAGCAGCTGTAACAAAAAAGGGCTTGCTTGTTTTTAAATATGATTTTGCGTAAACTTAATTTAATAAAAAAGGGGAAAATTATGAAGTTGAAATTTTTGAATTCTGCATGGCAGGAGCTTAAGAACTCTGCCCTAAAATTTCCGGCATTTTTTGCGGGAACTGTTGTTGCCGCGGTTTCTGCAACGCTTTCTGCTTGCAGCTACGATATATTCAAGAGCCAGTACGATGCCCTGCGCAAGTCCGGTGCTTCTTACGACAGCGAGGCATATTCGGCACTGCGCGAAAGGGAGAGTGCCTTTTCTGAGAATGCAGGCTACCTTGCCCTTACTGCCGTCTGGTGCTGTGCGGCATCTTTTTTTGCGGAAATGTTTTGCCGCGTCCTGTGCGAAAATAAGGACATTCAGGGTAAAAAGAAAAGTCTGGTTCACGCTGCGGGACAGGTTTTGAGCGCAATACTTTCTGTATCAATCTTTTTTCTTTTGAAGTCTGAAAGTGACTGGCGTTTCTTTGTTTACGGTTCGTCCATGTTCATTTTTGTAGCCATGGGTCTTTGGTTGCTGCACAAGTTCCAGGATGAAGAAAAGGTTGTGCCCAATGCGGTGGTTTCTCTTATTATGCAGGGGATTACCGTTACTTGCCTTGTACTGGGGCTTCTTCTTGTTGTATTTGCATTCAAGAATCTTATCTATTCTTTTTCCAATAACATTCCATTTGCGGCATGTTTTTTCTTTTCTTATTTTGTGATTGGAATGAACCTTTTGGTTTCTTGCGTTACGCGCCCCAGGGAAAGGGTTTCCATTCCAAAGGCATTTGACGTAATTGTTTCCTGTGCGCTTCTTCCGATTTATGCGATGCTGCTTCTTGTGCTTTACGTCTATTTTGCAAAGTGCATCTTTACGCGCAGCATGCCGGTTGGAATGGTAAATCCATTTGTGTCTGCCGCGACTGCCGTTTACCTTTTCTTTTATCTTGCCCTTCCGCATGAGGGAACTTTTTCTGCCGCGGGAAAATTCCTTCGCAGGTGGGGTTCCATCTTTCTTTTGCCGCTCATTGCCCTGCAGTGCTTTTCTTTTGGAATAAGGATTGGGGAATATGGTTTTACTCTTGCCAGGGTTGCAAGCCTTTATTATATAGCCGTGAGCATAGTCTTCTGCATTCTTCCTTTTGTTAAGAAGGGTAAATATATGAAGGCTGTTTACCTTGTGCTTTCTTTTGCTGCGTTCTTGATGGCAGTTCCCGGAACTGGTTGCATAAGCATTGCCCGCTCTAGCCAGGCTTCCCGCATTGTGGGCATTTACAAGGCACATTCACTCTATGAAAAAGTAGGGGAAAATGAAAGGCTTGATGCTGCAAAGGCTGAGGCTCTTCTTTCTGACAAGGAAAAGGCGGCTGTTGTTTCTGCTGCGGACGTGCTTGATGAGTTTAGGAAACAGCCATCCTGGTGGATTAAAAGTGAAAAATCGTATAAAGATACGTTTGAAGAGATTTTTGGCTTTGAGTATTCTACAAAATATGCAAGGCGGGCAAGTGGAGAGTCTGTGGAACTTTACAATTCGCTTGAGCTTTACCTGCCGTCTGGGACTGCGCTGGACGTTGGGGAATTTTCCACCCTCTATTCATTTTCTAAATCTGGCAGGGGGGAAAGTGATATGAAGGGTGTAATTTCCTTTGGCCCCAAGTCTGAACGAAAGGAGCTTGATTTTACAAATGAACTTAAGGAATTCCTGCTTAGCAATTCAAGCAAGTCGGAAGAGAGCTATAGCACGGGCAAAGAGGTGGATCACGTTCTTACCCTTAAAAAGGACGGCTGGACTGTTATCTTTACTACCCTTGAGCTTTCCTTGAAGGACGGGGATTCTGGATTTTATGAGTTTTCGGCTTCGGGGTATGTTTGTAAATAGAGCTTGCTTGTGCTTTTGCCCCTTGAAAAATCTATGGATGGAGCTTTTTAGGGGCAAATTGCAAGCTGGCGTTTCCTGCCGGGGAGGGGGAGCGCCAAGCTTTTCCAAAAAGTTTATATTCCCAGCAGCTTATTCTTTTTGGCTTTATAATCAGACTCGTCTATAAGGCCTTTTTCGAAGAGCTTTTTAATTTTTTCCAATTCTTTTTCCAGATTATCAGCATTATCATTCTCTTCTGTTTTATCGTCATCATTTAAATTAAAATCATCATCGTCCAAATCAAAATTTAAATCAAAATCATCATCATTATCGTCTGATGAAATTTCCGTGGCTTCTGCATATGCTTCTTTTGCAACTTGAAGAAGATACTTTAATTTCCACATGCTTCCGTCTTTCACCCTAGCGTAAGAATCAGGTCCTTCTTCTTTTATTAGTTCTTCTATTTTATTTATTTGAGATTTCATTTCATCAAGGGTTGGATTCAGCTTAATAAAAATCTCTTTCCGATTTTTCAATTCAGCTTCTGTTGGAGAATCTACAACGTCTTCTTTGAGGGCTTCCTCAAGTTCAGCTTCCAGCTTTGCAACTTCGTCGTCTAAATCGAATTTTGAAGCATTGCCATCATCATCGTCGTCGTCCAAGTCCAAATTTAAACCATCATTGAAAACACTATCAATTATTTCTGTAGTTCTCCTATGTAAATCCTTCTCTAAAGCTATCGACCTCTCGAGTGACTCCCATCCATCTTTCACTTTATCATAAATATCTTGAAGATTAACTTCTTCAAACTTTAGAGGGACATAGGCGCCTCCTTTATATCTATACAAATCTGAAACATACCCTTTGCTTTCACCCGCTCTTATTCTGTTGGCAAGGTCTCGCAAGTTTTCCTCAATCACACCTGCCTTTCTCCACTTTGCAGCAGTAGTAACTCCATCATCTTCGGTAAATTTCTTTGTAAACAGTCCCATATTTTATTCCTCCGAATAATAATGATATTTATATTTATATTTATGTCTCTATCACCAGTTTCTATACGGATTTTCCGTATGGCTTACCATTGCTTCTGCCACGCTTCGGGTAAAACCATTCTTTGAAAGAAAATATAAAGTTGATTCTCTTAGCGAGTCTCTGTCTGGACATGCACCTATTATAAGCTCTTTGAAAAATTCATTTTTAAGAGCAAACTTAAAATATGGAATTATTAATGATTTCCCCATTCTAAATCCCAGCAGTTTTTCATCTTCTTTTAGCCTTGCTTCGTTAGCTTCATAGCAGTCCATATCATATTCTGCATGCTCTCTTTCATCTGGGGTTTTTGCATTTTCTAATTTTCTGTGCAAGTCTTCCTGTGTAAAATTAGGGGTATGTGATTTTTCATAAACAATAATAATCCTCCATTCTTTTTCGCTCTCAGACATTTTATGCTTGATTAATGGACTGTAAAAAATCAGACGCTTAGCAATTTCTTCTCCAAGTGCTACTTCGGTAATGGTATTACCAATGGTAGATAAAGAGTCATTTATAACTTCCTCCACAAGCATTTCTTGTTTACTTGGATCATAAATACAGGGGGCAATGAAAACTTTTTTCTTTCTATTATTTGGATTCCAAGAGGACCTTATCAACTGTTTTATCGAGTCTTCATCTTTTTGTATTTCTTCAGAATCAATCAGTTTTTTTATGTCAATACCAATGCAGTATGCAGGTATCTCATTTGCATATCCACGCCACTGATTTAAATCATCCTTTTTCTCCGAGAAAGACAAAATAAATATTCCTTTTTCTGCCGTTTCTTTTATAAAAAACTTCTTAGTTTCTTCAAATACCTTTAGAACATTTAATTTCTGCAAATTTTGCGAAAGCTTTACTCTTCTTTCCAATATTTCAAGAGCAAGAATTTCCTCTTTTAAATCGTTCATAAAGCGAATATGCGAAGCCCACATTTCTTTCTTGCTTATTATTCCTAAAAAGGCGTTTCCCCCTGTGTAATGGTAAAGAACATCAGGAATTTTATTTTCTAACAAACCGTCTAAATTTTCCATAAATCGTTAACCTATTTGCTATAGCTATTTATCATTCATACAGGCTTTGAAAACCTTGCTAGGGTGTTAATTAAAAATCTCAATAGTAGATCTTACATATCTTATTATTTCCCGAATACTTACAATTATTCCAATAGCAATAATTATAATACCCCAAGTTACACTTTTATTAAGTACAAGATTTAATAACCAGCCGATAATTGCACATATAACTGCACAAATAATTATAGATCCAAAAAAATGGACTATCGGCCCCCAACCACGTTCTTCTTCATGGGAATTTTGAACAACTTCCACAAAATGTGGCGTAATGTATCTTGTCGGAGTATCCCAGACAGTTACTTCTTCTCTTCCATCTTTAACTCCCTCAGCACCCATTCCCATAAGCAAAACAAAGAAATCTACAAGGGCTACATAAATTGCAATATCTTTGATACCATTATCTTTAATCTCAATGAATATGAATATATAAGCAATTATTGCAATGACATTCACTAAAACACCAAAAATACAGTTTAATAAAACAATTTTCATTGCACAAAATAATATCGAAAAAAATATCAACAAAGTGATAAAGGGGTGCTCCCCAATATAATCTATAATAGAAGAGTCTTTTGTAATTTCTATTTTTTCCTTAACTAGCGATTTGTGAATATATCCTGTTTCATCTTTTATTCTAACTTCATACCAATTATCATTTGCGGAACTTAGAGTCCCTCTAAGTTTTGAATTAGCTTTTACAACATCAATTATTGAACTATTCTTATCAGGTTGCTTTCTTACATTTGCATCCTCTGTTATAACTAAAGTTATGGTTTTGTCTACTTGTTCCTTTGTTGTTGTTTCGTTCTGAACCTTCACTATATTAGAAGAATTGACTTTCTTATCTAAAAATCCAAAGCAATTTGTAAACCAGCATATTGCTCCTCCTACCATAAGAATCGCCGTAACTATACAGAGAATACCAATTCCGCCATTGGAATCAGCTATCATAGAGATTCCATATATAAGCAATAGAACTGCTAATATTGATAATACAATTTTAGCAATTAAATACAAATTGAAACATAATAGAATTGCGATTATTATTGTTCCTATTCCTAAACCAAAAATAGGTTTACCAAGTTCTTCTTCATAGTTATTATTTTTGTATATACCAAAAATTATTAGTAATATGCCAATTATAAATAATCCAATTTTTATAAAAAT
>JAGCWT010000198.1 GCA_017961705.1 Treponema sp.
AGCCCTTGTTTTCAAAGGAGACCAGGTATTCCTCGCCGTACATTTTGCGGAGCTTGGGCTTTTCGATTTTGCCGGTGGGGTTTCGAGGGACGTGGGCAAAGATGATTTTGCGCGGCCTCTTGTAGCGGGGAAGTTCCTTGCAGAACTCGTTGATTTCGTCTTCGGTGGCGGTCATGCCTTCTTTTAGCTGGATGACTGCACCTGCAATTTCGCCAAGGCGCTTGTCCGGCAGACCAATTACGGCAACGTCGTGGATTTTGTCGTTCTTGCGGAGGAAGTCTTCTATCTGAACAGGGTAAAGGTTTTCGCCTCCCGAAACAATCACGTCTTTTGCGCGGTCAACCAGGTAGTAGAAGCCTTCTTCGTCCTGCTGGGCAACGTCTCCAGTGTCAAGCCAGCCGTCGTGAAGGACAGCCTTTGTTGCTTCCGGGTCGTTGTAGTATTCCTTCATTACGCCGGGACCCTTTACGTAGAGGATTCCAGCCTTGCCCTTTTCCACTTCCTTGCCGGTCTCTCCGTCCACAATCTTGCATTCCCAGCCAAAGCCTGGAACACCGATTGCGCCAACCTTGCGGGTGTTTTCCACTCCCAGGTGAACGCAGCCGGGGCCAATGCTTTCTGAAAGGCCGTAGTTTGTGTCGTACTGGTGGCCGGGGAAGTATTCGAGCCAGTGCTTGATGAGGGATGGAGGAACAGGTTGCGCGCCAATGTGCATGAGCCTCCACTGTTCCAGGTTGTAGTCTCCGATTTTTACGTCTCCCCTGTCCAGTGCATCCAGTATGTCCTGAGCCCACGGTACCAAAAGCCAGACGATTGTGCATTTTTCGCGGCTTACGGCTCCGAGTATGTATTCAGGTTTTGTGCCTTTTAGCAATACAGCCCTACTGCCGGAAACGAGTGAACCGAACCAGTGCATCTTTGCTCCTGTGTGGTAGAGCGGCGGTATGCAAAGGAAGCAGTCGCTTCTGCTTGTGGAATGGTGCTTCTGTTCTACCAAGGCGGCGTGGCTTAGGCTCTGGTGGGTGTGGAGTATGGCCTTTGGAAAACCTGTTGTTCCGCTAGAAAAATAGATTGCGGCATCATCGCTTTCTTTTAGTTCTATTCCGGGTGCCTTGCTGGGGTAGTCCGCAACAAGCTCGCGGTAGCTTTCGGCAAATGTTGGGCAGCCTTCGCCAACATAAATCAAGAGGCGGTTGCTGCTTATTTTTTCTTCCACGGATTCAATGCGTCCAATGAATTCTGGGCCAAAGACCAGTATGTCTACGTCTGCAAGGTTACAGCAGTAAAGGATTTCGTCTGCGGTGTAGCGGAAATTCAGCGGAACTGCAATAGCTCCGGCCTTAAGGATTCCAAAGTAGACTGGAAGCCATTCAAGGCAGTTCATCATAAGGATTGCAACCTTGTCTCCCCTTTTTACTCCGCGTGCAAGAAGCATGTTTGCCATGCGGTTAGCCTTTTCGTCAAAGACGCGCCATGTAATTTCGCGGCGGTAGAAGGTTTTGTCTGTGCTCTGAATAAGAGAGTATTCCTTCCAAGTGATTTTGCGTGTGTCTTCCTGCTCCGGGTTTACTTCCACAAGAGCAACTTCGTCTCCGTAAAGCTTACGGTTCTTTTCCAAGTATTCAGTGATAGCCAATTTTTTTTCCTACGTTTGATGCGATAAAATATCTACTATTATATACCTGTTTGAGAAATTTGGCAAATGGAAATTTTTACACATGCAGAAGGTAAGTGCAAATCTAAATGAAACTTAGCAGGCATTAACCTAAATGCGGAAGCACTTCCATTCCCGGCTAAAAACGCGTCAAAAAAGCCGAGCGCGGATACAAGGTATCTGACTCGCTACGCTCGCTCCGCGCAAATGCTTTTTTGCCACGTTTTTAGCCTCCATTCCAGTGCTTCCGCACATTGGTTGGTCTACATTGCATTCCTTGGTTGTTGCACTTACCTTGTGCAAGTTCTGGTAGAAGGGGTAAGTGGAAAAATGTGGGGGTTTGGGGTAGACTTGGGGGGATGATTTTTTTTGAGGCGATTCTTTTTATCTGGCAGCTGCCGCAGAATCTTTTGGGGATTGTACTTTGCCTGGTTGAGCGGGCAAGGAAGAGGCAGCGGTTTGGGATAAGTTACTACGAGGCAAAGAAGCCGGGGCCTTTTATGAAGTACTGCGCAATTTCTCTTGGAAGCTTTATTATTGCCGATGCAGCCGTGGTGGACAAGGTGAGCCTGATGCACGAGAGCGGGCACCAGAGGCAGTCGCTTGTTCTTGGGCCACTATACTTACTTGTGGTTGGGCTTCCTTCCGTAACAGGCAACCTGATGGACAGGCTTTTGCACAAAAAATGGAGCGGAGAAAGGAGGGAAAAATGGTACCATGCCCTTCCCTGGGAAAAGTCTGCGGACAGGCTGGGTGGAATTGAGGCTTAAAGTAGAAAGTGCCGGACTGGCATGCTACGCGGGATTGGAGGGGCGGCGAAGCCGTTGCAAAGCAATGGAGGCGAAAGCCGGAACCCCGGAAAGCCCGTAAACAAATGGCCTATCTGCCGATTTTAGGAAATGAATGAATGGCAGAGCAAAGGCATTTCCGTCCAGAAGAGAAGAATTCAAAAAATCCCTAAGATTGCAAATTTTTGGCTTTTTCGGTATAGTAAGACCTGCGATTTTGGGAGTAAAAAATAATGAATATCAGAAAAACAAAAATAGTCTGTTCAATTGGACCTGCTTGCAATAACGACGAAACAATCCGCAGCATGATTTTTGCGGGTATGAATATTGCCCGTTTTAATTTTTCGCACGGAACTTATGAATGGCACAAAGAGGCCATGGATCGGGTAAAAAGAATAAGCTCTGAACTGAATACGCCTGTTGCAATTATGCTGGACACAAAGGGACCGGAAATCCGCACAGGGAAGACTGCCGGGAATGCAGAGATTCAGATAGAAGCTGGCAGCACCGTTGAACTTGTTTCTGATGCATCCGAATGTACTCCCAAGCATATTTCACTTTCATGGAAGGATGCAGCCAAGAAGCTAAAGAGCGGTATGCGCGTTCTTGTGGCAGACGGACTTTTGGAGCTGGACGTAAAGAGCCTTGATGGAGAAAAGATTATCTGTACTGCGGCAAACTCGGCAAAAATAAGTTCAAACAAAAACGTGAACCTTATTGGCGTGCATGCGGGGCTTCCCATCATGAGCGAAAAGGACAAGGCAGACCTTAAGTTTGGCGCAGAGATGGACATTGATTTTGTTGCCGCAAGTTTTGTTAGCTTTGCGGAGGAAATTGTCCAGATTAAGGACTACCTTAAAAGCCTGGGGGCAAATGCAAAGGTAATCGCAAAAATTGAAAACGAAGAGGGTGTGAACAATATTTCTTCTATATTAAAGGAAGCGGACGGAATAATGGTTGCAAGGGGAGACCTTGGTGTTCAGCTGCCGGTAGAGCGCATTCCTCTTGCCCAGAAGCATATAATTTCTGCCTGCCGTGATGCGGGTAAGCCTGTAATAACTGCAACACAGATGCTGGATTCAATGATTGTGAACCCGAGGCCAACACGCGCAGAACTGACCGACGTTAGCAATGCAGTTTTTGACGGAACTGATGCGGTTATGCTTTCCGGTGAAACTGCAAACGGAAAATACCCGGTGGAAGCCGTAAAGACTATGGCGCTTATAACAACCACCACGGAAAATTCTTCTGAATACCGCTCAAGGATGAAGTTCATAGACAGCTCCTACAGGCCGGGGCTTGAAGTGGGTCACGCTGTTACTCACAGTGCCTACAAACTTGCAAGGAACATTCAGGCAAATGCAATTCTTATTCCAACCCTGCACGGAAACACAGCCCGCATGATAGGAAGCTACAGGCCGGAGCAGACGGTTATTGCGGTAACTCCGGAAAAGCGGGTGGCAAGGCAGCTTATGATTCAGTGGGGGGTAATACCCTGCCTTTGCGATCTTGCGGATGATTCTGAAACGATGATTCAGAACGCGGTAAAGATGGCTCTTGAAAAAGGGGCGGTTCACCTTAGCGACAAGGTTGTTTTGTGCGCGGGGATTCCTCTTAGCAGTCCGCTTATGGCAAATACAATCAAGGTGCTTATTGTGGGAAACGTTCTTGCAAGGGGAACTCGCTTTGGCTTTGCGTCAAAGGAATGCAAAAGGGCATTTGGCCGCATAGTCCACGTAGACCCATTTTTGGAACGCGGGGAAAAAATCAATGTTCAGCACAACACGATTATGGTGTTAAAGAGAATTACGGAAGCAGCCCTTCCTCTTTTGCGTATTGCTGAGGGCGTAATCTGTGAAGGTGGAAGCGACATTAGCGCCCAGGAGCTTTCTTTTGTAAACAAGCGCCTGGTTTGGATTTTGGACGTACCGGGTGCACTCAAGCTTGAAAACGATCTTTCCGTAACAGTAGACGGTGAGCAGGGGCTTGTGTACGAAGGGGCAATCTAAGAGGCAAGGGGCAAGCAGTAAGATAAAATGAAAAAAATTATAATTTTTCTTTTCCTTAGCATAGCTTCCATTTTTCCCCTAATGGCTTTGGACAATGTGAACTTAGAATGGATAAAAAAGGACGAAGCCATAATTAAATCCATGTTGGACTTTATAGAGCGCAAGGATTTTTCAGATGAAGAAATAAAGAAATTCATAACCTCAACCCAAAAGAATGCAGGTGAACCAAGAAAAATGGGGTTCGGCTTAAAAAAGTTATTCTTCGGATTCTCAGAAGGCTATATCGGAGTTACCATTGATTATGTATCATACAAAAAGATGCCCTGCAAGCTGATTCTTTCCGTTCATAGCTACGAATTTTGCACAATAAAAAATCACCTCAACAAAGATGTGGCAGCCAATTTTTTCTCTGAGTTCAAACCCGCAAAAGGCTTTTACGGATTAGATGCATACATATTTGCATACGACTTTGCCGACAACTACAAAAAGTTTTCTGAGCACAAGAAAACTCTTGCAGGAGAAATGAAGGACATTCAGCTTCCAAAAGAATATCAGGCATACTATGATTTTTTGTTTTCTGCAGAAACGGAAACAGTATATGGCTACATGTGCGGAATAGGCGGAGACAAGCCAGAAGGACGAAGGGCAATGGAAAAACTGCTTAAGCTGAATGACAAAAATGTATTCATAAATTTGCTTAAAGGCGACAACCCTTGTGGAAGAATTTACGCCGCAGAAGGATTGCTCCGTTTGGAAAACAGCAAAGAAAATGTAAAAATAATAAATGAAATTTTCTCGCAATTAAGAAAAGAAAGAGTCACATATACAAAAGCCGACGGTTGTTTTTTTAGCGAAGGTGAAAAATATACTCTTTATAAATATGATGAAAATTTGACCTTCCCTGAAGATTTGACCTACCCTGATACAAGCGAAGAAAAAGATTTTGTATTGAATCTTGATTTTCCAGATTGAACCGTGGAATAAAGCTACAAGTTAAGGAGGAACAAATGGCAGAAAGGCATTCTTACCAAGTGCGCGTGGAGGCAGAATTTAGCGCAGCTCATTTTTTGCAGGACTATCACGGCAAGTGTGAAAACCTTCACGGACACAACTACAAGGTTTATGCCCATGTCCGGGGTACGCAGCTTGATGAAGGAGGCATGCTTTTGGATTTTGGAATTCTAAAGAAGACCCTCCGGGATGTTTGCAATGAACTTGACCACACCAATTTGAACGACATGGAAGTTTTTAAGATGAACCCCAGTGCGGAGCGGATAGCCACCTGGATTTTTAACCGAATTACGGAGCTTTTGCCGGAACTAAAGGGGAACGGAGACAGTGGAAGCGCAAGGCTTTTTGCAATCGACGTCTTTGAAACACCAACCAGCCGGGCAAGGTTTTGTGTTGAATAAATAAAAATAGCAAAATGAATTTTGAGGACATTTTCAAAGAGAACTATCTTTACATATACAACTTTGCGCTAAAACTGTCCTGTCATCAAGACAATGCGGAAGATTTGACGCAGCAGACCTTTATGACTGTATTTGAAAAGCAAAATCAGATTAGGGATGCAAAGGCCATTAGGAAGTGGCTTACGTCAATTTGCTACAGGCATTTTCTTATGTTCATGCGGAAAAGCGGTGCTGCAGAAGAAAGTTCCATTGAGCTGGAAGAAGCTGAAACTGCCGGAAAAATAATTGCTCAACCGCTTCCACAAGCAGAGGAAGAAGTTATTGTTGCGGATGAATTAAAAAATTTGCAGAACGGCTGCTTTATGGCAATGGTAAGAAAACTTACCCTAAAACAGCGCATCGCATTTTCTCTTGTGGACATGTTTGGAATGAATGCGGATTACGTGGCAGAGCTTCTTGAAGTTTCACCAAACACGCTCAAAGGTCTTTTGTTCAGGGCAAGAATGAATTTGGATTCCTTCTTTGCCGACCACTGCAATCTTATTGATGCAAAAAATCCCTGCAACTGTACCGCTTGGATTAAGTTTAGGGAATCACATGAAAAAAATAAGTCACTGATGAAAAAGACAATATCCCGCCTTGACTATAAAGAAAAAGATTATCGCTTTGACGGCAAAGTCCGCGCAAAAGTAAATTACCTGTATTCGCACATGCCAGAAGCAAAACCTTCCGAAACCTGGTTTTTAAAAGTAATTGAAATTTTCAAATAAATTTTTACCCCGCCCATAACTTTACAAAATATTTTGCATCCTTATATGTAGAACACTAAATGCAACAGGAGGCATTAAAAATGAAAAGTTATGACAACTTTTTTCTACCAATCGACAACATGGACGCCGCAAAGGATTTTTACGGAAAAACACTGGGGCTCAAACTAAAATTTGATTTTTCGGAAATAGGAATGACTGCCTTTAGCGTTGGCACAGAAGAAGCCGCCATCATACTAAAAGACAAGCACAAGTTCCCGGATGCAAAACCAGTAATCTGGTTTGTAGTAGATGACGTCGCAAAAAGCTACAAGGAATTAAAAGGGACAGGCCTGGCATTCCTTTCGGAACCCTACAAAATCCGCACAGGGAATGCAGTTGAATTTGAAGACCCATTTGGGAACAGGTTGTGCATTACGGATTACAAGAAATGACACAAAAAGCCGGCTCTGAATCAGCAGAACGAACTTCTCAGCATCTTTTCCCCTACCTGCTTCTAAAGACGCGGAAGCCCAAGCTGGCAGTTTTTGTTACCATGGGGATGCTGCCGGACCTGCCGTCCAGTATGCAGAACTTTGAGCCGTCGCTGTAGCTGCCGCCCATGTCCGTGCTGTAAACGTCGTAGTGATCCCAGCACCATTCCCAAACATTGCCACTCATGTCCTTGATGCCGTAGCCGTTTTCGAATTTTTCGCCAACTTCGTGGGGCATGCGCTCGCTGTTTACGTTGTACCAGGCAACACCGCCAACATATTCGTTTCCTGAATACTTGTGGTTTTCTCCGCCACGGGCAGCGTAGAGCCATTCTTCTTTGGTAGGAAGCCTGTAGCCGTTTGCCTCAAAGTTGCAGCTTACGGAAGACCATTCAGACCAGATTGAATCTTCCGGCCGTTCGCCCCACTTGCTTATGTCTGTAGTTCCGTTTAGGCTGTAGCAGGGAGTTAGGCCTTCTGCCTTGCTAAGACTGTTGCAGAATATTATTGCGTCGTACCAGTTTACATTTGTTACGGGGAGGTTGTCGCCCTTAAAATAGGAAGGATTTGTGCCGGTTACCTGGCTGTAAAGCTTCTGCGTTACTTCGGTAACACCCACGGTAAAATCCCTGCCCTTTACGCCAACCATTTCCGGGCTGATTGAATTCTTTCCGTTTGCAAAAGCCCCGCCGCATAATGCTAAAGACGCGCAAAAGATTACCGAAGCAAAAAAGCCAAACCTTTTCATAGATTCCCCCCACGATACATGCTCAAGCACCCACTCATAATCTCAATATACTAAAAAATCTCCAAAACTTCAAGTCTCTGTATTTAGACTATCGGAGTTTTTTTGGGGGAGTTAACAAAAAGACGCATGAGGGCGATTCGACCTACGCCCGATTGGAAGGGTTGCCGGAGGCAAGACCGCCAGAGGCGGGCCGGAGCGGGAGCGGAGCCCTGGAAAGCGGGTGACGCATAGGGATGAAGGCCGATTATAGCAAAAGAGCGGATGGTAGAGCAGGAAAGACTTCGTCCTAAAAAAAAAGCGGCTGAAATTCCAATTAAGGAATCCCAACCGCTTAAATTGTTAAGGGTTACAACCCTGAAACAGGTTCAGGGTGACAGAAAATTATGCCCATGGGTTTTCTGTAGGATAGCGGACGCCCTTAGGCTGGTTGTAGCCAATCTCGTCTACTGCTACGCCGATGTACTTGAATACTTCGAAGAGTTCCTTTCCAAAGTGACCGAATGCAACGGCACCGTGGTGTGGGTAGTTCTTTTCGATGAGTACGTGGCGGTAGAAGCGTCCCATTTCCGGGATTGCAAAGATACCAATGCCGCCGAATGAGCGTGTGGCAACCGGCAAAACTTCACCCTGGGCAATGTATGCGCGGAGGATGTTGTCTGATGTTGACTGCAAGCGGTAGAATGTGATTGGGCCTGGTGCGATGTCTCCTTCCAAAGTTCCGTTTGTAACTTCCTGTGGGAGTGCGCGTGCCATAATCAGCTGGTACTTCATCTCGCAGAAAGAAAGCTTTGTGGAAGCTGTGTTTCCGCAGTGGAAGCCCATGAATGTATCTTTGAGCGTGTATGTTCCGTGCTTGCCCTTGATTTCTTCGTCGTAGATGTCCTGTGGAACTGTGTTGTTGATGTCGAGGAGTGTAACTGTGTCGTTTGAAACAACAGTACCGATGAACTCTGAAAGACAACCGTAGATGTCTACTTCGCAAGAAACTGGAATGCCAAGCTTTGTAAGGCGGCTGTTTACATAGCAAGGAACGAATCCGAACTGTGTCTGGAATGCCGGCCAACACTTGCCTGCGATTGCAACAAACTGGCGGTAACCTTTGTGGGCTTCTACCCAGTCAAGGAGGGTAAGCTCGTACTGGGCAAGCTTTTCAAGGATTTCCGGCTTTTTGTTTCCGGCACCAAGTTCCTTCTCCATGTCTGCAACAACGTCCTTAATGCGGGCGTCTCCAGCGTGCTTGTTGAATGCTTCAAAGAGGTCAAGTTCTGAGTTCTCTTCGATTTCTACGCCGATGTTGTAAAGCTGCTTGATTGGTGCGTTACATGCAAGGAAGTTGAGTGGGCGTGGGCCAAAGGAAATAATCTTAAGGTTGTTGAGCGCATAGACAGCCTTGGCAATAGGAGCAAATTCGTGAATCATGTCTGCGCACTGCTCGGCAGTTCCAACTGGATATTCAGGGATGTAGGCCTTGATGTTGCGGAGCTTTAAGTTGTAAGAAGCGTTGAGCATACCACAGTAGGCATCTCCGCGTCCCTGGATAAGTCCACCGTTCTTTGATGTTTCTTCTGCTGCGGCACAGAACATCTTTGGACCTTCAAAGTGCTTGGCAAGCAAAGTCTCGGAAATTTCCGGGCCAAAGTTTCCAAGGTAAACACAGAGGGCGTTGCATCCTGCCTTCTTGATGTCTTCCAATGCCTGGCACATGTGGATTTCGCTTTCTACGATGCAGATTGGGCATTCGTAGATTTCGTCAGCACCATACTTCTTTGTGTAGGCGGCAACAAGAGCCTTTCTGCGGTTTACTGCAAGAGACTCTGGGAAACAGTCGCGGCTAACAGCTACGATACCGATTTTTACTTTTGGTTTGTTGTTGATCATCTTATACTCCTATAAATTGCTTAAAAATTTTTCTTCTGGAGGGGAAAGCCTTTCCCTCGCTTGAAGCTGCGCACCGGTCTGAACCCGCATAAATTTAGCTGGCAAGACAGGTAGGGCAGCTTTTACTGTTTGTTATTTGCTTTTTGCAAGATCGATGTTGACTCCGGTTACTCCTGCATAGGCACCGGCTTTTGCTTCGCTAGCAGACGGATGCGCAATGAGCCACTTGTTTGCAGCCCAAAGGAGCTTGTCTTCTGCGTCAATTTCCTTAAGTTCCGGTTTTGCAAGATTTGTTCCCTTTGGAAGGACTACAATCACACGGAAGCCGTCTTTGCTTACCTCTTTGCCCTTTACGGCATTGCAAGGTGCATAGTGGAGGCTTGTCTCGTATATCTGGACTACGGTTCCTGCCGGTACATAAAAGGCCTCAACGTCTTTGGAAGAAATGCGGCCATTCTTTACCTTCTGCAGGGGTGCCAAAAGCAGGACAATGTCGTCTGCAGGGATGTTCAGTTCAGAGCCCCTGTGCCATTCAAGGCAATTGAGCTTGGTGTTAAAACCGTTGCAGTATCCCACCTGAACAGGCATTCCGCCGTAAGCGTTCACAGAAAACTGCTTGGCAACAGCCAAAGCTTCCAGGCCGGAATCACCAGGTTCATAAATGACCTTGTCCAAGGGCTTTTCCGTAGATGAATTAAGTTTTTCGAGCAGTTCTTTTACGTCGTAGCCCTTAAGGACTTTTCCGTAGCGCACAAAACTGCTCCCGAAGACAGATTTTATCTTCATACCCATACTCCTTTATTTTTGCGCCAAAATACAGCCACGTATTTGGTATTTTTCTACAATTATAAACCCACTTTGCTAAAAAGGAAAGTTTTTTTTGAGAAAAGTAATGCATAGAAAAGTAAGCTGCCCCTAAACATTTTTTTAGAGGCAGCAAATGATTTTTTAAGGCAAATTTATAGCACGGACGTATGGCAAGCTGCCAAAGTGCAATCCCTATGCCTTAGCCTAGAGCTTTGCCAGTTCCTTGTATGTTTCCTTGAGTGCAGGGTAAATCTTGCGGTAAAGCTGATATACCTTTTCGTACTTGGGAACATTCTCTGCAATCGGCAGCTGGGCAGGATTTGTCTTGATAAGCTTGTCGCAGCCTTCCTGTACGCTGGAGAAGACGCCTGTTCCAACACCCGCAAGGATTGCAACGCCAAGAGCAGGACCTTCCTTGGAAGCCACAGTCTTAACAGGGCAATTGAAGGTGTCCGCAAGCATCTGCCTCCAAAGTGGGCTTGAACCGCCGCCTCCACAGGCATACATGTCGTTGATTGTAACACCCATTTCGCGAAGAACTTCGGTGCTGTCCCTCTGGCTGTAAACAACGCCTTCCATAACTGCGCGCAACAAGTGCTGCCTTGTGTGCATTGCGCTAAGACCATAGAATGCTCCGCGGCAGTCTGGGTCAAGGTGGGGTGTGCGTTCACCCATAAGATAGGGCATATAAAGAAGGCGGTCACATCCAATCGGTATGCGCTCGGCCTGTTTGTCCATAACAAAATACGGATCCTTTCCCATTCCTGCGGCAACGGTAATTTCGTCCTGGCAGAAATTGTCACGGAACCACTTGAGCGAAAGACCAGCGGCAAGGGTTACGCCCATAACATGCCATGCACCAGGAACGGCACAGCAGAAAGTGTGTACCCTACCCTTTGGATCTATGCTGAGTTTTGTTGTATGTGCAAAAACTACACCGCTTGTTCCTATGGTTGTAAATGCCCTTCCATCCACAACTGTTCCTGTTCCTACGGCTGCGGCGGCATTGTCTCCGGCACCACCAACAACAGGTGTTCCTTCTGCCAAGCCTGTAAGAGCGGCTGCCTTTGCGGTAAGCTTTCCGGTAACTTCCGGTGACTCGTAAACCTTTGCAAGAAGGGACTTGTCTATGCCAAGCTTAGAAAGAACTTCATCGCTCCACTGTCTCTTGGGAACGTCAAGAAGCTGCATACCAGAAGCATCGCTTACTTCCGTTGCAAATTCGCCAGTGAGCATGTAGCGCACATAGTCTTTTGGAAGCAGGATGTGGGCGCATTTTTCGTAAAGTTCTGGTTCGTGTTTCTGAACCCAGAGAATCTTTGATGCGGTAAAACCAGTAAGGGCCGGGTTTGCCGTAATCTCTATAAGGCGCTCTGCCCCAACCTTCTGTGTGATTTGGTCACATTCAGCGGCTGTACGCTGGTCGCACCAGATGATTGACTTGCGGAGTACGTTTCCGTCTTTGTCCAGCATTACAAGACCGTGCATCTGGCCAGAAATGCCTATTCCCTTTACATCGGAAGGCTTTGCTCCGGACTGTGCCATAACGGCCTTTGCTGTTCCGCAAACCGCATTGAACCAGTCGGCAGGATCCTGTTCTGCCCAACCGTTCTGGGGCTGATAGAGCGGGTATTCAATTGTTTTAGAAGCAGCAACCGTTCCGTCCAGGTTGAACAAAACAGTCTTTGTACCGCTTGTACCTAAATCAATTCCAAGTAAAAATGCCATATTCTTCTCCTTATTATAAACTATAAAATACTATACCAATCTTTCGTATTCAAAATACTCAAAGTCTGCTTCTTTTGAATACATTTCTGTGTCAACGCAGTACATTCCAATAAAGGCACCGGTAAATCCGTCGGATGAATACTCATCGCTAAGAACGGAGGTGTCGCAGATTGGACGCATCCTGTGCCAAGACTTCTTGTCCAGTGAATAGGCAAATTCTGCAACGCCATAGTTACCTTCCAAGCGGAGGTAAACAGGCTTTCCGGAAGGAATCTGCATTGGCATTCCCTGTATGAACTTGTCCGGGAGGATTGTGTTCACCTGGATGATTTTTCCAAGCTGCTCATCGTAGCCTATCTGCAAAAGATACTGGGTTTCCTCGTCATAACGATAGCACATTCCCGCGTACTGCTGGAAGTAGTCCGGTTCAAATTCAATCTTTGTTTCTGCGCGGAACTTAAAGTCTTCCTGGCGGCGGGCAAGAAGTGACTGCTCGTAGGTTGACCAGGGGGACTGTCCTCCGTAGAGGCGAAGGAATCCGGGGCGGGCTTTTACGGAAGCAATTTTTTCCGTAAGCGGGCGGCGGAGTGTCTTAAAGTCGTCATGGATTCCCTTGCTAAAGTCGTAGTGGATTGCAGCAGGGCCAGATCCAGGCGTTGTCTGAATTCCGTCATTGTCTGAATCAACAGGTACGTCAACATAAGGCGGCGGATTGTTTCGCAAAGTGCCGTTCCCCTGTGTTACATAAGGCCAGTCGTCTTTCCAGACTATCTCTGCAATGCCTGTTTCCCTACCCAAGACACATTTTCCGCGGGTAAAGGCTCCACCCAAGGTTCCGGGAAGGGGTCTTCCGCAAAGATATGCAAGGTAGGTGTGCTTTCCGTCTGGAGAGTCGCACCAAATTCCGTGTCCTGAGCGCTGAAGCATAAGCTTCGGGTGGCCATAGGCTGTAATTAGGGGGTTGTCTGGATGAACTTCGTAAGGGCCTTCCAGTTTGCGAGAGCGGCCAACAGTAATTGCGTGCTCGTAAGAAGTGCCTCCTTCTGCCGCAAGAATGTAGTACCAGCCGTTTTTCTTTATAATGTGGGGGCCTTCTACAAGACCTATATCTGTTCCCAAAAAAATCTTTTTTCGTTCGCCAACAAGGCATTTTTTTAGGGGATCATATTCTCTTATCATTATTCCGCTGAACTGGCGGGGGCCTGCCTTACGGTAATCCCATTCCATGTTTATGTACCAGTGGCGTCCGTCATCATCATGGAACATGGAAGCGTCAAACCCGGATGCGTTCATAAAAACAGGGTCAGACCAAGGGCCCTCTATGGAAGGTGAAGTTGTAAGGTAATTGGGGCAGTCCTTCATTGTGCCAATATTCCAGTTGCGCACGTTTGTGTAGATAAGATAGAACAAACCGTCGCTGTAGGAAAGGCAAGGTGCCCATATTCCGCAGGAAGCTTTTTCGCCGCGCATGTCTAAAAGGCGGGTTTCGTTTAGAGGGGAAGGAACCGTGGTCCAGTGAACCAAGTCCTTGGAGCGGGTAATTTCAACTCCCGGATACCATTCAAAAGTTGAATTTGCAATAAAATATTCTCCATTTGCAACACAAATGGAAGGGTCGGGATGGAATCCCGGTAAAATTGGGTTATTAAGCCGGACGGTTTTCTCGCCAGAGCTTGCCATATTCTCTTTCTCCTTTGTTTTTATTCCATATACAAGACAAGCCCCCAAGGCAAAAACCCAAGGGGCCGTTTTATATTATTGATAGGCAACTACGGAAGCCCCCTGCACAAAAGCGCAAAGAACTTCCAATTATTCTAGCATCGAACTGTACTATTCCTTTACAGAACCCATTGTAATACCAGCAATGATGTAGCGTGACATGATTGCGTAGAAGATGATAATCGGGATAAGCGAAATTGCAATTCCCAGGTAAATACCACCAAATTCCGTACGGTAAATATCACCGCGGAGCTTCTGTACCAACATAGGAAGTGTTGCATAGTCTTCGTTCGTAATGATTACGGACGGCGTCATGAAGTTGTTCCAGCTTCCAACAAAGGCAAAGATAGCCTGTGTTGCCATAGCCGGCTGCATGATTGGCAATACGATTCTGTTGAAGGTAAAGAATTCGCCTGCACCGTCAATACGGGCTGCTTCCACAAGTTCCAGAGAAAGGATTGATTCCATGTACTGGTGGATGAACATTACCGTTGCGGCAGATGCAATGGACGGAATTGTAAGAGGAATGAATCCCCTCCAGTCTCCAGTAAGGCCAAGCTTTGCCATGAACTGGTAGAAACCGATGAAGGAAAGGGTTCCCGGAAGCATAATCAGGAACATAACAAGTCCCCAGAGCAACTTCTTTCCCTTAAAGTGGTATACGTAAATACCGTATGCGGTAAGGGTAGAAAAGTAAACACAGAGGATTGTTGTGCTAAAGGAGATTATTGCACTGTTTAAGAAGCCTCTCCAGATCTTAAATCCGCGGTTGGTAAGAGTGTGCAGGTTGTACACCGTCTGCTGCCAGGCGTGGCCTGTAGGAACGAGTGCAAGACCAGCATTTATTTCTTCCGTAGAGCGGGTTGCGTTTATAAGCATGATCCAGATAGGAACAACTGCTATAATCGTAAGAATGATCATTACAATATATATAATAGCAGATTTTACGGCGCGTTTTGATGAATACTGCATTATTTGGCCTCCTCTACAACATGCTTTACGCGGGAGTGTTCACTTGTAAGCCAGTTGATTACTCTTGAAAGGACAACCGTAATAATGAACATTCCAATAGCGATTGCTGCTGCGTAAGAATACTGGTTTGTTCCCTGGAAGCCGATGTTGTACATGTAAACCGCCATTGTACGGCACATAAAGTTTACACCACCGCGCATATCCGTCAAGAGGAACGGTATATCGAACATCTGCATACCACCGACCATTGACGTAATAAGCAAGAAGAACATGATTGGGCGGAGCAGAGGAACTGTTATCTTCCAAGTGCACTGCCAGTCGTTTGCACCGTCAATTGTAGCAGATTCATATAGCGAAGGAGAAATACTGGTGATACCGGCCATCAAAAGAATAAGTGTCTGGCCACACCACATCCACCACTGGATGAATGCAATTATACCTCTTAATGCCCATCCGTTACGGTCAAACTGATAGGCCTTTTCCACAAGTCCAAATCCCAGAAGCAACTGGTTAACAGGACCTACTGGATATCCGAACAAGCTCTTGAACAAAAGAGCAACAGATGCTGCCGTCAAAAGGTTTGGCATATAAAAAATAGCCCTGAACAAGCCGGTTCCCTTAAGACGAAGTTTTACGTCTGTAAACCAAACTGCAAGCAAAAGGGCAATGCCTAGCTGCGGGGCAAAGTTAATACCCCAGATTATAAATGTATTTAAAACAGAGCCCCAGAAATATTTATCCTGTACAAGACGGACAAAGTTTCCGAAGCCAATAATTTTCAGTTTTCCAAATCCCTTCAAGTTTCCGATTGACAATATAAAAGTATAAATTGTCGGCCAGAAATTGAACAATAAATATACAAGTACGAAAGGTATGATAAAAAAGTAGCCTTTTTTATTTATACGATCCGATACTATTTTCTTAGCTGCCATCCCTGCCTCCACGTGCAATTTTTTCCCAAAAAAAAGGGCGCGGTCCACTCAATGATTTTAGTCAGATGAATGTCCGCGCCCATCGGGTCAGATAATGAATTCAGATTTTAATTAGAATCCAAGAGTTGTGCTTACCTGAGCCTTGAATTCGTTCAAAGCATCTTCCTTAGACTTTTCGCCGTTTGCATAAGCAGCAACTGCTTCGCCCCAGAGAGCTTCGATAGCCTGGTCTGTACCCTGGATAAGTTTTCCGTCGATACCCTTTGCCATTTCGCAGAATTCTACGTAGTGGTTCTGGCCACCAAGGAATGGTTCAGAGAATGTATCTTTGATTGCAGCCTGTGTATGGAGGTTACCAAGTGTATCACCTGTCTTCTTTGCATAGCCTTCGCAGAAGCCGTCATCAGAAACGAGGTATTTGATCATTTCCTTAGCAGCGTTCGGGTTCTTTGTTCCCTTGTATGCAGCAATCCAAGTACCACCCCAGTAGTACTTTGCAGGACCCTGGCACATTGCCCAGTCACCAGCTGTTCCTTCAGCGTTTGTCTTAAGAACATAGTGGAGACCCCATGTTGGGAGGAAGTAAGAGAATACTTTTACGTCCTTACCAGTGTCATCCTTAAGAGCATCCTTCATACCTGCGAACCAGCCTTCAGACCACTGTCCTACGCGACCGTCGTATTCTTTGTCGTGCATAACTTTGCACATTTCCATGTACTGATCCATAGCTGGGTCAATAACGAGCTTGCCGTTTACAACCCAAGGATCCTTACGAGCACCCTTGTATGGCATGAACAAGTCGCCAGTTGTAGAAACGATCTTTACAGTGTTGTTTGTCTTTGTCTTGATTGTTTCTGCAAGTTCAAGGAACTTTGTAAGGTCAGACATGTACTTCTGTACTTCTGCAGGATCGTCTGTTCCGAGGATCTGCTTTGCAAGGCTGCGGCGATAGAATACAGCACCAGGACATACCTGCCATGCCATACCGTATACGTGGCCGTTGTAAGAACCAATCTGCATTGGGTAGTCAGCCATCTTGTCCTTTACTTCTGCGTAAACATCATCGAGTGGGAGCAAGAGTTCCGGACCTTCTTCGATGTACTTGCGTACGAATGCGTTTTCGAGAGCGAAAACATCAGGTGCACCGTTGCCAGATGCGAGAACCGGGTCCAACTTGTTGGGGAACTGGTCTGTTGGTGTGAGAGAGTACTCAACTGTCATGTCAGAGTGAGCCTTCTTGTAACCGAAGTTCTCATCATTGATCATGCCTTCCAATTCGTCTGTGAATGACCATACAACGAGGTTTTTGTTTGCATCTGCGCCAGCGTTTGCTGTACCATTTGCACCCTGTTCCTTACCTTTGCAGCTTACAGAAAGCAAAGCTGCTGCGCAAAGAACACCACTCAAAGCTAATAGAGATTTCTTCATGCTAAACTCCTATTTTAGTATTAAAAAAATTACGGTCGCCAGAAACATTATGACAAGCAAAATGTATGCAAGCGCTCCGTTTCTCTTATATGCTAGATTACACCACTTCAAAAAAAGCAATGTCAGAATTATGCTAAAAATGTCAGATTTCAACGGAAATATAATATAAATATTTCGTTTTTTTCATTTTGACTGACTATTTTGCCATAAACTTCCTAATTTTTAGTGATGATTTGTTTGATTTTTAGTGAAAAATGCAAGCTAATCCAAAAAGTGCCTCTTTGACACTCTAAAAAATTAGTGATGAATTGTTAGTTTTTTAGAGAAAATTGCAAAATAGAGTGATGGACGATGGAAAATCCGGCAGACCTTGGGCCTAGGGTACGCTATATATGCAGTTTTTCTGAAAAAAGCAAGAAATTCATACAGGTGTAAAAATCAAATCAAACTTTTTAATAAGAATACACTATGTCAAAATAAAAAATAGCAGGATTTTAAGTAAAATGTCGAAATTTTACAAAAATATGAGTTTTTTTCAAGGGAGTTCCCTTGGACCCCAGTCTTGGAGGGGGAAAACCAGCTCGGAGTCCGAAGCCCGCAGTTTTTCCCCACTTCCTTGTCCATCAATAAAAAGCCCATGGATGGGCGGCTTAGCAGCATGCAGAATTGCGAAGCGATTCTGCAATCCCGGAAAAAAGCCACGGATGGATTTTTTCCGGGCAGGCTCAGGGAACGTTTTTTTTCTTCCTTGCCAAAACGTAAAGAGCCGCAGAAGGATTTTTTATATGCAACGTACGCCGCCATGGAGCCCCTTTAGTACCGCGCAAGCGGTATGAGCCGGATAGGCGAAGGGCGGAACGGCGGTGGCGCAGAGAGGTGTCCGGTCGAATTAGCCAAAAAGCAAAATGGTAGAGCGGACAAAAGTACCGTCCAGAAGAAAAAGAGGAGAATGCAAGGCTTACCTTTTATTGGAATATGTGTTATAATATAGAAAGAGAGTTGAATCCCAAGCGGCTAGAGAATTAAAAAAGTGAAATATTTTTCTGATTGGCTTAAATTTGAAGAAGACTCCCTTTACGAACAGAAGCGTCACCTTCCTATGGAAGAGGAATTTACCTTCTACAAGTCCGTTGCTAGCGGCGACATAGAAACCGTAAGGCGGATATGCGACCGAAACGACTTTGCAGACATGAAGGAAAAGGGGCGGCTTTCGGAAAACCCACTGCAGAACCTAAAATTCCACTTTGTAATAAACACCGCCATGTGTTCAAGGTTCTGCGTTGAAATGGGCATGAGCATGGAGGAATCCTACAAGCTTAGCGACTACTACATTCAGCGGACGGATCTTTGCACAACCAAGGAAGAAATCGTTGCCCTGCAAAAAGAAATGTGCATGGACTACACCGAGCGCATGAAGAGCAGCCAGCACCAAGGGGTCATGCCGGGAACCCATTCAAAGTGCATGGAATACATCTACATGAACATAACCAACAGGATTTCTGCCGGCGACCTTGCAAAAGTTTCAGGCCTTTCGGAGAGCTACCTTACCCAGCTTTTTAAGAAGGAGACCGGGTATTCAATAGGTAACTATATACGTATTAAGAAAATAGAGTATGCAAAAAAGCTGCTTAAATTTACCGACTATTCCATTTCCGAGATTTCCGACATGCTTTGCTTTACAACCCAGAGCCATTTTATTTACGTTTTCAGAAAAAATACAGGAATGACACCCAAGAAATACCGCGACCTGCGCTACTGCAAGCACACCGACTACCCCGAATTTGCAGACAGGGATTCTCTAAAAAAAGACAGCATTTAGGTGGGGAAGTCTCCCCCTGCGTCCGCACTTCGTTGCGTCCTACCCCCTCTGCGGGGGACACCCCCGCAACGCCCCCATGGGGACTGGTGTTAGCAATAAAATCCACAAGTTACAAAATAACTCGGAGGGTTCGCAAAGTGAGTACCGTCACCCTGAACTCGTTTCAGGGTCTGTGTATACCATGGATTTTAGTTTTTACAGATTCCGTGTCGGAGCCCGGAATGACGGCCGTCCCCTGTAAAACCAAACCGCTTTACTTCCCCACCACAACATCTGCCAAAGAAGCAGTGTCATCGCGTATAAGACTTCCAAGAGAAGCCACCTTTATGCAGCCAGACTTGGGGTTCTTTATGCTTTCCACGTGACTTTTTATATCTGCCTGAACCTCCGACTTTTCAAAGGCAAGGTCTGCGTCATACATCTTGCAGTTTACAAGCTTTAGCCCCTTGCAGTAGCAGAGCGGTTGGGTTCCGCTTATCGTGCAGTTTTCAAAGGTAACGTTCTCGCAGTACCAGGCAAGGTATTCGCCCTTCACCGTACAGTTTTTTACAAGCACATTTTTTGCGTGCCAAAAGGCGTCCTTTGTGTCAAAGTTGCAGTTTTCAAACACGCTGTCTGCTACGTACTGGAATGAATACTTCCCGGAAAATTCAAGCCCGGTAAAATTAAGGCCGGAACTTTTTAGCATAAAATACTCGCTCGTAGCCTTGCAGTTTTCCATGGACATTCCCCGCGTAAACCAGCCAAATTCCAGAGAATCAATTTCCGAATCTTTTATGCTAACATTTGCGCATTCCCTTACAGCCTTAATTCCGTGCATGGTAAGCCCCTGAATGTTCACATTTTCCGAATACCACAAGGCAGCCCGGCACTTGTCCGTCATCTCTCCGCCAAGAATTTCAAGATTGGTGCAGTGCCAGAAGGGGTAACGCAGGTTGTAGAAGTTCTTTTCCGCCCTAATGCATCTTGCTTCCTTAAAAGCGCTCTCGCCGTCTGCAGGCCCGTCAAAGCGGCAGTTTTTTACGGTAATGTCATGCTGCCCGTAAAGCGCGCGCTCTTCATCAAAGGTTTTTCCTTCTATAATATTATCCATAAAATACCCCGCAAGCTTAGGTTCTACTTATTTTAATATAATG
>JAGCWT010000199.1 GCA_017961705.1 Treponema sp.
ATCTTATAAAGTATGACAAACAAGCTACCAAAGATATTAAGAACTTAAAAACAGCAAAGCTTGATGGTAAAGCAAAGTCTTTGATCGAAGTTTTGCGTAATAATCCTTTTGAACCGCCATACGAAGAACTTGTAGGAAATTTAGCCGGCCTGTATTCAAGGCGAATTAATATCCAGCATAGATTGGTATATGAAATCTTTGAAGAAGAAGTTAGTGTTGGTGATGTAAAGTACGAGGGTACGGTAAAAATAATCCGCATGTGGACGCATTATGCGGGGGTGAAGTAGAAATCACATAACATTAGGGAAAATTAAAAATGAAAAAGAAGCTGATAAGAATTCTTAGTCTGTTTATCTGTTTTTGTCTTACCACATATATAATTTTAAATATATACTGCAATTTTAATGCATCAAAAATTTATGAAAAAGATGTAATTGATGAAACAAAAATTGAATTATCAGACACACAAGTTGAGATTGCAAGTTTTGTTTTTTCCAAACAGGCCAATCCAAAATTTAAAAGACTGCCCTTGCTAACAGATTATTTTTCATCCGCAAACAGGGGCGCATATATATTTGTACAAGAATATGGAGCCTGCAATCTTTTTCCTGATAACACTTGCTGGCATTGTTTATCTACAAGAGGAAAAAAAATTAAAGCCTTTTGTACGAGTAGATATGTCGTTAGGAACATAGGGTATAAAATTTGTTATAATTATATTTTTTCTGCAAGTTATTTTGGAAACGGGATTTATGGTCTGGAAAACGCAGCCATGTTTTATTTTGGTAAAAGTTATAAAGATTTGTCGCAAAAAGAGTTTATTAATCTAGTATTAATGTCTATCCATCCAGTAAAATATGATATATTGGAAAAAGCGAATGCCAAAGCGATTAATGATGAAATAATAGAGATATACTCTAATTTTGAAAAAGCAAGAGAAAAATTAAAGAAAGTTTAAGGAAGTAAAAATGAATACAAAAAAGGCAATTTTATTTTTTTTAGTTTTATATTTTGCAAGTTTTCTTTTTGAGTCTTGTTTTTTGCGGTATTTATCCCAAAAAACACTAATTCAAGAGGAAGAGGTAACTATTTCAAAGACTTATGTTATTCAAGCGTATATAACAAACTGCGTTTCTGATCCAACTTACGCACGCTTGTATGTTAATAATGTTGAAGTATTCAGGTTTCGTGGGGCAAGAACAATAGCTTTTGAAGTTAAGGATGATGTTCTGACAATTTATACGGATGGTTATTTAAAATCAGAATGTAAATATGATTTGATACAAAAAGAGTCTTTCGGTGAATTGCAGATAAGATATTTGCAAATGAGGGATTTTTGATGCGAGTGAATGGATTATCGGGTCGAGCCAAATAATGACGCTGTGATGGGGGTAATCCACAATAAGCCTACGCCGCCGTGGAGGGACCCGCGCAAGCGGGTTGCGGAGCAATGGAGGGGTTGGGGCCCCGGAACCCCGGAAGGGCGGTGACGCAAAGGCATGTTCTGTCGAATTAGCCGAGAGACAAAGTGGTAGAGCAAGTTGGACTATCGTCCAGAAGGGTACCGTCCAGAAGGGTAGTATCCAACTTTTGAGATTCCGAAACAAGTTCGGAATGACACTTTAGCAAGTTCGGGATGACAGTTTAGCAAGTTTTGGGATGACAGTTTAGCAAGTTTTGGGATGACAGTTTAGCAAGTTTTGGGATGACACTTTTGGAACAGGTTTTTAGATTTGATGGTGTTAGTTTTGGGTAACGGGCTTTTGATTTTAGTTGAATAAAAGAATCTTTCCTATTATAATAGAAGAATGGGAATCTCCAAAAGGTTTAGTTTTGGGGGCTGCCCTGATTTTTAGAAAAAAAGGTTGTGTATTGATGGCGAATCTTGATTCAAATACAGTTTTTAAGCCGCTTGTAAAGCCAGTCCGCATGGGTATTGACGTTGGTTCTACGACGGTTAAGGTGGTAATACTGGGGGACGATGATGCCCTGCTTTACGGAGCTTACGAGAGGCACCGTGCAGACATACGCAACACAATTATCACCGTGGTGAACAAGGCTTTTGACGAGCTGGAGAAGAAGTTTCCTGCCGGTCAAGACCAGCCTCTTAGCATAAAGGTTACCGGTTCCGGCGGTTTGTCGGTTTCTCAGTGGCTTAACATTCCTTTTATTCAGGAAGTTGTGGCTGCTACTACGGCGGTAAAGCGTCTTATTCCAAAGACAGATGTTGTTATTGAGCTTGGCGGTGAGGATGCCAAGATTACATATTTCCGCGGCGGTGTTGAGCAGAGGATGAACGGCACTTGCGCTGGCGGTACGGGTGCTTTTATTGACCAGATGGCGGCTCTTTTGGAGACGGATGCCATGGGGCTTAACGAGCTTGCCAAGGGGGCTTCCACCATTTATCCGATTGCGGCACGGTGCGGTGTTTTTGCCAAGACGGATGTTCAGCCCCTTATTAACGAGGGTGCAAGGCGTGAGGATATTGCGGCTTCCATTTTCCAGGCGGTTGTTAGGCAGACTATTTCTGGTGTTGCATGCGGTAAGCGTATCCGCGGTAACGTTGCATTTTTGGGCGGCCCCTTGCACTTTTTGGATCAGCTTCGCGAAAGGTTTGTTGTTACCCTTAAGCTTACTCCGGACGAGACTATTGTTCCCGAAAACAGCCAGCTTTTTGTGGCGGCGGGGGCGGCTTTTTCTGCGGAAAGGGAAATCAGCTGTATTAAGGGTGCCGCTGCTGCCGGGGATGTCTTTCCTACGGTTGCCCAGTTCCGTGAAAGCCTTAAGAATCTTGTTGGCGCGGAGATGCAGGAGGTTCAGCGTCTTGAGCCTTTGTTCCGCAGCCAGTCGGAGCTTGATGAATTTAATGCCCGTCATGCCCAGGAGAAGGCTCTTACCGGGGACTTGCAGTCAACCCAGGGGCCTGTTTTCTTGGGTCTGGATGCCGGTTCCACCACTACAAAGGCGGTGCTTACGGATACGCAGGGGCGCATTCTCTGGCGCTTCTACGATGTTAATGCGGGTAATCCTGTTGAGCTTGCGGTAAAAGTGCTTAAGTCGCTCTATAAAATCTTGCCAAAGGACTGCTATATTGCACGTTCTGTTTCTACCGGTTACGGAGAGGCACTTTTCCAGGCGGCTCTTGGCGTTGATGCGGGTGAAGTTGAGACTATTACCCACTACCGCGCGGCAGACTTTTTTGTTCCTGGGGTTGAATTCCTTTTGGATATTGGCGGTCAGGATATGAAGTGCCTTCGCATGAAGGACGGGGCCATTACTTCCATTCAGCTTAACGAGGCTTGTTCTTCTGGTTGCGGTTCATTCCTTGCCCACTTTGCAAGTACAATGGGAATGAGTGTTCAGGACTTCTCCAAGATTGCCCTTCTTGCAAAGACCCCGGTTGACCTTGGTACGCGGTGTACTGTATTCATGAACAGCCGTGTAAAGCAGGCTCAGAAGGAGGGGGCTTCCGTTGCGGATATTTCTGCCGGTCTTTCTTATTCAGTAATAAAAAATGCCCTGTTCAAGGTAATAAAGCTTAGGAAGGCTTCCGACATTGGCAGCAAGGTTGTGGTTCAGGGTGGTACTTTTAACAATGATGCCGTTCTGCGCGCTTTTGAAAAGATTGCCGGTGTTAACGTATACCGACCGGATGTTGCGGGGCTTATGGGTGCCTACGGTTCTGCCCTTATTGCCCAGGACCAGTGGGAGGATCTTCGCCGTCCAAAGCCGGATGATCCTGACCAGACGCCTAAATTCATAAAGTCCGGTATTGCCTCTCTTGAGCAGCTGGAATCTTTTAAGGTTAGCCTTGAGCTTAAGAGGTGCGGAAAGTGTTCCAACAACTGTCTTCTTACTATAAACACCTTTACTACAGGCGAGAAGGTTAGCCGCTTTATAACCGGAAACAGGTGCGAGCGTGGTGCGGAATTTGATGACGATGTAAAGGTTAAGGATGCAAGCAATGCAGAGGCTTCTTCCGGGGCAGATGAGGATTCTCCTGCTGACTTGCCCAATCTTTTTGACTGGAAATACAAGAGGTTATTTAGCTATACTCCGCTAAAGAAAGAGGATGCTCCCATGGGGGACGTTGGAATTCCCCGCGTGCTCAACATGTACGAGAACTATCCCCTTTGGTTCACCATTTTTACAAAGCTTGGCTTTAGGGTTAGGCTTTCCCCGCGTTCAAGCCGTGCCGTCTACGAAAAGGGCCTTGAATCCATTCCGAGCGAGTCTGTCTGCTACCCGGGAAAGATTACCCACGGACACATAGAGAGCCTTTTGCAGTCGGGCTGCAAGTTCATCTTCTATCCCTGTGCCCCTTATGAAATTAAGGAAGACCCGGAGGCTGGAAACCACTACAACTGTCCGGTTGTAACAAGCTATCCAGAGGTTTTGCGCAACAACATTGAGCGCCTTAGGCAGGATGAAAGCATTCTCTTTATGAACCCCTTCCTTCCTATTTACGACAAGCCACGTCTTGCAGAGCGTCTTTACGAGGAGCTTAAGAAGCATTTCAAGAGCCTTTCTTTTGACGAGGTAAATAAGGCTGTTGATGCAGGCTGGGCTGAGCAGGAAAAATTCAAGAAGGAAACATCGCTTGCCGGTGAGGAAGCTTTGGAGGCCCTTATCCGCCGCGGTGCAAACGGAATTGTGCTTGCAGGCCGCCCCTACCACATGGACCCGGAGATTAACCACGGAATTCCAGAATTGATTCACGGTCTTGGGCTGGGTGTGTTTACGGAAGATTCAGTTGCCCATCTTGGCGCAATAGAAAGACCCCTTCGCATAGTTGACCAGTGGACTTACCACAACCGCCTCTACCGCGCAGCCGCATTTGTTTCCGGAATGCCAAACCTGGAGCTTGTCCAGCTTACCTCTTTTGGCTGCGGTCTTGATGCCGTTACCTCCGACCAGGTTGACGAAATCCTTAAGTCAAAGAGCCGCATGTATACGCTCATCAAGATAGACGAGGGAAGCAACCTTGGAGCAGTAAGAATTAGGATTAGGAGCCTTATTGCCGCTGTTAAGGCAAGGCAGAGGAACCGCATAAAGCTTAGCGTAAAGAGTTCAGCTTACAAGAGGCAGGTCTTTACAAAGGAAATGAAGTTCAGCCATACAATCCTGGCACCCCAGATGAGCCCCATCCACTTTAGGATTGTGCAGAAAGCCTTCCAGTATTCAGGCTTTAACTTTGTGGTTCTTGACGCTACAGACCCCAAGGCTGTGGACACCGGCTTAAAGTACGTTAACAACGATGCCTGCTACCCTTCAATCCTTGTGGCAGGACAGATGATTTCTGCCCTCCAGAGCGGAAAGTACGACCTGGACAAGGTTAGCCTCCTAATTTCGCAGACGGGTGGTGGCTGCCGCGCTACAAACTACATTGGATTCATCCGCCGAGCGCTAAACGATGCAGGGCTTTCCAAAGTGCCGGTAATTTCCCTTAGCGCACAGGGCTTTGAAAGCAACCCCGGCTTTAAGATTACGCTTTCCCTGGTTTCCAGGGCAATGAAGGGCGTAATGCTTGGTGACCTTTTGATGCGCTGCCTTTACAGGACCCGTCCCTACGAGGCAACTCCAGGCAGTGCCAATGCCCTCTACGAAAAGTGGAACGGAATAATTGAGGCCTCCCTAAAGCACATGGGTGCGCTAAAGTACCACAAAATCATCCGCGGAATCGTAAAAGACTTTGACAACCTGCCGCTTTTGCCGGTAAAAAAGCCCCGCGTTGGTGTAGTAGGGGAGATTCTCGTAAAATTCCACCCTACAGCAAACAACCAAATTGTCGATACTATAGAAAGGGAAGGTGCCGAATGTTCAATGCCGGACTTGGCAGATTTCTTGTTCTATACATTCAGCACCGGAATTTTCCGCCACGAAGAGCTTGCCTTCCCAAAGAAGACAAAGCGCAACGCAAAGTTCCTGGTGTGGTTCCTGGAACGCTACCGCCGCTACATCAAGAAGCAGCTTAAGAAGAGCCGCCGCTTTGATCCGCCAACGGGTATCTACGACCTGATGAAGGGGGTCAACGACATAGTTCAGCTTGGTAACATTACCGGCGAAGGTTGGTTTCTTACAGCAGAGATGGTAGAGCTGATTCATTCGGGAGTGCCCAGCATTGCCTGTGTGCAGCCCTTTGCATGCCTTCCAAACCATGTTACCGGTAAGGGCATGATAAAGGAACTCCGCCGCCGCTATCCGGGAGCAAATATCTCTCCGGTAGACTACGACCCGGGTTCAAGCGAAGTGAACCAGCTTAACAGGCTAAAGCTTCTTTTGAGCAATGCGCCTGTTGGAATGCATCCGGACGAAAGGGATGACGGAATGATTCACAATCCCGACAAGACCGTGGTAAAGCCCCGCATTAGTTATGCGGAAGGATTCGCGGATTTTTCGGACTCAGAAAGCGTAAGCCCTGCCGACATGCCGCCCGCATGAACGCTAAAGCCGCACTTCTAGTTCCGGGAGGACAAAACCAGTATGTTTAGTATGTGTAAGATGAATTTTAAGACTTTTGCAAAAGCACTTGGCAGGTCAATGGCACATGCCTTGGTAGCTTTTCCGCTTATTTTTGCAGCACTCCCTGCTTTTGCCGAATACAACCAGGCTGGAATTCCAGATTCTGCAGAAATCCGCACCAGGGTCCAGCAGGAATGGCTTGAGCAACCCTATGCCGCTATAAAGGGTAAGGCAGCCGAACACAGCACCGACGCCATCGGAAATCTGTTTGAAATCCGCATGGAAGATTCAGGTGAAAGCGAGTATGCCATAATCGTTTGCCCCGAGACATACAGCCAGACAGAGTTCATAGACGGAGAAAACCACCAGGTTCAGAAGATTCCCCACTACTACAAGGATTCTGCCGGAAGCTGGATTTTGTACAAGGAAAAGGCAAGCGGAAAGCCTGTCCGCATAGAATGGCACTTTGCCTACGACGAAGACGTTTACCTTATGTTTGTACCGTCGGGCCACAAAACCTTTGCAAACCTTATTGTCTGCTCCTACTATGCAGCCCGCTCAGTTCCGCTTGGAATAGACTTTAAGAACCTCTACACTATGTCCTTCCAGGAAGTGTACAACCTTACAAAGAAGCCCCTTCCCTGGTACAAGGTGGATTTTTCCAACAACGACTACACGGAAGTAAAGAATATGATTGCCATAATAAGGCAAAAGCTTCCTTCATTAAAATATGCTGAATATGCCGCCTGCGACGAAAGGAACAATGTCCTTAACATCCTTACAGGTGCCCCCTACAAAAAAGCGGAGGTTGACTATTCTGCCTTGCTAAGAAACGCTCCTACCCCCACAGAGTCAGAGGACGACTCAAAGCTCCTTCTGGGGGAGGATGGCTTTGTAAAGTGGATAGTGGACGGAATCATCAGAAGCGTTACCGGCCAGAATTCTTCTCTTGCAGAAATGCTTGAGCCAACGGACATTCTGGATTCTGCGCCTGCCGTTACCCAGCAGAATAAATTTTCTGCCGCCAACACGAAGCGCACACTTGACCTTTGCCGAAACCTTGCCGCAAAAGCATTTGTCGTACGCTCCCCAAGGGGCATAAGGGCAAAAAGCGGCGGTTCAAAGAATGACGACTGGAAGAAATTTGGCGTGGACGTTAACGTTGAGCCTTTTGTTTCCCGCCTGGTCACACCATCAAAGGCAGAAAATACGGCCGGCTATGTAGAAGGAACAGGATATTCCGTAGACGAACTCCGCGGAATGCTCTACGTCCTTGCCTGCACGGAACCTGGCTGGTTCTACATTGGTGCAATCCGTGAACCTGCCATAAAGGAAAACACGATGAAGTTCAACCACTGCGCAGCCTTCTTCTCCTACTTTGACTCAAACAAGCGCCTGGTCTGCCGTGTCTTCCAAAAGGGCGAGCTTCTTAGCCTGGAAGATTTCATAAAAAAATATCCAAAGTGCTTCGTTCACCTGGAGCGCGTAAAGAGCTTCCCATACTTTAAGCCTTATTGATTCACACGGAATTTCTTTTTCTTAATTTTTTGGACGGTACTTTTTGGCCGTCCATTTGTTTTTTGGCTAAAATCGGGAATTCATGCCTGGTTGGCCCCGCTTTCCGGGGTTCCGGCCTTCGCCTCCATTGCCTTCGGCAACGCACTTACGTGCGCCCCTCCAATCGGGCGTAAGTTGTTCCATGCTAAGCCGCCCTCCATGGCTCTATAATTATCGGCAAGAAAGAAACCCCCGTTCCCTGAGCCTGTCGAAGGGCCCATTTTGTAAAAAACACACCTGTAAACAAGGAAGCGTTGGAACTAGCAATGAAGTTTCATCGATAAAGTATGGGGTTCTTAGGCATGTCGCGAAACGTTGAGCGATATGCCCCTAAGCCGTGCCGGGAAAGGGAGGGGTTAAGGGGTCTCCCTTGAGAATAATCTTTATTTTGCTATTGGAGCCCCAATGCGTACCGGAACTTCGCGCGTAAATGCATCCTGGTATTCCGGCAAGAGGGTAGCCTTGTCTTTTTGCAAAAGCAGTACAATCGTTGAGCCATGAAGGTCAAAGTAGCCTTTTTCCTGACCCTTTTCAAAGCTTGCGTCCTGCAAGTGGTTGATTATTCCGCCAACAGAAAAAGCCCCAACTTCTATCTGGGCAGCATCGCCAAAGTGGTCTGTGTGCAGTATTACCCATGAACGGCGGTTTTTTGTGTAGACCCTGTAGCGCTCCAATGCCGCCGGCTGTACGGAATGAAGGCTTCCCTTTACAAAGTGGTTCTTTTCCAAGCGTCCAGAATCCACAAAGATGTAGCGGTGGTAGTCTATTGGCCTAAGACGGAATACAAGGCAGGTTCCCCCGGTAAAGGATTCCGTATCTTCGTAGCCTGGAAGCAGGTCTTTTACGCTGTAGTCAAAGCCCTTTACGCGGAAAGTAGAGTTTTCTTCTATTTTGTATGCAGAAAGAAGCCCGTCTGCCGTGCTTATAAGGGTGTCGGGACTTTTGTCAAAGGGAATGTCCTTCTTGCGGGTAAAAAAATCGTTGAAGGTGCGGAATTTTACCCCCTCAAAGCCAGAAAGGTCTATCTTGTTTTTCTTAACAAAGGGCTTTATGTAAAAGGCAGAAAGAGGTGAACGCAAAAATAGACCCAGCAGGGCAGGAATTCTTAGCGTAAGGAAAAGCCCCTGCATAATTCTGCCGGGAAGAGTTCCATATAGGAAGGTAACGGCCCCTTTTGGGGTGCTTTTGCTATTGCTTTCTGAACTCATTTTGCAGCAAAAAGGATTATAAGTTCTGCAAGCCCTATAAGGGAAAGAATTGCTTTTCCAGTCCAGTGAGGCTTTCTCATCCTGAATGGTGTTATAAAGAAGATTCCCATTACGGAAAGCGTTGCGCTGCTCCAGATTTCCACCCTGCTGTCAAAGAGGTCTGGCGAACCAATGCGGTTGCAGATAAAGCGGCATACTATAAATACGAATGGCAGGATAATTGCTGCGCTTGTTACCGGAAGACCCCTGTATTCATTGCGCTCTTCGGATGTCTGCTCCTGCCTCTGGGCTTCGTCCACGTTGAACCAGCAAAGGCGGATCAGAGCACAGAGAAGGTAAAGCCCCCCAATAATGCCAGAAAATCTGTGGAAACCGTTGATTTTGTAAACAAAAAGAGCCGGGAGTACACCGTAGCTGATTATGTCGCACATGGAATCTATCTGTATTCCAAAGTCCTTTTGATCTTCGCTGCGGTCTTTTTTGGTACTTGCAACCTTGCCGTCCAGCATGTCCAGAACACCTGCAATCATAAGGCAGAGAAGCGCTGCACGGTAATTTTCGTTCAGAGTGAATGTTATTCCCGCATAGGAAAGCAACATTCCTGAGTAAGTCATCCAAACCGTATAATTGTATACTCCAAGCATAAAAACCTCAAAAAATGTGACCAAAAATCAGGCTGTAGCCAAGAATTGTCCATGGCTTAGCAGTTAGGATAATAAGTGCAAACCTTCTGAAAGACAGGGATGTCATTCCTGAAAAGTAGCACAAGAAGTCGTCCGGGGAAAATGGAAAGCAAATTGCAAACCAAAGTACAACCGGATAGTGATGATGCTTTTTTTGCAGCCAGCGTACGCATTTATTGTAACGCTTGTCGGAAAAAACAAGCTTCATCAGCGACATTCCGTATTTCTTGGAAAGAAGAAAGGCTATCATGCTGCCGGAACATATTCCTATGTAGCTGCAGAGAAAGCCACCCAGCCAACCGAACATTCCGGCCCCAGCTATACATCCAATCGCTCCAGGCACTATGGCAACAAGAACCTTTACGCACTGGAAGAAAGCAAGCATTACCGGACCCAAAATTCCGTAAGCTTCTATGTATTCACTTAATGAGTTTACGTCTTTAAAATGTCCTTCCATGTACTCGTGCACGAAAAAAACTGTTGTTACAACGGCAAGAAGCAGAAAGCCGATTGTTCCTACAATCTTAAGCGTGCGAGGACGTTGCTCTAGCTGCTCTTCTAGCTGCTTTTCTATACTTTCCATAAACTGCAAATTGAGTATATGGTAGAAACAATAAAAAATCAATAGGCTAACCGTCATAGGCTGGGGTGCGTTACCTACTTTCTTGATTAGCTGAGCAATAAGACGCAATTTTTTCTTTTGCCAAGGGATTGTAGGGAAATAGGGCATAAGAGTAGGTTGGTATGCCGCAACTTTGCACCCTGCCTTTGCCTAAAAGGGAATAACTCTAAAAATTGCATGTGATAATTGCACCTTATGCGAAAAAGCAATATAATGGGGTATATGATAGAAGGAATTAAGGCTGTTGCCTTTGACATAGACGGGACTCTTTATGCAGACTGGCGGCTTTTTATAAGGCTTCCGGCCTATTTTTTTAAGAATTTCCGCTTTTTCCTGCGCTTTAACGCCGTGCGAAAGCAGATGCACAGAACTGCTCCCCTTGCAGACTTCTTTGAGTACCAGGCCCGGCTGCTTGCGGAAAAGCTTCACTGTTCTGCGGAAGAGGCAAAGACAAAGATTACGGACATCTGCTACGAAGGCCTAAAACCCTATTTTACAAAAATCAAGACATACCCGGATGTTTACGGCACCATTTTTGCCATAAAGAATGCAGGCTTTAAGGTTGCTCTGCTTTCCGACTTTCCGCCTGAGCAAAAGGGCAGGGTGTGGGGCATCCGCTCCCTTTGCGACGTGTGCATAGGTTCTGAGGAATCCGGTGCGCTAAAACCTTCTATATATCCCTTTGGTATTCTTGCAAGAAAACTGGGGGTTAAGGAAAGCGAGATTCTTTACGTGGGCAACAGCATAAAGTACGACGTTAGGGGTGCCAACAATGCCGGTCTAAAGAGCGCCTACCTGATGAAGGGCCTTAGGGCTTTGTTTAATATTCCCTTAAAAGAGGCTGATGTTTCCTTTAGAAATTACAAGCAACTAAGAAAGATTCTGCTGGACAAATAGGTTGGGAACTTGTCCGATTTCGCTCGCAGTTCAATATG
>JAGCWT010000200.1 GCA_017961705.1 Treponema sp.
TTTGCTACACCGCCATTTGTTTGAAGCTTCGCATATACGTGCTTGTTGCAAAATCCGCCTTTCGCTGTTCGGCTTACACCGCCTGTTTGGCTCAGACTGTTTGCGCTGGCATATTGCTTCTTTGCTAACATGGCCTGGCGCTGCTTTGCGTCACTGGTGTTTGTGCTGCGTTGCGTTACCTTGCAACATTTTGCTACACCGCTGTTTGCTTGAAGCTTCGCATATACGTGCTTGTTGCAAAATCCACCCTTCGCTGTTCGGCTTACACCGCCTGTTTGGCTCAGGCTGTTTGCGCTGGCATGTTGTTTTTTTTGCTAACATGGCCTGGTGATGCTTTGCGTCACTGGTGTTTGTGTTGCGTTGCGTTACCTTGCACCACTTTGCTACACCGCCGTTTGCTTGAAGCTTCGCACATATGTGCTTGTTGCAAAATCCACCCTTCGCTGTTCGGCTTACACCGCCTGTTTTGCTCAGGCTGTTTGCGCTGGCATATTGCTTCTTTGCTAACATGGCCTGGCGTTGCTTTGCGTCACTGGTGTCTGTGTTGCGTTGCGTTACGTCACCTTGCACCACTTTGCGTCATTGGCATTTGCGCTACCTTACACCACTTTGCTACACCGCCTGTTTGGCTCAGACTGTTTGCGCTGACATGTTGTTTTTTTTGCTAACATGGCCTGGCGCTACTTTGTGTCACTGGTGTTTGTGTTGCGTTACCTTGCAACATTTTGCTACACAGCCGTTTGCACCACTTTGCATCAGTGGCACAACCCCACATCCATGCCCTACAGCACCTTAAAGCGGATTACGTTCCAGCTGGCCTTCTTTAGTTCAAGACTGTAAACTCCCTTTTCCCCCTGCGAAAGAGCCACTTGTTTTGGCTCCACCGCATCTGGTCTTTCAAGTGAATTCTGTGCCCCCAAGTCCTCCCCGCAAAGCTCAGACCTAAAGAACATCTCCGTCTTCCCCACGCCGGACAAATCAACTGTGGTAATGCTGCTTTCCGTCTTGCTGGTGTTAAGAGCAAAAAGCGAAAGTTCCCTCTCATCATCGCTCAGAACAGAAGCAAAAATAACCGCCGGAACTTCCCCGTATTTCTCTATCACCTTTTTTGGAGAAGTAGCCACCGGCAGCAAAGCCTTTCCCCTTCCAAACAAAGAAATGTCCCTAAAAGGAAAATAAATGGACTGCCTGTAAGCCCCTTTCCCAGGTTCAGTAAAAATCGGAGCTATAACATTCACAAGCTGGGCAAGACATGCGCACTTTACCCGGTCTGCATGATTCAAAAGCGTAATTGCCATGCCGCCAAATGCCAGTGCATCCAAAAGCGAATAATGGTCTTCCAAAATCCTTGGTGCCTCCGTCCATGGGTGCGGCTTCTGGTTCTGCTGATACCAGATGTTCCATTCGTCAAAAGAAAGGCTCATCGTCTTGTTTGAACGCTTAACCGCCTTAACATAGTCGCAAGTCGCAATGGAAGTCTTTATAAATTCATCCATATCGTAAAAAGAAGCCAAAAATTCATCGTCATCGCCAAAATTCTCAAAGTAGCGGTGAATGCTTATGTAGTCTGCAAGATCATAAGTATGCTCAAGAACAATCCTGTCCCACTCAGGGTAAGTCGGCATCCCCGAAGAAGCGCTTCCGCAAACAACCGTCTTAATGCTCTCGTCCGTCCACTTCATCAGCTTAATAGCCTCGCGTGCCTTTTTACCGTAATCGTCAGCGGAAAGATGGCAAATCTGCCAAGGCCCGTCCATCTCGTTGCCAACGCACCAGGTCTTAATTCCGTAAGGCTTATCATGACCGTTTTCCCGCCTAAGGTCGCTCCAGTAACTGCCGCCTTCAAAATTGCAGTACTCAACAAGGTCAGCCGCATCCTGAACACTGCCGGTTCCCATGTTCACCGCCGCCATAAGCTCTGTCCCCGATTTCTTGCACCAGTCGTAAAACTCGTCAATGCCAACCTGATTGGTCTCAATCGTATGCCACGCACGGTCAAGCCTCCTGGGCCTGTTCTCCTTTGGACCAATACCGTCCTTCCAGTTGTAGCCCGAAAGAAAATTCCCGCCCGGATAGCGCACCAGCGAAACCTTCAAATCGCGAACCATATCTATAACGTCTTTCCTAAAGCCCTGCTCGTCCGCCAAGGGATGCCCCGGCTCATAAATACCATTGTAAACCGCCCGCCCCAAGTGCTCCACAAAAGAGCTGAACAGGTTCTTGTCAACCTCACCAATCCTAAAATCCTTGCTAATTATTACCTTTGTCTCCATAATCTGCTCCCGCTTCGTCAAAATTCATTCACACCTCCAATTATAAAAA
>JAGCWT010000201.1 GCA_017961705.1 Treponema sp.
GGAACCAGGAGTGATGATTGGTGGTGGTGCACCGTACTCCTATTCACGGTCTTAAGTGTCTGAAAGACTTTCTTAATCCGTTTTATTCTGTACGGCGGTCGCTTTTGGGTAATCTGTCGATCGAGGTTTCCATGGTCATCTCGGATTACGGTTCCTCATTGCTCAGCTGAACCTTCCGCCGACTCTCTGATTCCGTCAAATCAGAGTACCACATTTTGCCAATCACCTAAAACATAGCATCTGTCGAAGGGTCGAAGGACCGCTAAAAACAGCCACCCCTTCCCTGCCAGAAAAAAATGGCAAGGAGGCCATTGTTTAGGGGCTTTCCGGGGTTCCGCGGGCCCCTACCCGCTCCATTGCTCCACTACGTTCCGCAACGCTGCAGGGCGTTCCGCCCCTTGCGCCCCTACAATCCCTGCCGTGCTTGCACTTGCTAACGGAGTTTTCGCAGAAAACTCCAGGGCAGGCTCCGCCTGCCACAATCCCTGCCGTGCCTTAATAAGCCACCCTTTAAAACTGACCACACAAGTCTATTGCTAAAAGTGCGTTCTTTTACTATTATATAGGAATGAAAAAATACGACATCTTTAACAAGGCCATGCGCAACAGAATTTTGGGTGTGGCGGCATTTTGTCTTCTATATATTGCATTGGCTCTTAGGCCTTTGAGCACAGAACTGCACCTTACCCCGGAATGGACGGAAGGAATCACCAGGGTTCAGGGGGGAACTTCTGCCCAAGAAACAATCCCCTTTAAGCTGGGGCAGAACATGGGCTTTTTTACGCCGGAAGGAAAAATCACCAACCTTGTAACCTATCCATTCAAGGCATCCATCTCCGACTCATACTACACTTCTTATTCCGCAAACAATTCCAGCGCGGACTTCTTTTTGCCAAGCGGAGAAAAAGCTGGAACAATCAAGGAATCTGGCTTTCCCTTCTTTGACGAAGACAGAATCTACGTCTTCTTGCCGGGCGGCTCTTCTTTTGTCCAGTGCTCAAGTTCGGGCGCAAGGCAGTGGCTTTACGAAAGCTATTGTCCTGTAACGGCATTCTCTTCCAGTTCTGGAGGAACAGTAGCAGGCTTTGCAGACGGAACCCTTGTTTCTTTTACAACGGACGGAAACGTTGACCAGAAATTCCAGCCGGGCGGAAGCAATTTTTCCGTTATACTTGGAGCAGGAATTTCCAAGAGCGGAGACACGGTTGCATGTGTCTGCGGACAAGACCAGCAGCGTTTTGTTGTGGCTCAGAAAAGCGGGGAACACAGCAAGATTATCTTCCACGAATATCTTGAAAAGGCATCCGTAAAGCAGGAGCTTGTAAAATTCAACAGCAGGGACAATATCGTCTACTACGGCTACGAAGGCGGTCTTGGCGTTGTAGACCTGGAAAAGATGCAGAGCTACAAACTTCCGCTAAACGGACACGTAGTTCAGATTCAAGAGAATGAAGAGGGAAGCCTTGCATTCATCCTTAGCAGGTACGGGAAAAAATACACTATAACCGTAATAGAAAAATTCAACCAGAGCGTTGCATCCTTCTCCTATAACGCAAACTATTCATTCATACAGGTAAGGGGCAATTCACTCTTTGTGGGCCGCAACGACAAGATTTCAAAACTTTCGGTTTCCAGAAAATAGGGGCAGTAAAATATGAAGAAAGACTTTGGCTTTGGAAAAAAATTGGCACTTAACAAAAAGAAATACCTTGTGGCAGGAACCCTTGCGGTAACACTCCTTGGCACAGCGGCTGCCCTATTTGCATTCAGCTGGCCACAGGCACAGACCAACTCGGACACCTTCCACTCATACTTTGGTCAGCTCCGCGGTGGCACAATCAGTTCTTCCCTTATCTTTAAGGACAATTCGGAAGTAAAGACCGCCGACCCCGGAGACATACTGGCAGTAATAGACGACCACACGGAAGACTACGGCTGGTTCGAGTCAACTCTTGGCAATGCGGTAATAATTGGCCACAGCGACCAGAGGGTAACAATTTACGCAAACCTTGACGAAGAATCAATTCCGGCATCCCTTGGCGCATCATCCTTTGTTTCTACAGGAACTCCACTCGGCACAAGCGGAAACTCCGGCTGGCAGGAAGGGGAAAGTTGCCTCGAATTCCAGGTGCTGGACACAAAGAGCGGAATTTCAATCAACCCAAGAATGCTCATGCCAAAGATTGGCGCAGAACTTCCCGTAAGCATGGGCTACATCACCCTTGATGACGAAAAGGGAACCACCCACTACCTTGTTAATGAGAGAAACCTTAAGGCTGGAACCTACTACATCTACAAGACCCGCGACGCAACAGCAGTTCCGTTCAGAACAATAGTTGCAATAAACGGCGCAACAGTTGAACGCATTTCTTACGACACGCTAAAGGAATACAACGGAAGGCTTTGCATCACTGGCAACAACAACTACCCGGTAGAACTTATGTACCCGGACGACACAAGGCTGCTCCTCGGAAAGATTTCACTCCCCTACGGCCACGTGGGTCTTTCGGTTACAGTCGTAGACATGCTCAATTCCGCCCAGAGCGTAACATACAATCTGGACGTAAACTAAGGCAGCAGGGCTATTCAAGTTCAATTCCCATAAGGCTCATGTTTTTGTAAAAGACTTCGTTGAATTGCATTTTTTTGCTCAAGTCGTTAACTATGTAGTCGCGGCTCCATTCGTAGAAGAGTGCATTGTAGCTTTTAAGATATAATGAGGCTGAGACGGAAGCATTGCTGTTACAAAGGCTGTAGTAAAAATAGTCGTGCGAAAAAATTGCCGGATAAAGCTCAAGTTTTTCACCATCACGTTTAAGGCAAAGTTTGTCTTCTAAAATGGATACAATCTCGTAAACTTCTGTTTTTACATCTGTCCATTCGTCAGAATCATCACCATAGGAAACTTTTACAATTATCTTTTTGTCTTTCATTGAAAGAGAAAATGTTCCGACTCCGCCAAGAGAAGATTCCATAAGACCAAAGTTGTATTTTCCGTCTGCCTCAAAATTCATAAAACGGAATCCGTCATAAATCCAGAGAAAGCGGGACAAATAGATTTTCAAATCAGAGTCGGTCCATCCTGCCGTAGAAAAGGGTTTTAACTTATCGCTAAGGTAGCCGCCAAAAACCCAACCGGTAACGCTAGTCTGTTTTTTAAAAGATTCCAAAGGCATAATGATTTTTACCCAGTTGGAAGATATTCCGTCTATTGTAACCTTAGGGCCAAGTTCAACAACCTTAACTTTCATCCTGTCGTAAACTACGCCAATCTTCTTTGCGCTCAAACTTGCACTGTCACGGACGCGCAATCCAGACGAAGCATCCACATACTTATATCCCTGCGCAAAGCAAGCAAAAGCAGCAGTCAAAAAGACCGCAAGAACAAAACAATACTTTTTCATAAGCACCTCAAAAAAAGTATAGCGGCTTTTGGAAACTTGTACAATAATATTTTGACCCCACTAATCTTCCATCAGGTTTACAAATGAAAGATTGTCATAAATAACTTGTCCGTAATTTTTTCCGCTCAAGCAATATCTTATGTGATACATTAAGCCGGGCTTTACGTTTGTAAACTTAAGATAATAATGACTTTCATCAACAGGAATCATATCGGCATCGCAGAATTTTCTCTGTGAATATTTTTTGCCACCATTCTTGTCCTCTAGCACGTAGGAACTGTCATGAACATCACCATACGGATTATTCCAGATAGTTATTATGAAGGTAAAATCTATTTTAACGGGTTTGGAAATTTGTGGGCCAAGCACAAAAAAATATGCAAGCTTGTCATTTTCAGAAAGAGTTTCAAGGAATTCGTTTGGTTCTTTCATAAGGACATGGCCAAAAACTTTGCCGTCTTTTACTTTGCACAAAACCTTCTGCACAAAGTCGTCCTTGTCTTTGGCATTGCTCCGGTAAATATATGCAAAAACTTCTTTGCCGTCAGGAAGATTTTCTGCCTTTGCCTCAAAGTTCAATTTTGCACCATCGCCATCAAAGTTTTCGGCACTAGTCACTTCCTGCCCATTTTCGTCAGTCCATTTTAGTTCAAAAAAATCTCCGCCCAAATCACTTTCAGCTGCAAGGCTAGCCCATTCAGGCATGGCCACAAAATCTTTATTGGTCACACAGGAAGCTAACAAAATGCATGCTCCTAAAAGCGCAAGAAAATTCTTTGTTTTAAATATGCTCATTTTTTATCTCCATTTTTTGTTTTGGCATATTATATTTGTTAAGCGCATCTATATCAACTCTATCCTGATTCATTTTTTCCACTTTTGCATACCCAACACTTCGAGCCGCACTATAGCTATGAATCAATTCATGATTTGTTTTATAAGCTTATAAAACAAACTCCATCTGTACATCATAGGGTTCATTTTCTGCTATCGCTTGATTGATTTCTGCTGCCTCTGTACAATCCAATCTTCTATAAGCGGCTTGGCTTTCTTTAGACGAATGTGCTGAAATATATAACTTCTTTGCACCAATCTCTTTTGCCTTTTTACAAGCCAAGTCAAAAAGTTCTTTTCCAATACCACGCCTGCGATACGGCTCTGACACATGATATAAAAGCAGTTCCAAATATTGATTACTGCTTCCAAAAAACTCATTAGACACTAAAATGTATCCAACCACCTTTCCTTCACAAAAAGCACCATAGGCAAAACCCTTTCCCGCAATTTTATGCAGAATATCCCGTGCCACTTCCTTTCGCTTATTTAAGTCCCAATCTTCCACATACTCGTTTGCTACCAAGACATACTCATTATTGCTATTTTTTCTCCAGCACTCTTTTACCTCTTGGTGCCGCAAAAAATCATCTAATGAATCTTCATTAAAATTTTTCTCTGTTAAAAATGAATAAGTTATTGTGTTCATATTCTTTAATCATTTTTATTTATAATCTTTTGTCAAGACTTCAATTCTTTCTTTTACTTGGTTCATAAAATCCATTTGTTTGAATTTTTACAGAAGGAAGCTTTTGCATTTCCATCCAAAATTCGTCACAACTTTTGCAAGAAAGAACTGGCAAGTCCTTAAACTTTTTGGACGAAGAAGGAGACACATACACTTCCCCATCGTTTTCTATTCCATAATAACAAGTCATTTTCTACTCCACTTTTTATTTTATCACTCAGAGAAAGTCCACACAGCAATTCATCTTATATAGCAAAAAACTTCCTTCGTAATTAGCATCAAAATTCTCTTTTGAATCAAATTTAATGTTTATCTGATTATAGTCTGTTATAAAATCATAGAAATCATTTTTCTTTAATTCCTTTATGACTTTGCTGGGAATACTATTGTATAATTCTTCTACTGCAAGCTGTTCAAAAGAGGAATATACAATAAAAGTTTTTAAATCGGGAAACTTTATTATATCCTTATGATTTGTCATAATTTCGTCGTAAATCTTTTTATTATTTTCCGTATCAAAAAAATTCAAGACACCATTCTTGTATTGATGATTTATAAATTTTTCACAATCCTTATTTGTTTTTAGGATAATCTGAATTCTATTATCTTTTCTCTTATAAGTTTTGCAAACATCCACACAGATATTTGCCACATCCACAAGAAATTCTTTTGAAATATAATCTTTTAACTTCTGAAATCTTGGATTAAGATTCTTCTTCTTGAGTATAATCTTTTTTGTTTCTTTATATTCTCTATCTGCTGTTGATACCATTTTCTTTCTTCTTCTTTTCTAATAAATTCAAAACGACTAATGAGGAAAATATACCCACTCGTTATCAGATGAACTATATCTATATTCCTCATCAAAATTGTACCTAAACCGAATACGATAATATTGAGGAAATTCTGACACATCGTCACTTAGAGGCTGTTGGCAACTGTATGTAACATAATCATTCCAAGTTTCATCAGATTTAAAAGTATACCGAACTGTCATTGGAAAGGGAATTGCTGTTAAATAATCTGGAATTAAATCTTCTAATTTGTCTGGAAATATTTTTTTATCAGAGTAATACTTTTTGACTGCGCTTGCAAGAATTTTTATATCTTCAAAAGTCACTTTGTCTAAAATTACAAGCTCAGGGTCATCTATCTTATTAATGAATTTATCCTTTTCAAATGAATCGGAAATTGAGTAATAATGATAGTTTTTTTTATCATCATAATTAAGGAACCTTATAGAAAAACATCCTTCACGATATTTCATCGGCTCAGGATAATATTGGAATGGAACACTGAAACTAAAAAGATTCCATAAACTAGTTCTTGGAATCCTCTTTATATATTTTGGGCGCAACTCTTCCAGTTTATTTGGATAATATCCATTATCTGCGTAATAATTTCCAAGCGCCTCTATGATTTGATTTCCGCGCTCTATGGCTGTTTTTTCTTTTTTTGAGAATTCAAAATCCCCATCCGTATTTATGGAAGGTGTTTCTACGCAAGCAGCCTTTAGCGACAATATAAAAATAAAAAAAGAAAAATATTTTATTCTATTTCGTGCTGACATAATTATTTCTCCATCCATAGCCCCAGTGCGGGCATCTACATGACAACTGTTTTAACCGCAAACTGGATTGACCCGCTATCGGCTTTGAAACTTTGTTATGTGTTTATTCATAAGTACGTTCAAGAAAATGTACATACTTTTTTAATCCACTGATATCATCCAGATTTGGATGTTCTTCATAAAAATATCCAAATAATTTTACTCGAATAAAATCAGGGTCAAGCATTTTTTGTATTAAATATTTTTTTACTTCCTTTTGTTTTATTTTACTGTCATCCAATTTTTCAATTATGAATAACATTCTTATCAAAACCTTATCAATAAGGACATTGCTCATTTCCAATGCACCGATTTCAAAATGAGGAGTGCTAATTACATCAGGAGAATTTTTTGTTTTTATAAGATAACCATCATAAAAATCTATATCAGTTTCCCTAATGTCATATAAAACTATTTTATCTATAATCTCCTTAACCTTCTTTTTTTCTTCTTTTTTTTGCTTTTCTATTGCTTCTTCTAACTTCTCATCAGCGATTGCTATTTTTCCCCTTAATCTGTTTTTTGATTTAAAGGTTTCGGACATGCTCAAGCTTTTTATTTTGCCAGAATTTTCACTGTTTTTTTCTTCTGGAATTATACATTCAACACTTCCATCCCTGAGAATTCGAATTTGGTCAAACACAAAAACATACTTAGGAAGTGGTTTTAAATCCAGAAAAAATTTTCTTTTGTCAACTAAAACATACAGAGAACAGTATTCACTGTCATACCCAAGTTTTCCATATCTTGTATAATATACATTACCCTTTTCATCTTTTACTTTAAAATATCCATCTCCTTGAATGGCAATATCCAAATAATTATTTGTCGCTTGAACATTACCTTGTGAGAGATTTATTATTCCGTCGGTTTTATCTGCATCAAAATCAAATGTTCTTTTATAAGCGTAGGTTGAATAATTATACAAATCTTTTATTAGAAAATCGTATTCCTCTTCAGGAGAAAGGCAATAAGCATTAATAGAGAGAAAAAGAAAAATAATTTTTATAATACTTTTTTTATTCATTTCTTAACCTCGCGCCCCAGTGCGGGCGTCCACATAACATATTTTACCTCAAAAATCTTCCCGGCAGCATTGGGGGTGCTGAGGGGAAGATGTGGTGGCAAATAATTTTTTAGAAGGAGCCGTGGCTGCCGCCGTGGGTGTGGCCGGAGGAGCTTGTGTGGGTGGATGAGTGGGAATAACCGCCGCTAAAGGAAGAGCGGGAAGATGTTGTTGTTGGGCGGAGGGTTCTGTTTGTTTGTGTGCGGATAAAGCGGTCGGCAGTGTTTCCTGTTGCGCCTGCAAGTTTTTCGTAGCCGGATGCGGTTGTTCTTTCTACAACGGTGCGGTACTTGCTTCTTTTTGCAGAAGAGCCGAGCCATGAAGAGATTAAGCCAATCAGTGCGGAAATTCCTGCCCAGACCGGGTCGAGGGGGCCTTTTTCTGTTTCTGAGCCAGATGAATGTCCTTGGCCAGAGACAATGCCGTCTTCACCAGAAAGGGTTTCTTCTGAGGGGACGCCCCTTGAAAGATAGTATTCGCAGCTCTGGGCAAAGGCATCAAAGGCACTTGCATAGTCACCAGACTTAAGGTAAGGCAGCATCTTTCCTGTTATCTGATTCTGCCTCCAGTCGGAGAAAATTGTTATGGCATCGTGACCGCTAGTGGAGATAGCCCACTCCCTTTCTTGCATAGTAATAAGGAAAAGTATTCCGTTATTGTCTGTGCCACGACCATAGCCGTTGCCGTCAAAGAAGTCGTCAGCATAGCCTGTAACGTTTGAGCCAGAAATGTTTGCCTTTGTAACAAGAACCACGTCGCAGTCGTAGCGTTCGCTTATTGAGCTGAGTTTTTGCTCCAAGGCCTGAGCCTGGGGAGATGAAAGAAGCATGGCATCGTCCACAAGATAGGTCTTGGCGGAAGAAGATGTAGATACGCTCTGGTCAACTTCAACAATGCCTCCGTCTTCTGTCTGGGCATAAAGCGGAACCAGCACAAACGCAGCAAATAAACAGATGCAAAATATATTCAAAAATTTCTTCATAATTAAATTCCTCCGTTGCTAACCGCTAGAATTTGAGCAGCAGTTTTACGGCATAAGCAACCGCGGCTATTACGACAGCCTTTATTAAGACAGACAGAGTAAACTTTTTCTTGTCTTCCGGAAGGACACCTGCAACTTTTCCAGTCTGGCCGTTTATTACTACATTCCAAGCCTTGTCGTTGTAGCGCTCGGTAAAGAACCATACCGGCAGCAGGCAGTACTTGTAAGTAAGGTTGCCAACCTTTTCCGTATGGTTTGTAATGTTGTTGGAGGAATACTCCGTTATGGAAGAAGTTAGCGCGTCGTAGACAGAAGTTGCCATTCTTTCCTTGGCTTTTGCAAGGCACTGGGGAACATAGTCTTCTTTGTAGGATTCGGCAGCAAAACCTGCAAGGAATCCTCCTGCATAGGGCTTAAGGCCTTTTGTGTCGAAGGGTTCGATAGATTCCATGAGGATGCTGTTTGCCTTGTCCGTGCAAATGGATGGAATGTCTGCAACAGGAAGGTTCATGTCGCGGTCAATCTCGTATTCCTTGGTTTCCGTGTAATCATATTCTTTGTCTGACCACCTGCGGCCGACCGAATATCCCATGCCCGAAACATGGGAATAGGCTGTTCCGCTAACAAGGTAAAAGGGCACGTACATGCCTTTTATCTCGCTTATGTTCCTGTTGTCCTTAAAGATTTTTGGGGCAAGCCAGCGGGTCTTTATGTGTTCCTTGTAGATATTCTGAGCCTGTTCTTTTGTAATCTTAAAGGGAATTACACCCTCAGGCTTTTTGCCGCCGGCAAACTGACCTGTTAAGACGACATTGTTTCCGCAATAAGGGCACTTGCTTGAGACGGTGTTTTCTTCCGCAACAATTTCTGCACCGCAGGACTTGCATGAATAAACCTTGAGGTGTTCAAGCTCTTCCTGGGTATAGTTTCCTGATTGTGCAGCAAAGGAATCTTCTGCAGCTCCAGCAGAGCTGTCTGCTTGTGCTTCCTGGCTTTCTTCTTCATCTTCCAGGGCATCTGCGGCTAATTCTGTTGCGCAGTATGGGCACCTGAGTTTTTGAGTTGCTATGTTAAATTCCATCGTGGCACCGCAAGCGGGGCATTCGTATTCTTTTAACTTGGACATTGAGTAAACTCCTATAAGTGAAAGTTTAACATCAAAAGATAAAAACTTCAAATGTTTTCTTATTTTTCTGATTTTTCAAGGGAGTTCCCTTGGCCCCCGGTCTTGGAGGGGGAAAACCAGCTCAGAGTCCGAAGTTTGCTGTTTAAAGAATGCTTTTTTTTGTAAGGTTCCCTTCGACAAGCTCAGGGAACGGTATTCTTTCTTGCCAAGCAATACTAAGCCACGGATGGGTGGGGGCAATTTTACACGGCCCTTCGAGAGCCTCAGGGACCGGAATTCGATGACGGTTTTCTTTACTGGGGATGAGGGTAGGTTGCATATTGAAGCACGGCAGGGATTGGAGGGGCGGCGGAGCCGTTGCGGAACGTAGTGGAGTAATGGAGGCGGGAGCCGGAACCCTGGAAAGCCCATCAAAAATGGCCTCCTTGCCATTTTTGATGACGGGTTTTCTGGCGAAAACCCGCGAGTCTCTATGCAAAGATTTGACGCGGCCTCCATGCCGCTATCGGTTTGCAATGAAAAATGGCAAGATGTTCTTTGAGGACGCGGATGTTCTGCATAAAAAAGTGCCGCAAGAAGAATATTAAAAAAACTAAAGTCCCTTTGCCCAGACGTAGGTGCTAAGATAGGGGTCTGGTTTTACAAGGTTGTCACTGCGCCAGACTTCGTCTATGAGCCCCTTTGCATTTACCCGGCCTACGCGGACCTGTTTTTTAAGGTGCTGGTTTTCTCCGTCTATTGTAACAGTGCCCTCCGGTGCGTCAAAAGAAAGTCCTTTTGCAGCCATGCGCACGTCTTCTACGTTAAAGGTTCCTGCCTTTTCACATGCAGCCGCCCACAAATAGACCGCTATGTAGGCAGCTTCCATGGGGTCTCCGATTACCCTGTCTTGGCCAAAGCGTTTTTTGAAGCGGGAGACAAAAAGGTGGTTGTGGAAGGATGATATTGTTTGCAGGTAGCTCCAGGAAACGTAATGTCCTTCGAGCAAGTCTGCGCCTATGTAGCTAACTTCGCTTTCTGAGACGGAGAAACTCATTACTGGGATTTTGTTTGCGCCAATGCCGGCATCTTTTAGTTGGGCAAAGAAGGCTTTGTTTGAGCTTCCGTTGAGTGTGTTCAATATTACGCTGGGTTTGGATGCCTTTATCTGTTTTATAACGTCGCTAAAGTCTTCGCATTCCATGTCTACGTAGCGTTCGCCCACGCACTTGCCCTTTATGTGGGAAAGGTAGGCTTTTACCATTTCGCCTGTGGTTCTGGGGAAGATGTAGTCGGAGCCGATGAGGAAAACCCTTTTGCCGAAATTTCTTAGGCAGTAGTCTACGGCTGGAATAACCTGCTGGTTTGGAGCGGCACCCATGTACATGATGTTGGGGCTTGCTTCTAGGCCTTCGTACTGCAGCGGATACCAGAGCAGGCCAAAGATGTCCTCTTCTTCCACAACGGCTTTTACTTCCTTGCGGGATGCGGATGTCCAACAGCCGAATATGGTGGCAACCTTGTCTTCCGTTAGCATTTTCCGCGCCAGTTCTGCAAAGCGCTGGGGCTTGCTTTCTCCGTCCAGCTGAACCACTTCTATTGTGTGGCCAAGAACTCCGCCCGATGAATTTATTTCGTCTATGGCCATGCGCTCAATGTCGCAAACAGGGATCTCGCTCTGGGCCATTGCACCGGTAAGCGAATAGAGCAGGCCAACTTTTACTGTGGGTTTTTCTTCCACCTTTTTGCAGCCGGAAAGAAGCAGCGCTAAAAGAGCGCCAAATGCAACTATGTTCCTTTTCATTCGTCTTCTCCCATAATAACGTCGTAGGTGGTCATAAGCCCCTTGCCCTTTATGTCGCATTCGATTGGACCTGAGAATTTTATGTCTGTGTCTTTGAGCCTTTCGTAAACCGCAGCGGAAACCCTTATTCCTCCCGGCGAACAGGCAGACTCCATGCGGCTTGCTACGTTAACGGTGTTGCCCCACACGTCGTAGATGAATTTGGTCTTGCCAATGACACCCGCGCTAACAGGCCCACGGTTAAGGCCTATCCTTATGTTGAATTTTATCTTTGCGCTAACGTTGTAGTCCTTGAGGTCTTGGTACATGCCCTTGGCAAATTCTACCATTATACGTGCATGGTCTTCGTTGAGTGAAGGAAGTCCGCAGCCAGCCATGTATGCGTCTCCGATGGTCTTTATTTTTTCTACCCCCATGCGCTTGGCCCTTTCGTCGAAGCGGCTAAAGAGGTCGTTCAGTGCGTATACAATTTCTGCGGCGGTGTGCTCGCTGGAAGTCTTGGTAAAGCTTACTATGTCTGAAAAAAGCATGGTAACGTCTGCAAAGCTTTCACCTATGGCGCGTACGCTGTCCTTAAGTTCCTTTGCAATTTTGTCGGGAAGGATTGCGTGCAAAAGCTGGTCTGACTTTTCCTTTTCCACGGCAAGCTCTTTTGTGCGTTCTTTAACCAGGCCTTCAAGCCTTATGTTCTCCAGGGTTACTGCCCTTTCTTTTAGGTAGAAGATTGTAATGACAGCCGCAAGGAACAATACTGTGCAGACAATCCAGAACCATTCCGTTTGCCAGATGTAGGGTTTTTGCAAAAAGAGCATGGTCTCTGCCTTGTCGGACATGATTCCGTCTCCGTTTATTGCAGAAACCATGAATGTGTAGCGGCCGGGCTTTAGGTTGGTGTAGGAAACTGACCTCTCCGTGTTTGGTGTGGAAAAATCATCGTCAAAACCTGTAAGCTGGTGGGTGAACAGGATGCGCTCTGGTGCGTCAAAGCTAAGGCCTGTGTATTTTATGTCCACGCGCTTTGTGCCGGGCTTAAGCTCAATAACATTGTCAAAGTCCTTGTATTCAACGGTGTCTACCCTTAGGTTTTCTATGCAGACAAGGGGCTTTATCTGGCTGCCGCGAACCTTTACCGGATTGTATACAGCAACGCCATCCACCATTGGGAACCAGAGCCTTCCGTCCCTGTCGCAAATGCTTACCGCTGTGGATGTTGGACCGTCGGAATCAAGGCCGTCGCTCTTGCTGTAGTATTTGGGGACAATCACACTGGTAACGCCTTTGGCAACCTCGCTCAGTTTTCCGCTAGAAACGGAAGATATGCCGTAGTTGCTTGTCATCCAGACATTGCCTGACTTGTCCTGCAAAAGCTGGAAGACTGAATCCGTGCCAAGCCCCTGCTCTGCCCTAATCACTTCGAATTTTTCGGGAAGGACATCCTTTGAACTGTCGTAGTCGGGACACCTGGTTATGCCGCTTCCGGAGCAAATCCAGTATGCCCCCATATTATCCTGCGAAATCTTAAATACAACGTTACCAGCAAGGCCGTTGTTTGTCGTTATCCAGCCAAAAAGTGTCTCGTCTCTCATAAGGTAGACGCCGCCACCGTCTGTGCCTATCCAGACAACATTGTTTTGGTCGCGGAAGAGGCACATTACATATTCGTTTTCAAGACCGTCCAGCTGCTTAAAATTCTTTATGCTACCGTCCTTGTGGATTATGCTAAGGCCAGTGGTTGTACCAACGTAAAGCTCTCCCTTGGAACCTTCTATTGCAACCCTAACCTTGTTACCGGCAAGGCCTTCGTCCGTACTCCAAGAGGTAATCTTTCCGCTTGACGGGTTGTAGCGGATCTGACCGGGTTTTCTGTAGCAGCTTACAAGAATGTCACCGTTTTGTGCAGCAGCAACGTGGCGGATTCTTATGTCTTTGGTATATTTTGTAAGGGCATTGGTCTCCTGCTTACCGTCTACGTAGCAGAACAAACCGGAATCTGTTCCAACCCAAACCCTGCCGTCTTTGCCTTCTGCTATGGCATTGGAAGTTTCTCCTGTACGGAACATCTTAAAGCGGCTGCGGGTCATTTTGCCAACACCGTTTCTGTCCGTAGCAATCCAGATGTTGCCCTCACGGTCAGAAATAATCCTGTTTATTTTTGCATTCAGAATTTCTGCCTTGTCGCAGACATGGAATTTTCCCTCGCTGTAGACCACAAGACCTGATTCTGTGCCAAACCAAATATTTCCGTCCTGGGCCTGAAAAATAGCAGTAACCGGGATGCTGTCCAGAATTGTGCCTGTGTGGACGGCAATGGCCTCTTCTCCGATAATCTTTACGAGACCGGAATTGTCCGTGCCAACCCAAAAGTTACCGTCCTTGTCCTGGCAAACATCCGTAACAGCATAGTCGCCAAATTTATCCATGGAAGGAATTGTACGGAAAAGACCGTCCTTAAAAACAAAAAGACCCTTGTCGTTTTCCGTCGTAAGCCAAACGCGGCTGTCTCTGTCGCATATAAGCTGGGTGGAAATAACGCCCTTGGAAACAGTTCCCTCCTCAAACTGGGGGTTAAAAAGATGGCGGCTCTTGGACATGTAGACAACGCCACCGGCAGTTCCAACCCACACGTTCTTGTCTTTGTCCTCCACAATCGCCCGGATTGAATTGTTGGGAAGTCCGTTCTGGGTGGTAAAGGTCATATTCAAATCGGGCTGCAAAAGCTGGACACCTTCATCGTTGGAGCCTATCCAAAGGTTCCCGGAAGTATCTTCCATAACAACGCGTACGGAAGCAAAAGTAAGCCCATTGTCCTTGCTGCGCCTCATAGTGGAAAAAGCCACTCCGTCAAAGCGGACAAGACCTTCGTATGTACCTATATTAATAAAGCCGTCGCTGGTTTGCGCAATATCAGTAGCCGTCGTTCCAGTAAGGCCTCCAAAGGAAGTCCACTGCTGGTAAACATAATTGTCAAAAAATGACGACTGAGACGCCAGCTGCATGCAAAAGGCAAAAGCCGCCGCTGCAAATACCACGAGTTTTTTCATACCTCTATTGTAATGCAATCATTGGCTTTTTACAAAGATTTTTTTCTGAATTTCCTCTGAATTTTTCTTCTTTTTTTACCTTTCAACAGACAATACTTCTTCCAAAGGCAGGGAACAATAGTTTGCCACTTTTTCAGGGGGCATTTCTTAGGGTGTTTTTTGCAATTCCTTTACTTCTTCCAGCGGAATGGAACAGCACTTTGCTATCATTTCGGGAGCAATACCTTCTGCCAGGAACTTTTTTGCAGTCTCTATTGCTTTTTGACGCATGCCTTGTTCAAGCCCTGCTGCACGACCTCGCCTTTCTGCTGCCAAGAGGCCGCTTGTGTAGTCGCGCTTTTTACCCTCTATCTGCCCCTGTATTACCCAGCGCCAGCCATCGTCACTTATATTTTTTAGGGTGTCGCTTGCCTTCATAATGCCTTCCTCTGACTCCACTATAGCTCTTACTAAATCCTGACTCTTTGGATTGTCCGCTTCCTTTAAGAATTTACACCATTTGATAAGTCTTGGCTAGTTTTTTACCTCTTCCGGGGTTAACACTTTCGGAAGCTTGGGCAGCTCAAGAAAGATTACGTTAAGCCTTCCCGAAAGCATTGCCCCGTCGTCCAAGAGTTTTTGTGCAGTCTCGATTGCATTTTTCTGCATGCCCTCTGCACGACCCCTTCTTTCTGCAGCCCAGAGGCCGCTTGTGTAGTCGCGCTTTTTACCCTCTATCTGCCCCTGTATTACCCAGCGCCAGCC
>JAGCWT010000202.1 GCA_017961705.1 Treponema sp.
CTGAAATTCATGGATTCCCCCTTTGGTTTTTACTCACCTGAGTTTTACATAAAAAACAAATGGTGTCAACGAAAATTACACTCAAATCTAAAAAAAACTTCCAAACAATATATTTACCCCCTTGCCCAAAAAGAGTAGAAAGCAAGTGCGGGTTTTCAAGAATTGTAATGCAAAAATATGTTAAGAAAGCACTGGAATGGAGGCGGGAATGGAAGTGCTTTCGTGTTAGTATTTGCATTTATCAGTTTTCATTAAGATTTGCACTTGCCATCTACATTTTCAAACCATATTATTGTAAAGATTCTTCAAATATGATATACTTCCTATCATTTTTTGAATTAGATACAGAGGTTTTGTAAATGTACAAGAGCGTAGACCCCAAGGCTGACTTTCCCAAGCAGGAAGAGCAGATACTTGAATTTTGGCAGAAAAACGATACTTTTAAAAAATCAGTAAGCCAGAGAGAAGGCTCCCCTGAGTTCATATTTTTTGACGGCCCGCCTTTTGCAACAGGTCTTCCTCACTTTGGGCATTTTATTCCTTCCACAATCAAGGACATCATTCCCCGCTACCAGACAATGAAAGGTAAGAAGGTTAACCGCCGCTTTGGTTGGGACTGCCACGGCCTTCCGGTAGAAAACCTTATAGAAAAGGAACTGGGCATCAACTCCAAGCACGAGATTGAAGCTTACGGAGTTGCAAACTTTAACGACAAGTGCCGCGCTTCCGTTCTTAAGTACACAAGCGAATGGCGAAAGACAATCACCCGCATGGGACGCTGGGTAGACTTTGACAACGACTACAAGACCATGAACCCTGAATTCATGGAGACAATCTGGTGGGTGGCAAAGTCCCTCTGGGAAAAGGGCATGATTTACGAGGGCAAGTACATTCTTCCATACTGCCCAAGATGCTCAACAGTCCTTTCTTCACACGAGCTTGCACAGGGCTACAAGCAGAAGGACGACCCTGCAATAACAATCCGCTTTAAGGTTACGGGTCAGCCCAAGGCTTTTAGCGATCCTGATTTGCTCAACGGCAAGACTTATTTCCTTGCGTGGACAACAACCCCTTGGACTCTTCCTTCAAACCTGGGTCTTTGTATGGGACCGGAGATTGAATACGTAAAGATTTTGGATGAGGATAGCGGTGACTTTTACATCATGGCAGAAAGCCGCCTCCATGCCTATTATAAAGAAGAAAAGGGCTACAAGGTAATCTACAAGCGTCCTGGCAAAGACTTTGTTGGTGCCGAATACGAGCCACTCTTCCCTTATTTTGCAGACCTAAAGGATGCCGCCAAGTGTGCGGAAGTTTCTGGCCAGAAGTGCGAAAAGGGTGCATTCCGCCTCTTTAATGCAGACTATGTTTCTACGGAAGACGGTACCGGTATTGTCCACATTGCTCCTGCTTTTGGTGAAGACGACAGCAAGGTCTTTGCGGGAAGCGGTGTTCCTTTTGTTGAACCTATAGACGCAGAATGCAAGTTTACAAAAGAAGTTTCTGACTACGAGGGACGCTTTGTAAAGGACTGCGACAAGGACATAATGGACCGCCTTAAGAAAGAGGGCAAGCTTTTAAAGCGCGACACAATCAAGCACGAATACCCCCACTGCTGGAGGTGTGGTTCTCCTCTTATCTACCGCGGAATCGGCAGCTGGTTTGTTAAGGTTGCAGAAAACCACGACAAGCTTTTAAAGGCAAACAGCCAGATTAAGTGGCAGCCAGCCCACATTAAGGAAGGCCGCTTTGGAAAATGGCTTGCCGGTGCCCGCGACTGGGCTGTAAGCCGCAACCGCTACTGGGGCAACCCAATCCCAATCTGGAAGTGTCCGGACTGCGGAAAGGCAATTTGTGTTGGCAGCCGTGACGAGCTTAAGAAGTTGAGCGGCGTTTATCCGGAAGACCTGCACAAGCAGTTTGTAGACAAGATAACAATTCCATGCTCCTGTGGCGGAACAATGAAGCGCATACCGGAAGTCTTTGACTGCTGGTTTGAAAGCGGCTCCATGCCTTATGCCCAGGTTCACTATCCTTTTGAAAACAAGGACTACTTTGAAAAGCATTTCCCCGCAGACTTTATCTCCGAAGGCCTTGACCAGACCCGCGGATGGTTCTACACGCTTACGGTTCTTGCAGCAGAGCTTTTTGACAAGCCGGCATTCAGGAACTGCATCGTAAACGGAATCGTTCTTGCAAGCGACGGACGCAAGATGTCCAAGAGCCTCCGCAACTACACTGACCCGGTAGAGGCAATCAACAAGTACAGTGCAGACGCAATACGCCTCTTCCTCATGCACTCTGCCGTTGTAAAAGCAGACGAAATCCGCTATTCAGACGAAGGTGTGCGCGACGTAATCAAGAGCATAATCCTTCCTCTTTGGAACAGCTATTCATTCTTTGTCCAGTATGCAAACATAGACAAGGTTACCTGCACGGGCCACGAGTTTGACTCAAAGCTTCCTGACAATCCTCTTGACCGCTGGATTCTTTCCGTTTCGCAGAAGATGGTAAAAGACGTAACTGCCGCAATGGACGACTACGACCTTAGCGCAGCCATTGACCCCATGCTTGCATTCATTGACCAGATTAACAACTGGTACATCAGACGCAACCGCCGCCGCTTCTGGAAGAGTGGAAACGATACGGACAAGATGGAAGCCTATGCATCGCTTTATTCAGCCCTGCGCACATTTGCCCTTGTTGCAGCTCCTTTTATTCCTTTCCTTACGGAAGAAATTTGGCAGAACCTGCACACAGCAGAAGAAAAGGAATCCGTTCACCTTATGGATTATCCTGTCTACCAGGAGAGGTTCCGCGACGAGCAGCTTGAATTCCAGATGGCAACCGTTCAGAAGGCAGTTTCCATGGGAAGAAGCCTGCGCAACCAGTTCAACATCAAGAACCGCCAGCCTCTTTCCGCAGTTGCACTTGTTACCCGCAAGGCAGAAGAAAAAGCCGTTCTTGCTTCCATGCAGGACACGATTGCAGAAGAGCTTAACGTAAAGCAGGTTGTATTCCACGAAAGGGAAGATGAACTTGTTGAATATTCAGCCAAGGCAAATTTCCGCGTCCTTGGTAAGACACTGGGCGCAAAGATGAAGGCCGCCGCCGCAGAGATTGCAAAGCTTTCCGGTGAGCAGATTGCAGAAATGCTTGACGGCAATGCACTCAGCATAAACGTTGACGGTCAGGAAGTTGAACTTTCAAGCGAAAACGTAATCGTAGAACGCAGCGAAAAGGAAGACCTTAAAGTCTTGAACGAGGGAACCCTTACTGTTGGTCTTGAAACAAAGATTACCCCGGAACTCAAGAACGAAGGTTTTGCCCGTGACCTTGTCCGCGGAATCCAGAACCAGAGAAAGGAAAGCGGCTTCGAGATTACCGACCGCATAACTCTCAAAGTTTCCGGTGACGCAGAACTTAAGGAAGCCTTTGCTGCATTCAAGGACTTTATTGCCAACGAAACTTTGGCAAATTCCGTTGAATGGGTGGAAGGACTTTCTGATGGCGTAAAGGTTGAAGCCGACGAAAAGGCTTGGACAATAAATATAGCGAGGGTGTAGCTTTATGAAAAGATTTGATTGTGTAAAATCAGGTGCGCTTGTGGCTTTGTGCTTCTGCGCCTCAATGTTCTTTGCTTCCTGTAAGACTACCGGTGGCGAAGCTTCTGCCGCAGTTGCCGCAAAGAAGACTCCGTTCGAAGTTCTTAGCAATGACTCGGCAGTATACCTTAAGATGCCTGTAAAGGAAAACATGGATCTTGCAACCCAGATAATCACTTCCAAGGTTCAGGGAATTACCGAAAAAGATGCCAAGCGCCTTGCAAAGCAGATAAACGTTTTGTGGGCAGGACTTTCTTCTAAGGACAACCTTAACCGCGCAGAATTCTATGCTTCCGGTTCATATCCGCCAGCAGCCCTTGCTTCTGTTCTTACGGAAAAGAACGGCTGGAAAAAGAAGAATTTCCTTTCTCCAACAGAGGACGACATTCCTTACTACATGCACTCCTCTGCAAAGATGGAAATTTCCTTCCCGTCAATGGCTGTGCTTTGCGCTTCCACAAACGTAAAGACAATGCTTAACAACTTGTATTCCACAAACACCAACACTGCGGATTTTGTAAGCTGGATGGAAAACAAGGGTGGAGAGGATTCTTCCCTTATAAAATTCTACGTAACTGATGCGTCAAAATTCATCACAAGCTTTATGGGAGGAATCATTCCCAACTCAAAGAATTTTGCCGCCAACTGCAAGGACATCTACGGCACTTTGCTTCAGAAGAGCGGGGAAGACTACCTGCTTTCACTAAAAATCAACCTGAACAATCCAAAGGCTGCCGGAGCATACATGTCCATGCTAAAGCTGGGCTTTGCTCTTGCCGGTATTACCGTTACACAGCCGGATGAAAAGACAATTTCGGTTCAGGACATTCCTGTAAAGCAGAGCCAGATTATTTCTTTGCTGTAACCATGAGCCGTATTTTTTGCAGGGCATTCAACTGCCTTGCATCCGCTGCATCAACATTCCTTTTGTGCGCGCTAATTGCCTCCTGCTCATCTTTTAGGGCACCGGGCGAACAGTCGTTGCGCAACAGGAATTTGATGGCAGAATATTTTTCAATTGCCACTTCCTACGAAGAACAAAAAAACTATTCCAAGGCAATAGAGTATTATAAAAAAGTTTTAAAGGACAAGGAGCTGCATGAGTCTGCCTATTACAAAGTGGGCTACTGTCATGCAAAGGCCGGCAACTGGGCTGAGGCTCTAAAAATCTACAACCAGCTTTTGCAGAAGGACAAGAACAATAAGAACCTTAAGATTTCTGTTGCATACGTTACTGCCATGAGCGGAAACTTAAAGGAAGCGTCTGGCCTTTACGAGAAGCTTGTTAAGGATAATCCCACGGATTCTTCCATTCTAAAAAACTATATAGCCGTTCTTATGGCCCTTGACCGCTACAAAGAAGCAGAGGCTCAGTTCAATTCATTAAAAGAGAATTTCCCCGACGATGAATCCATTACGTCAATTCAGGTAAAGATTGCGGACGGACTAAAGCTTTAGTGGAAAGAAGCTTTTCTTTTGCCTAGTCGCTGCCACCCTTTAGCTTTGCCGCTTCGGAAGCAAGGTAGTTGCGGTATTTTTCCGGGTTAACCTTAAAGGCAACTATAGGAGATTCCTTGTCTTCCAGTGCGTGTTCCAGAGCCTGTTCAGACTCGTTTGCAAGCCTTGCGCCGGAGATTAGCCTTAGCGACCTGCTTGAAATTCCTATGGCCGTCTGGTTGTACAATGAAGACTTGCTTAGCTCCGTTACAATCTGCGTATGAAGTTCTTCTGCTGCCTTTAGAGCCTTGTCTATGTTCATGTTCTGGAAGATTGCTGTGCATCCGTCCTTTTTATACTCAAAGGCAAGGTCCTTGAATTTTACAAACTGAAGGATGATTTCCGCTATTTTTTTTGCGGCATCCGTATTCCAGTCAATGTCTTTTATTCTTATTGTAACAAGGGCAAGATCCTTTTCGTCAGATGCAGCCCTAACAAGCTCGCTGTCCAGGCGGGGAATCATATATGCTTCCCATCCGAATCCTGTTGTTGGAGAGAAAAGTCCCTGTGGCCTGTTGCTTTCTGCCTTGTGCTTTACGGCAAGGTCTTCCACATCTGTTCTTATTGCAGAATGAATTTCCGGATCCACGGTTGGCTCCGTGCTTTCATCAAATTCCTTGTTCATAAAGTCGTCGTCAAAAGAAATGTCGTCTACGTCCGGCTCTTCAAAGTGTTCCGTATAGGCAGAGTCTTCCGCCGCAAGGGTCTGGTCTTCGCTTTCTTCTGGAAGCACGTCCGTAACGTCATATTCTACAGGGGCTTCTTGTGCCGCATATTCATTGGCCTTTTCTTCTATAAGGTCTTTTTCAGGGGACTCTTCATCCTTGTACCAGTAGTCCCTTGTTTCTTCGCTGCCTTCTTCAAAAATGTCGTCTTCCTTTGCCTTTTCGTTTTCGTATTCAAAGCTGGCAATATCTGGATCTAGACTTTCTTCTTCCGTGGCATCTCTTGCAAAGTCTTCCGGTGTAAACGTTTCTTCAGAAGGGTTTTCATCCCTTGTTCCGTTGGCTTTTTCTCCGGTAAAGGGATTTTCTTCAAAAAAAGGGTCGGGTTCCTCCTCTTTGCTTTCTTCCTGCATGAAGCCTTCCCTTTCTAATGAATCCTCACTTATGGAGTCGTCGCTAAGGGGCCTAAGATCGTTGTAGTTTTCTTCTTCCAAATCGTCCTCTTCGGAATAGACGGATGAATACATGTAAAGGTAAATCAGGTAGATGATGCAGGCAATAGTGGCTCCCAGTATGGCAAAAAATGCTATCCTTCCCTTGTAGAAAATTGATGTTGGGCGCAGTTTGTAGATTGCTGCCGTAAGTTTTACAGGCGCGCCGTCCTTTGCGTTCAGGGAGTCGGTTTTGGGAACTACCAGTGGCGATGTGCCCGCGGCAGTTTTGGTTGGGTCGGCCGGGTAGGAGAAAAATACCTGTCCGTCGTAGAGAAGCTGCAGTGCGGCAATGTCCTGCATGTTTCCAAGTGAATGGAGAAGGGCATTTGTAAAAGATTCAGTTCCGGGCTGGTTTACGTTAAGGTTTCTGTTTACCTCGCGCGAAAGTTCCGTGAATCTGCTTTCGACCCTGGATTCTCCAGTGTAGTATTCAATTCCAAGTGAAAGTATATAGTATAATACTGCCGCTATATAGATTAAAGTAATGGCTATTGTGAACAGTGGATTTCTCTTATTACTCATACAGTATAGTATAACGTGTTAATTGAGAGTATGCAAGTTTTAAGAAGTCAAAAAATGAATGTTTTGCAGAATCATTTTCTTTTTTCCTTAGGTTTGCAATGAGGGGGAGCAGGCTTACCGTGTAGCGGTTGAGTTTTTCCTGGCTTCCTTCCAGGGTTTTTTGGAGATTTTTTAGATAATCATCAAAAAAGGCCTTAAAGTTGAATTCTTTTGCCCCCTGAATGGAACCTGCGCTTTTGGCCGGGCCTTTTAGGATTCCGCCGCTTTCGCTGTAGCCCCATTTCTTTGCCCATTCCAGGGTTGTCCTTGCGTAGCCTTCCATTACCTGGGTGGTGAATGCCTTCTTTAGCTTTCCGGAAAAATGCGTGGAACCGTCGGTTTTTTCCAATTCAGTCCTGAACATTAGCGCTGAATTCATCTGTTCGCTTGTAAGAGTCCTTACGCAGCCGCTTAGAAAATTTGGCTCAAGGTATGTTCCCTTTGCGTAGGGCTTTCCTTCCGAATAGCAGAAGTCCGCTCCAAAAAGCTCTATTTCGCAGAAGCCCTGCTGCCTTGCAAAATCGCATGCCGCTATTGTAACTGTTCCAGAGCCGCTTTCCGTTAGCGGAACAGACGTACCTTCCAAAGCAAGGGAAGCCAATGGGTGTGCACTGCGGATAAAGTAGATGGGGCAGCCAAGGGAGCTTGCGTATTCAACGGCATTCCTGTTGGATGCTATGTCAAAGACACAGACAGGCTTTGTTCCCTGCAATAGTGGCAGTGCAAAAAAATGTGTGGCGGAAACCCTCTGCGCGTCTATGCTTACTATTGCATCCGGCATTATTTTGTTGCGCAAAAGGCTACCAAGTGCCGTGTCCGTAGAAATTATGCAGTATGAATCCCTTTGCTGCAAAAGTCTTTCCATTGACTTGTCAAGAGAAGGGCCTGCCGCAATAACTGCTGCCCTAAGCTTGCTGTTAAGTTTTAGGCTTGGGTTTTTCTTGAATGTGCTTAGGTTTTCTATTATGTTCCTCTGCCACTGTCCGCCAAAATGCGCCTGTACAGAATAGTCCTGGGAGATTCTTTTTAGTTCTTCCATGATTTTCTGCCTTAGGAATGCAAGAAGGGTGGAATTCTCGTTTTCCCAGGCTCTCTGGCAAATAAAGGTGCAGTCACCGTAGAGGGAAGGGATGTAGCGCTCTCTTATGTTTTTTGCAGCATCTTCTGCAGTGCATGCCAAAAATCTTCCGCTTGAAAGGGCTTCTTTTACGGCTGGAAACTGCTTGCAAAATTCAAGGCTTTCGGTATCCGCTTCTATTGCAAGAATGAATGCTTCCGGGAATTTTTTCATTGTGCTTTCTATGTGGAATGCAGCCCCAATTCCTGCTATTGCAATAAATGCCTGACCCCCGCTTTTTATGGATGATGCAAAAACTTCCGCCTCGTTCTGAGGGTTGTATTTTGAGTGCATGGGTTTTCCGTTTGCAAAGAGAGGAATGTCATCTCCGTTTTTTGATTTTATGGTTCCGCTGTAAATCATTTTTTATTTCCTCCGGGAAGGGCGGCTCATTTTACGTTCTCTATGAACTTGTCCATCTTTTCTTTTATTTCTTGCGGCAAAAAATCTTTTCCGCTGCGGGATGCCGTTATGTAAAGTGATGGCAGGGCTTCTTTTATCCATTCAGGTGAATGCCTTTCTTTGGTAAGGATTTCTTCTATTAGGCTAAGCCTGTCCTCTTTTTTCATTTCAAATTTGCTGAATGAAATTTGCGGAAGAAGTGAATGTCCTCCGCTTTTTTTTGCAAAGTCTTCAAAGAAGTTCCAGTCCACGTCCCTTATTTTTCCAAGTGAATTGCTGTATGGGTATCCTGCGCTTAGCCTGTAAAGCCTTGCTCCAAAATCCTGTGATGCAAACCAGTCGCGGTAGATGCAAAGGGCGGGGGAGTCAAAAGATGAAGGTGCAAGTCGGCTTTCTTTTGTGCGTATCCTTGTGTCTGAATAAGAACCGTCTTTTTCCAGATTGTTTGGCTGGGTGTGGGAAAATCCTTTGGAAGGTGCAAGGTCCAGTCCGCAGAAAAATACGGATGAACTTGTGATTGAAAGCGCAAGTTCCGCTGCTGTTCCGCTTACGGTTCCGTTCCTTTTTGCCCTTAGGCTTTTAAATGAAAATCTTTCCAAAAATGTCTGGCATATTCCGTCTCCGTAAGAGAGCGGTACTAGAGGTGTTTCTTCTATGCCTTTTGCATACATTGCACTTTCTGCTGAGATTGCAGTTGGAATTTTTATGCTGCCTCCGCAAAATGAAAGGTGCCTCTTTGCCCAGTAGCCTCCGTCCGTGGAAATGCAGAGGTCGGGCTTTATTCCAAATTCAAGGAGGGGGGAGAGTGCCGATGATACCGCTATTAAAAAAAAGTTTTTCCTTAGTTCCTTTATCTTTGGAAGCGATGACTTTAGGCTTGGTCCGCTTGCACAGATTAGGACAGGGCTTGTTCCTTCTTTTACGAATGCCGTTTCGTTTGCAAAGAGGCAGAAGCGCAGACAGTTTTTAACCCAGCGTTGGGAAAAATATTCGCGCGTTGCAAGTACGTCCCTGCTTTTTAGCACGGCTCTTTTTATTTCTCCCCAGCTTGACTTGTATTCATCTGGAAAGGCCTTTTCGCTTGGCTGCCAGGAAAGAAAAAGTGCTGCCGCTAAACCTTCCTCGCCCATAAAGCTGAACAGTGATTCGCAGAGGTTTTTGTCTTCGCTGTAGAAAACCCGTGAAAATTTATTGTTATCAGAATCAAAGTCGTGGCAGTAGCGGACTGCGCATATCTTTGCTGACGGGAATCTTTTTTTTAGGTAGGGAAGGCAGTAGGAAAGGGCAGGGCCTGTTACCAGAATGTATTCAGGAAAAAAAGGGCATTCAATGGACTGGACAAAACGTTCCGCTTCCACTTCCGGGTTGTATGCCGAGTGGAGCTTTATTCCGCCCGCGCTGCAAGTTTTTATTCCCCTTGCATTTTGAATGAATTCTATTTTTACCGCCATATTCAAGCCTTCAAAAAAAAGGCCATATTTTGTACAACTGCATGGCAATTGCAAAATATGGCCTATCCTTTATTTTAGGGTTTTACCCTTTGTTTGTTTTGAATTAAGACAATCCCAGTTCTTTGAACAGCTTCTTGTATGTAGAGAACTGCTCTGAGCGTGCAAACTCTTCAATCTTTTCTTCGGGAAGGTTTTCCAAGAGCTGGTCCATGTATGAAAGGACAGTCTTTATTTCTTCCTTAAGCTCTTCGGGGATTGCCTCTGACTCAGAAGAAAGGTCTTCATCTGAATCTGAGCTTTCTCCGCTGCTTGCCTGTGCCACGGCAGAAAGTCCGCTTGCACCTGGAACTTCGTCTGCCACTTCTGGCTCGCTTGCTTCAAGGGCAGGCTCTTCTGCTACTGTTTCTGCGGCTTCAGCTTCTGCTTCTGTACCTTCTGTAGCGGCTTCTTCTTCGGAGATGGCTTCATCTGGGTTGTTGTCCGGATTTTCCCATCCGTTGAATACCTTGGTTACAGGCTCTTCGCTTATTCCTGGCTCAATCTTTTCGTCTTCGTCTTCCTTAAGGAATTCAATGTTGTCTTCCGTAAGTTCAGGCTTTTCTTCATTTGCAAAAGGATCTCCGCCGGGTGCCGGAACGTATTCAACTTCTACGCTGGATTCATTTTCTATGTCATCGTTTTCTACGACTTCCGGTTCGTCAAATTCTTCTAGTGCCTCTGTTTTGAGCGCTTCTATGTCCAGTTCCTTTTCCGGCTCGTTAACCTGTGGGGCAACTGGCTCTTCAAGAGGTGATTCTTCCGATTCCTCGGATTCGCTGTAAACTTCTGGATGGATCTTGTCCTTTTCCATGTTTTCCTGGTGGATTGTGGCAAGAATCTCGTCCATTTCCGGAGTTGTGTCTGAAGAGTCTTCGTCTTCGCTGTTGTCGTCGTCTGCTTCGGAAAGCTCTGCGGCAAGTCTTTCGCTCTGCTCTTCGGCTTCTGCCTTAAGCTCTTCCTCGCCAACGGTTGGTTCCTCAAAGTCCTGTGACTCTGTAAATTCACCCTCGCTTTCTTCTGCCGGGGCTGGAACGTCTCCTGTTATGGCGTTGTCAATGAAGTCTGAATTTGAAGATTCAACAAGTATGTCGTCTACCTTGGGAACTTCTATTTCCTCTTCTGCGTCTGACTCTTCAGAAGTGTCGCCTTCTTCTTCTGCAGAAGAACTGATTTCCACTTCGTCCAAGTTTGGCTCTTCAAGGGATTCGTTGCCAAAGTCCACGTCGCTGTCCGCGTCTTCCTGATTGTAGTCATTCGGAACTTCCGGCATGCTTTCTGCGGAACCTAATATGTCTTCTTCCGTCTGGACGGATTCCCGGGCATCTGCGCTTGAAGAAGGAGCTTCCAATTCCTGTTCACCGTCGGAATTCTCTGACGTCATTTCGGCAGAGCTAAGGATATTGGTCAATTCGTCTCCGCTAAGGGCAATGGTGTCGTCGTCATCTTCGTCACCGAAGAAGCCTTTGTCTCCGTCATTCGGAATGGCCTCAACGACAGGCTCAATTACTTCTTCAGATTCAGAACCGGCTCCGTTTCGTTTGAATTCCTCAAACTCTGATTTTAAGTTGCTAATTTCGTTCTTGACTTCTTTGAGGTCGTCAACAATCTGAGTTAGCAGTTCGTTGTTGTCAATTGCATTGTCCATATTTCCTTCTCCCGTAGTTTCCGGCTCTACTCCTTCGTTATCTATAGTACTATTTTCAACTGAATTTGCAGATTCGTCAATATCTTTTTTTAATTTTTCTTCTTCTTCTTCGGCCTGAACTTTGAGTTCCTTTTGGACCATGGAGTCTATGGGGTCATCAAAATCCTCTGAACCTAGGAATGAAGCAATGCTTATGTTTTCTCCATCCAGCGGGGCCTTTGCCTCTTCCGTGCTGTAGGAGATTGTGTCTTCGCTGACGGGGCTGGGTAGGGACGGGTCTTCAAGGTCTGCTTCCTCAAAGACTGTCTCTACTGTTTCTTCGGAAAAAGGGTTGAATTCGTCCTTTGCGTCCTTTTCTCCGCCTGCGTCCTCACTTTCTTGGGGAAGGCTTTTTTCCTGTCCCGCTTCCTTAAAATTAAGGCTTACCGCATTGTCTTCTTCCGGAAGAAATTCTGTTCCCTCAAAAACGTCCGGTTCGGAAAAGCTTTCTGTGCTTTCTTCTTGGGCTACAGTTGCGTCTTCCGCTGCCGGGTCTGCAAGGGTTGCATCTTCTTCCGTGCTTCCTTCTTCAGAAGCTTCAGTTAGGCTTTCGTCTGCTTGTCCTGAGGCTTCTTCTTGGGGAAAGGTCTGGTCTTCTTCCTTAAAGTCTTGGCCTAGGGCATTGTCCTCGTCCGGGACGAATTCGCTTTGGTCGAAAACGTCCGGTTGCGGAAAGGTTTCTTCACCACCTTCTTCTGCAACTGTGTCTTCCGTTGCGCCAAAATCGCTTTGGGCTAGGGTTTCGTCACCGCCTTCTGCTAAAGTTGCGTCATCGTCTACAGCGGTTTCTTCTGCGTCGCCAAAATCGCTTTGGGCTAGGGTTTCGTCACTTGCGCTTGATTCAGAAGTGGCTTGGTCTGCTGGGGCAGGGGAGTCTTCATTCCCTATGGAAACGGTTTTTCCGCTTTCGTCTTCTATAGAATCCAGCAGTGAGTCAAGGTCAAAGTCGTCGTCTTGGGCAGTGTTTTCCGTCTTGACAGGGGCTTTCTTGTGAACCTGGTTCTTGGAAGTGTCATCCATGAAGATGGAAATATTGTCGTCTTCTGTTTCCTGGGCAATGCCTTCTGCGGAGTTTTCTTCCAAACTGCCGTCTGTAGAAACCTTAAGGTCAAAGTCGGGCTTTTTCTGAGGCACTTCCTTTGCGGCGCTCTTTACCTCGTCTTCACTGATTCCAAAGTCTGAAATGTCTACGCTTTGGCTCTGGCCTTCTCCTGAATCTGACGGGGCAAACATGCTGTCAAAATCGTCAGCGGATATGGCTTCCGTTGTGTCTTCCATAGAGACTGTTTTCTTTGGGGCGGCACCGGATTCCTTTTGGCTGCTGTCGTCAGAAAAGAATGAATCCATGTCTACAGATTCACCTGTGCCTGAGGAAGGTACACTGGAAGAATCCTGTGATGTAAAGTCGTCCAGAATGTCGTCCAGCTCTGAGTTTTCTTCCGTCTCCACTTTTAGGGTGTCGTCAAAGGAAAGGTCTATGTCTATTGGGTCATCGTAGACTTCTTCTTCCTGCTTCTGCTCGGTCTGCGAAGATTCAATTGGGGAATCAAGGAAGGCGTCTAGGGAAATTTCTCCGTCCGGAACAAAGTTGTCCTGTTCTCCAATCGGGTTTGTGCTGTTGCTGCTTATGAATTCATTTATGGAAACATCACCGTCTGGCGTGGAGGATGAACCGTCAAGAAAGTCATCAATGGAAACTTCTTCGTCCTCGCTTGCTTCCCTTTTTACGGGTGCAGATTCATCCATGAATGAGTTTACGTCTATCTCTGTTGTAATGCCGTCGTCAAGGATGTTGCTTCCTTCTTCTTCCACGGAAATGTCTTCTGTTGGAATTGTCTCAAAATTCAGGCCGTCTGTTTCCGGGTCGCTGGAGGATGCGCTTTCTTCTTTTATTATATTTTCTTCTGGCAATGGCTCGTTTGCTTCTGCTTCTTCAACGGAGGTCTCGTCTGCCAAAGGCTCATCGGCAACTGTGGGCTCGTCAACAAAAGTGGGCTCATCAACAACTGTGGGCTCTTCAACAAAAGTGTCATCAGAAGACTCGTTGGCCAATGTCTCATCAGCTAAAGGGTCTTGTATAGGATCTTGGGTATCTGGAAAATCATCGTCAAAAGAGGGCAGATCCAAGTCTGTGTCTTGGGACGGAATGACTATGTCTGGCGGAAGCTCAATGTCTTTTAGAGGCTGGTCTTCGTCATCCATTGCGTCTGCAGCGGCGGCAAGTTCAGCCTGGTCATTGAGGAATTTGAAGTCGGGCATAGAGTAGTCCTGGTCTGCAACTTCCACTTCTCCTTCTGCGGGGGCAAGCATTTCCACGTCACCTTCCTTGGCTGTTCGCGGTGGCGTTTTTATCCAGACGCCATACTTGTTAAGCTCGCTGTTTGAGTCTGTGTCTTTCTCCATCTAAAACCCCTTTATAAGTTGCGGTACAGAGGGCAGCTTCCTTGCTGTTCCCGATTGGCAGTACCGGTTTGATTTATAGATTCATATAAGGCGCAGGACAACGCTTGTCTGATTGTGACCGCATTTTCCAAACACGTCTATATTTTGACTTTTCAATTATCGGCAAAAATGGCTAAAAAATGAATGTGGTATGTCAATTTTAATGGAAATCAGTTTTGTGTTCCGCTCCGTACCCGCAACGAAGTTTCAAGCCATGCGGGGTTCAGCTGTCTTTGACTTCCGCGGAACACAAAACTGATTCCTGTAGGTATTTTTTTGATATGGAAGACAAAATTGATTTCCGGGTTCAGAAATTGGCCTGACTTGCCGAAAATGATTTTATAATGACACGATTCAGATTTCTTGCCGCATCATGCCTGGGAACATTATTTTATGTTATGGTTTCCATGTTTGCGGGAAGGGACGGTGTGTGGGCAAGAAACCAGCTTTTGGAACAGAAAAGGATTCTTAGCGCAAACACAGCATCCATAGAAAAAACGTATGAAGAACTCAGCCTGGAAAAAGTCGCTCTGCAAAAAGACATGGACGTAATAGCAGCCTATGCCCGTAAGCTTGGCTATGTTCAGGAAGGCGAAAAGATAGTAAAGATAAACGGGCTTACTGTCCGCGAAACCCAGATATTCGACGCAGGTTCAGTTGTAAAGCACGAAGAGTCAAAGTATGTCCCGGAAATGTACTGCAAGGGCGTTGGGCTTGCCGTTTTTGCGCTTGTCTACAGCCTGCTGCTCCTGCTTGACTATACGCGCGGTCTCCTAAAAGTTGGCAGCAAAAAAAAATACTATGACGAATTAAAAGGCATCCCTGCATGAAAGAGACAGTCAAAAGTGACGGTGACAGTTTGAACCTTGCGCTTGACTGCATGAAAAGCGGCGGGGTTGCGGTCCTTCCAACGGATACAGTTTACGGCTTTAGTGCCGCAGCAGACCTTAAAAAACAGCCTTTCTTGGGTACAGATGAAAGAATCAGAAAAATAAAGGGAAGGGGAGAAGACAAGCCTTTTATCCACCTAATTGCAAAGCCCCAAGACATTTTTATGTATACAGATGACCCCATTCCAGACTCTTTGCTTTCCAAGTGGCCTGGTCCCCTAACAATAATCGTAAATCTAAAAAATGACTCTCCCCTGGAAACAAAGCTTAAGACGGTTGCATTCCGCTGCCCCGGAGACCAATGGCTTAGAAAACTCATAGAAGAAACTGGCCGTCCTCTCTACAGCACAAGCGTTAACAGAAGCGGCTCTCCCGTACTTGACTCTGAAGATGCAATCCGGAGCGAGTTTGGCGGGGAAGTTGACCTTTTTGTTTGCGACGGAGACAAGAAGGGGGCTGTACCCTCTACGATTGTAAAGGTTGAATGTGGCAAGATTGCCGTTGTGCGCCAGGGTGCCGTTAGCATATAAAAGCGCGGCCGGGATTGTAGGGGCGAGTTGCTTGCAACTCGTTGCGCTAGCAATGGAGCCGAAAGGCGGAACCCCGGAAAGCCCTAACACGGGGCATGAGGGCTTCTTTTAAGATACAGATGTATAACCATAAAAGTGCCGCCCAAAAGAAATGAATATAGACCCTGAATCAAGTTCTGGGTTACGGCTAGTCCTGCAAACCCTTTCGGAATTCACGGGCAAGGTCACGCTTTACGTCGCGCTCTTTTATGTCTGCCCGCTTGTCAAAGAGTTTCTTTCCTTTGCAAACACCCAGCGTTAGCTTTACGCGGCCATTTTTTAGGTAGAAGTCCAGGGGGATTAAAGTGTACCCTTTTTCGTCCACCTTGCGCTGCAGCCGCTTTATTTCTTCCCTGTGGAGCAGGAGCTTCTTTTTTCTGTCTGGGTTGTGGTTAAAGACCGAGGAAAATGCGTATTCGACTATGTGGAAATTCTGTACCCATACCTCGCCGTTTTCTATTAGGGCAAAACTGTCCGCAAAAGACACGTTGCCCATCTTTACGGATTTTACTTCCGTGCCTTCCAGGGCTATGCCGCATTCGATGCTGTCTTCTATAGAATAGTTGAAGTGCGCCTTTTTGTTCTGCGCAATAATTTTCCTGCCTTCTGCCATGGTCAATACAATAGCCTGTTTTTGCAAAAAAGTCCAGTGTGTTTTTTTTTTCTGTTTTTTTGGACGTAGACTTTATGGACGAAGTCCTGTTTGCTCTACCATCCGTTTTTTGCGGGGTCGAGATCTTGCCATTTTTTACGGGCTTTGCGGGGTTCCGGCTTTCGCCTCCATTGCTAACGCAACGGCTGCGCCGCCCCTCCAATCCCGCGTAGGTTGCAGTGATTTTAAGATTATTTTCTTTTTCTTTACAAATGGGGGATACTGTGCTACCATAATTTGTGTAAGGGCAAACTTCGAGTTTTATGTTTGCAGCAGAAAAATTGGCTCCCAGCGGTTTTTGCCCCGAAAAAAGGCTTCCGCGCTTTCCCTTCGGGCACGGTAAACGCACTTGCTATACCGTGTGTGCAGAATTTTTTTCGGTTCAAAAATCGCTTCCGCCAATTTTTCTGCTGCACTACGGAAACTCGAAATTGAACCTGTAACTTTAAAGCTATATTTTGTTTCTTTTTATAGGAAAGCTCCAAAAGCTTTAGTTTTTAAGCCTTCCCTTGCAGCTGTACTTTTGCCGCCTTTTCCAAGAGAGTTCAATTTTAGCTTTTTACAAGTTTTCGTAAGTTAATGCCAGCCTTAAACGTTTTGTTTTTTGGCTTGCACATAAATGTGGTTTTGTATAAAAAAATGGCAAAAGGGATTTTATCCGCTGTTTTTTCTGCCGGATTGACCGCCGCTTGCCTACAGGAGTTCGCTCATGCAAAAGAAAATAAAGATGCTTACGGTATTATTAAGCTCGGCTTTGGTGCTGGTGCTTGTAGCCTGTTCTTCTATGAAGCAGCTTTGGGATTTGAGGGGTATCATTGTTTCCTCAGATGATCAGATTTTTACGGGACGCTCCACGATTGTTCCCATGGACATTACCAGTGGCGACCTGCGCTTTTCTTTTAACGCGACTTCTGATCCGATAGACAACGGCTATCCGGTTACCATCAGGGTAGACGACAGCACTGTTGCGTCCGTAACCCAGAGCGCATCCGACCCTTCCAGGTACACAATTACCGGTTTGCGAAGCGGCTATACGGCTGTAACGGCTTATTGTTCATCCGCATATTATTTTACATTCATCGTTTATGTTGCAGACACCTCGCGCGGAATTAGCGTTGAATACCTTAAGAGGCAGAGGGACGATGACATTGAGCGTGCCAGGGCAGAAGAACAGGCCCGCAGGGAAGCAGTGGCTTTTGCAAGGCAGCAGGCAGCAGAAGAGGCAGCCCTCCGTGCAGAACTTCGCCGTGCCCAGCAGGCAGAGGAAAATGCCCGCCGTGCAGCAGAAGAGGCAGAAAGGGCAAGAATCGAGGCAGAAAACCGCAGGACTCAGGAATTGCTTGATGCAGCCCGCCGCGCAGAACAGGCAGCAGCAGAAGCCCGCCGTGCCCAGGAAGCAGCAGAGGAAGCCCGCCGCAGACAGGCAGAGGAAGCAGCAAACAGGGCAGCGGAAGAAGCCCGCCGTGCAGCAGAAGAGGCAGCCCGCCGTGCAGAACAGGCGGCAGCTCAGGCAGCATCCCAGTCTTCTTCTGGACAGGCAGCTTCAAACGAAATCTATGTCAACTCCTCTACAAAGGTCAGCATAAATGCAACAAG
>JAGCWT010000203.1 GCA_017961705.1 Treponema sp.
CTGTAGAAAAGATAGAAAGCGGTATGTGTTATGTGGTAATTGCACATTTTGCTGACGGTTCGTCTGCGTTAAGTAATGTTAAGAAAAGGTAAGAAAAAGTTCTGTAAGTATGCTGAAAAATTCTTTAAAAAAATATTGCAGGCTGTTGACACAAAAATATTTTTGCGTTAAAGTGGGAATCAGCTTGTAAATAAGCTGATAAACTCTCTCCGATGTCCAGTTTTCTGGACGTAGGGGCTGTGGGCGCGTTGTCGTTCTCAGCCCCTATTTTTTTGCCCGCAATCAAATCCCCCTGTAAAAAATCATCCTTGTGAAAAGCACCGAAAATCATTTTTTTTCTATAACAACTGTAGGGCATTACAGAATGGGACGTAGGAAAAAAGCAAGGAGGGACCCTTCAGGGAGGATTCCTTGATTTTTTCCGTAACTGGGACCCATTCTGTAATGTCCGGTCTTGTTTGCACAAAGCGCCAGAAATCAGTTTCGTGTGGATTGGTAGGGGCAAGTGCATGATGGAACTCAAATAAATTTAATTTTGAGCGCAACGGAAGCGAAGTATGGCTTAAAATCCATTTGCGCGTAACGAATGGAAATTATTCTTATGTAAAGCATTTGGAATCAGTTTTCTATAATACTTGTAGGACATTACAGAATGGGACGTAGAAAAAAAGCAAGGAGGGCCCCTTTAGGGAGGATTCCTTGATTTTTTCCGTAACTGGGACCCATTCTGTAATGTCCGGTCTTGTTTGCAAAGGCACGAAACTGATTCCCGGCTTGCTTGCTTTTTTCCCACAAAATCAGTAGATTAAACATAACAAAATGCAAGTGGCGGCAAGCCCAAGGAAAAACCCATGAATTCAATAGACAACGCAATAGACAAGATACTTAAATCCTACGAAAAATACGGCGGCATAAATCTGGAGGAAGCAAACGACTTTCCCAACCGCGAAAACGTCGTAAACGTTCTGCGTGACATACAGAGCCTTATCTTTCCCGGATTCCGCGTTGCAGAAGAACTGGATTCCATGACCCTCCGCTTTGTAACAGGGGAGCGCGTTAACCGCATAATTTCCATGCTTACCAGAGAGATAAAAAAAGCCCTGGTTTACGTAATCCAGGACGACTCCGTAAAAAAGACCCACTGCTTTGCCCTTGCTGAACAGACGAGCCGCGCTTTAATAGAAGAAATTCCAGAACTCCGCCGCAAGATAGGCCTTGATGTTCAGGCTGCCTACATTGGTGACCCGGCCGCAAAGTCCACGGAAGAGGTAATTGTTTCCTATCCATGTTTGGAAGCCATCACAACCTACCGCATAGCCCACTTCCTCTGCAAGTCCGGTGTTCCTGTAATCCCCAGAATCATGAGCGAGCATGCCCACGGTAAGACCGGAATAGACATAAACCCCGGCGCAGAAATTGGCGAAAGCTTCTTTATTGACCACGGAACAGGCGTTGTAATAGGCGAAACCTGCGTAATCGGCAACAACGTAAAAATCTACCAGGGTGTAACCCTTGGCGCCCTAAGCGTAAAAAAAGAGCTTATGGACAAAAAAAGACACCCTACTATAGAAGATAACGTTACAATCTACGCAAACGCCACTATTTTGGGCGGAGAAACCGTAATAGGAGCCGGCAGTACCATAGGAGGCAACACCTGGGTAACAAAATCCGTCCCCCCCAACACCCTCTTCACCCAAAGCGGCAGCGCCCACTAAATTTTGTCTTCCTTTCAAACAGCCACGCATCCATGGCTTGATGATTATTGGCAATGAAGAAAAAAATTGTATTCTGCAAAGAGACGTTTATTTAATACCAAGGTTGGGTTCTTAGGGCGGAAGCCCTAAGCCGTGCCCAAAGAAAGGGGGTGGTTTGGAGGGGGAAAACCTGCGGGCTTCGGACTTTGAGCTGGTTTTCCCCCTCCAAGATTGGGGTCCAAGGGCCCGCCCTTGATAATTTACATTACAAATTTGCATTATATTTAAATTAGGCTTATAATATTTGTTATGGAAGCTTCTTTTCTTAATCCTTTCCTCAGCGCATGCGAGGAAGCCTTTGTTACAATGTTCAATATAGTTCCTCAGCACAAGCAGCCTTATCTGCTTAACCCAATTTCTCAGCACTCATGGGAAATTTCGGGGCTTGTTGCGGTGTCCGGAGACGAGACTGGCATAGTTGCCTTCCGCCTGCACAAGATTCTGGCCGCAAAGATGATTAAGCTGTCAAACATGGAAGTTAGCTCTCCGGAAGAACTGGAAGAAATGGAAAAAGGCCTTGTAAGTGAATTTGCAAACATCATTACAGGTAACGCCGTTTCTGCCATAAAGGACAAGGAAATATCCGTTTCCGCACCAGACATCCGCTACGGAGAAAACCACGTTATTCCCTGGCCGCGGTCTGCAAAAATCATAGCCGTTCCCTTCTATACAAAGCACGGTACTTTTGAGGTTGACCTCTGCTTTAAGGGAATGTAGGCTTTCCCTGTGCAAATCTGCCACCTCGCTTGAACCATGGCGCTTCTTGTTGGGGGATTGGGACTCATAAACCTACGCCGCTATGTGAAAAAAATTGCCTCCTTGCAATTTTTTTCACGCAAGTTTTTTTCAAAAACTTGTAAGTTTTCTTCTATAACATATAACGCGCCCTCCATGGCGCTCCTTGTTTTTCGGCGGAACAGCGGTGGCGCATAGGCATGGACTCTCGGATTAGCCAAGGGGTATAATGGTAGAGCAAGTAGGACTGCGTCCATAAGACTTCGTCCATAAAGGCATCGTCCAGAAAGAAAATTGAATTATTCCGCTGGAATTTTTGATTTTCGCCTGTGTAAATTCGTAAATTCCGCTTGACATAATCTTTTGAATTTTATATATTTTTAGAACGCAATCACTATATAAGTGCGCAATGATTGCTCTTGTAGCTCAGTCGGTAGAGCACATCGTTGGTAACGATGAGGTCAGCGGTCCGATTCCGCTCGGGAGCTTTTCTAAATAATATAAGGAGCTAATAAAATGGCAAGCAAGAAAAAGACGGCCGTGGAAATCATCGCTTTGCAGTGTACAGAATGCAAGCGCAAGAACTATACAACATACAAGAACCGCAAGAATATAACTGGCAAGATGGAAAAGAATAAGTATTGTCCTTTCTGCCGCAAGGAAATCTTGCACAAAGAAACAAAGGTAAAATAATTTTGGTTTTTATCTGCATGAATTAGTTTTGTGCAGCTAAGATAGGCGGTTTTCCGCTGGGTTTTGCCGGATGGTCTTGAAAGTTGCCTGGTGCGCTTTCTGGTGTTCTGCAAGCCAAATCTTAGGGCAGTAGCTC